>JBBQNT010000038.1:0-20828 GCA_038330215.1 Gemmatimonadales bacterium
CGGTAGAGAATCCACGGTACACCGTCGGACGGGCGATCGAGTTCGCGGTGCATCACGCGACCGTCCATGACGAACTCCGCTTCGCGCACCTGAAGGCAGATGCGTTCGACCGGTGCCTCCCAGCAGGCCACAAGGCAGGCACGCGCGGTCGCGATGGCACGTTCGCGTGTTGGATTGTTCGGCAAGTACAACTGCCATGCGCGAAATGCCTTGACCAACGCACGAACGGCGTCCTCGACCAACGTCGCCGACGCGTCGTCCAACTCCGGGCGTACGTTGGTCGCGGTGCTCACACCGAAGGCAGCAGGTGTTCGGTCATCGTACCGACATCCTTGTCACCGCGTCCGCTCACGCAGAGCAGCACCGGCTCGTCCGGCGCCCACCGCCCCGCTTCACGCACGATCCACGCGACTGCGTGCGCCGTCTCGAGTGCGGGGATGATGCCCTCCAAACGGCTGAGCACCGACACGCCCGACAGGGCCTCGGTGTCGGTGACCGACACGTACTCGGCACGCCCGCTGTCCTTGAGCCACGCGTGTTCGGGACCCACGCCGGGATAGTCGAGTCCAGCCGAAATTGAGTGCGCCGGATGTACCTGTCCTGACGCATCCTGCAGCAGATAACTGAGCGCGCCGTGCAGCACGCCCGGCGTGCCCTTCGTGAGCGATGCCGAATGACGTTCTGTGCCGAGTCCTTCGCCGGCCGCTTCGACGCCGACCAACTCGACCTCGGCATCGGCCACAAAGTCGGCGAACGCGCCCATGGCATTCGAGCCACCGCCCACGCAGGCGACGACCGTCTTGGGCAACCGGCCGGCGCGCTCCAGCATCTGAGCGCGAGCTTCGCGACTGATCACGCGCTGAAAATCCCGCACCATGCGCGGATACGGTGCCGGACCCACGACGGAGCCGATGATGTAATGACTTTCATTGACCGTGGTGACCCAGTCACGAATCGCCTCGCTGGTTGCGTCCTTGAGAGTGCGGGTGCCAGCGTTCACCGGAACGACCGTGGCGCCCAGCAGGCGCATGCGAAAGACATTGAGCGACTGCCGTCGCATGTCTTCCTCGCCCATGTATACGACGCACTCGAGGCCGAACCGGGCACAAATTGTCGCCGTCGCGACGCCGTGCTGCCCGGCGCCTGTTTCGGCGATGATGCGCTTCTTGCCCATGCGACGCGCCAGCAGCGCCTGGCCGACCGTGTTGTTGATCTTGTGCGCGCCTGTGTGGTTCAGGTCCTCGCGCTTGAGCCACACGGGGGCGCCGACGCGCTCGGAGAGCCGCGGCGCCGTGCTGAGCGCCGTCGGACGTCCCACGTAGTCGCGAAGCATGGAGCTCAGCTCCGCGAGAAAGGCGGGGTCCTTCATCGCGGCGTCGAACTCCGCGTCCAGCGCATCCAGCGCCGGCACGAGCGTCTCCGGCACGTAACGGCCGCCAAAGCCGCCGAAACGGTCGCCTTCCCGCTCGGCCAGTATTGCACCTGTCGTCATCGTCACCCCTGCCCTCGTACTGCGTCGACAAACGCTCGCATCCGCTCGGGAGACTTGATCCCCGGCGCGAGTTCCACTCCTGAAGATACGTCGACTACGTCCGGCGACAGCAGCGTGATCGCACGAGCGACGTTGTGTTCGGTGAGTCCGCCCGCGAGCACCAGCCGGACGGTCGGACAGTCGGCGCGCCAGCGCGCGACATCATCCGCCAGCGACGCCCAATCGAGTGCGACACCCGTGCCGCCCAGTTGGCCGGTCACCTTCGCATCGAGGACCAACGCTTCCGCGTGGCGGCCGAGCGGCCACGCGATTTCCGGAAGCCGCGGGCCGTCGACGCGCAACACGGGCCAGATGCGCAGTCCGCTGGAGGCCACGGCGGCTACCTCGTCGGGATCCGGATCACCGTGCCACTGGGCGATGTCGGCACCGAGCGCGCGTGATCCTGCGACCACGTCGGCGGCCGTCATCTCGCCGAGCACAGCCACGCGTGCGATCCCTGCGCGCGGAAGACCGAGCACGTCACGCCATTCGCTCGCGCACAACAGCCGCGGCCCCCGGGCTAGAATTCCGCCAACGAAGCTTGCACCCAGCGACTCGGCGAGCGCGACGTCACTTGCGCGCATCAGTCCGCAGAACTTGATCTCCGGGACGCTGTGCAGCGCGTCCGGCCGCGGCTCAGCGCGCACGTCGGGCGAGCGTCGCGAACGCCTGCACCGCCCCCTCGGGATCGGTGGCTGCAGAGATCGCCGACCCGATGAGCAGCGCGTCAGCGCCCGCCAACTGCGCCGCCGAAGCGTCGGCGATAGCCGACATGCCGCTCTCCGCCACGGCGATTCGATCGGGCGGGATCGACGGCACAAGTCCGGGCGCTGTGTGCGGATCGATGACGAGCGTTTCGAGGTTGCGGTTGTTCACGCCAATCACCCGGGCGCCGGTGGCGATGGCACGTGCGAGTTCCTGGTGATCGCGCACCTCGATGAGCACTTCCAGACCAGCTTCCACCGCTACCTCATAGAGCGCTTGCAGTCGATCGGGCGACAGGGCGCGCGCGATGAGCAGCACGGCCGACGCACCGCTCACCCGCGCCTCCCAGATCTGGACCGCATGCACAATGAAATCCTTGCGCAGCACGGGGATGCGCACCGCGCCGACAACCGCCGTCAGGTCATCGAGCGATCCGCCAAACTGATCCGGCTCCGTGAGCACCGAGATCGCCGCGGCGCCACCGCGCTCGTACGCCCGCGCCTGTGAAACGGCATCGAGGCCGGGTGCGATGTCTCCCTTGGACGGCGAGGCACGCTTGATTTCCGCGATGATACTCAGCGTATCCCGGCGGAGCGAATCCGCGAAGGCGGGTGGTGCGGGTAGGGACGCCACGCGCTCGCGAATCGCCGGCAGACCGCCCGCCGAGTCCTGTGCGCGAGCATAAGCGGCGGCCACCAACCGGCCAAGCGTACCTGTGGGTGGCATCCAGGACACGGCTGCGCCCGGGGACTCCAGCCCGCTACCATCAACAGCTTGCACTTCGGCCCCTGTTCGGTTAACGTGATTCGGAACATATTCGGGAAACCAACCAGCTCGGCACCCTTCCCCGCCACCACCACAAAGTGGAGTCCGCCATGCCGCTCACCAAGCGCCAACGCGAGATCCTGAGTTTCCTCACCGGCTACGCCGAGGAAAACGGCTACGCGCCGAGCTTCGAGGAAATCGCGTCGCGGTTCAACTATAACTCGCTGGCTACGGTGCATGAGCACCTCACCAATCTTGAGCGCAAAGGCTACATCAAGCGCTCGTACAACGAGAGTCGAGCCATCGAGATTCTGCCGTCCGACGTGTTCCAGCGTTCGGTCGAGCTTCCGCTCATGGGGTTGGTCGCCGCCGGTTCACCAATCGAGGCGCTCTCGTATAGTGAGAGTGTGGCGGTGCCGGATGGTTTCCTGCGGCGCAATGGCAGCCACTACGTGCTCAAGGTGCGCGGAGAGTCCATGATCGAGGATCACATCGAAGACGGCGACTACGTGGTCGTCAACGAGCGCCAGTCTGCGGACAATGGCGAAATGGTCATCGCGCTGCTCGACGGCTCCGCGGCCACGGTCAAGCGCTACTACCGTGAGCGGGACGGGCGCATTCGGCTGCAGCCAGCCAATGAGACCATGGAACCGCTGTATGTCCACGAGGACGACGTGCGAATCCAGGGCATCGTTGTTGGCGTGTTGCGACGCTACTGACCCGCACAGCGGCCGCTATCGCACCGCTATCAAGCCGCGCGCGGCGGCCCGAATACGGCCTGCAGCCGTGATAATGCTCGGAGACCCGCGCCGCTTTTCAGTGCCTGACGGGCAAGCTCGATGGCTTCACGATACGTCGTGCTGGCGCCGCTCACATAGATCGCAGCCGCCGCGTTGAGCAGCACGGCGGCCTCGGCGGCCGGCGGCCCGTCTCCGCGCAGCACGCGCATGATCAGTGACGCATTGTCCGCCGGTTCCCCGCCGGACAGGTCCTCGGCGAGCACGCCCTCCACGTTGGCCCACCTGGGGTCAATCGTCCATTCGGAAAGCCGTCCGTCGCGCACCTCGATCACCGTGCTGGACCCGATCGGTGAGATCTCGTCCATGCCCGGCTCCCCGTGCACCACGAGCGCGCGTTCGCTGCCCAGTGCGGCAAGCGCGCCGGCAATCAACATGAGCCGATCGCGGTCGGCCACACCGACCACCTGACGTCCCGCTCTCGCCGGATTCGCCAACGGACCGACGATGTTCATCACCGTGGGAATCGCCAGTTCGCGTCGCACCGGTCCGACGTGTCGCATAGCGGGATGCATGAGCGGCGCGAACATGAACGTGATGCCCGCTTCGTCGAGCGCGCGGAGCATGATCGCGGGTGGACTGTCGATTGCGACACCAAGCGCCTCCAGTACATCTGCGCTGCCGGAGCGTGACGTGAACGAACGATTGCCGTGCTTTGCGATACGCACACCCGCGCCGGCGGCCAGCAATGCCGCGGCCGTCGAAATATTGAACGTCGTGAGCGTACCGCCGCCGGTGCCGCACGTGTCCACGATATTCGAGGCATCCGTTGCATCGATCGTGACCATGGCCCGTCGCAGCGCACGCGCCACGCCCGCCACCTCGTCGACGGTTTCTCCCTTGACGCGCAGCGCCATCAGAAGCGCCGCCACCTGCGCCGGCGTGCCCTCGCCCCGCATGATCACGTCGAATGCGCTCGAGATGTCGTCGGCACTCAGGGAATCGCCGGCCGCGAGTCGGCGAATCGCGCTGCGCAGCGCTTCCGCGCCGGTTGCATCAGGCGACATTCAGCGCCGCCAGAAGGCGTTCGGGCAGGCGGGCGTGCGATGCCACGAGCGAAATCACCAACGCCAGAATGCGCACGCGCTCCACGTCCTCGTCGGAATAGACGCCCAGTTTGGCACGATTGGTGAGGTTGACAACGCCCACAAGCGTGTCGTGGTACACAAGCGGAAACGAGATGAAACTGCCCGTGGTGAAGTACTGGTCGCGCAGCAGCGGATGCCGGTCAGCCTGCGAGACATCCTGTACCAGCAGTGGTTCCCGCGCCGCGGCAACACGACCCGCAACCCCTTCGCCGTGCCGTATGCGCATGCCGAAGGATATGTGTGGCGCGAGTCCGCGCGCCGCGGCGAGGTACATGTGTTCCGGCTCTGGGGCCGCCAGCATGAGCGAGCAACGCTGCGCCTGCATATCGTCGCCCACCATCGCCACCAATCCGTTGGCGAGTTCCAGAGGATCTCCCGTGTCGGCATCCAGCGTCAACACACGATCGAGCAGGTACAACGTTCGCGTTCGCTGCCGCAAGGCCTCGCTTCGGCGATGCAGTTCCACATGCGCCTGCTCGAGCTGTCCGACCGCCGACATGAGTTGCTGTTCCGTGAGATCGAGCTTGCGTGCCGCGCGACGCGCCTCTTCCTCGGCTCGCGCGGACTCGGCCTGTAGCGCGACCGCTTCGGCCGCCGACAGCGTGGGTACACCCTGCGGCGTGGTATTGCGCGCTTCGCGCAGTTCCGACTCGAGCGCCCGCAGCTTGCGCACATATTCGCCGTGGACGCGCTGCGTCACGTCTTCGAGTGTGCGCACTGCCTCCTCGCGAGCCTCCCGCTCAGAGAGCCGGCTGAACGCCAGATCGAATAGCGCCAGCGCCGGAGACAGCCGTTCGGTGGTGCGCGCGCCGAAGATCTTGCGCGGTTCGTAGAGCACGAGCACCGCCGCGAGATAGCCCTCGACGCGCAACCCGCGAAGCGCGAGCGCGCCGCCGTCGAGTGCGTGCGTGAACCCGAACAACCGCGCGTATTCCGATGAGCGTTCCGCCATATCCACGAACTGCCCGCCCGCTGCCACCTTCATCTGCACCGGCGCGGGCAGATGGTCGAACGTCGTCTCCACCGACTGACGCTCGACACGTCCCAGCATCGGTGTCAACCGCTCGCGCAGCATCTCCCGGCGGCCATCGTAGCGCAGCAGCGCGATGGAAGCGCCGCGATCCATTTCGGCGACACACTCCGCCAGCGCCACGAGCGCGCCGTCGAGATCCGACGTCGCACCGAGTGCGTGGGCCAGCGAAGCGAGTGATCGTGGGGCCATGAGATGGGCAGACGGTGGTGAGAACGCGAAGCCGCGCAATGTGGAAACCCGGCTGGGTCCCTGTCAAACATGGCGACCGCGCACGCGTTCGACGCCTCGTACGCTTGGCGCGTCACCGACGACCGGCCGGAGGCCACCTCGGCGACCCGCGCATCGCTTGAAGCGCTCCGTGAGCGCGCCTATCTTGGAAGGCACATGGATTCACCCGGACTTGCCTCCTTTCTGCTCGTCACCCACTACGATGGGGGAGCCTTCTCCGGATGGCAGCGGCAAGCCGAGGCGCGCACGGTTCAAGGTGTCATGGAGCAGGCCCTGGGGTCGCTATGCGGGGCTCCCGTCGCCGCCATTGGAGCGGGCCGCACCGACGCCGGCGTGCATGCGCGTGGACAGGGCGTCGGCATTCAAATTCCGGCGCGCTGGACGGCCGACCGCATTCGTCGCGCCATCAACGCCAAACTGCCGGCGGACGTCTGGGTGGCCGCCTCACACGCCATGGAAACGGATTTTCACCCGCGGTTCAGCGCAGAGCGACGCCGGTATGCCTACTTCGTGGGGACGGACCACGATTCCCGCTCGCCCTTTCGCCGACGTACCGAGTGGGCGCTTGGCCGGAATGTCGATCTGGAAGCCGTGCAGGCTGAAGCGTCGGCGTTGCTGGGCACGCACGTCTTCCGAGCCTTTGCCGTGCAGGGCACCGCGCCGGCCGACGACAATCACCGCTGCGACGTTCTGCTCGCCCGCTGGCGCGAACGTGAGGGCGGTGTCGTGTTCGACATCGAGGCGAACCGGTTCCTGCATCATATGGTTCGCTTTCTTGTGGGGACCATGGTGGCCGTCGGTACCGGCCGACGCCCCGCAGGTGCCATCGCCGAACTGCTGTCCGCCAGCGACAATCGGGGCACCTCGCCGCCTGCGCCTCCGCAGGGATTGTTTCTGGAACAGGTCAGTTACCCCGCGACCCTTTACCTTTCCTCAACGTGAAGCTTTTCCTCGCCACTGACGCGCTCGACGACGTGCACTGGGCAGACGCTCGCAGCTGGTGCGACGGCGTCGTGCTCCCCGATGCCGCACTGCGCACGGCCGCCACTCCCGAGGCGGCGGTCGCGTGGCTGGCCAGCTTTGCGCGCGCCGTGTCGGTTCCTGTACTTGTGGACGCAGCCGATCTGCTCTCCGCCGACACGCCGTCGCAGGAGCAGGTGCGCGCGCTCGGTCGCGCCGCCGACAACGTCGTGCTGCAGCTACCGTTGACGGACGAAAATGCGGCTGCCATGCGATCGCTCTCGGCGAACGGCATTCGCGTCGCCGCGACGTTTGTCGCCACCGCCGCGCAGGCGCTCTTTGCGGCAAAGACCGGCGCGGCGTTCGTGCTCATCGACGTGGACCGGCTCGATGCCATGGGAGGCGCCGGGGCGACAGTGATCGCGGACGCCAGGCGACTCATCGACGCGGCCGCGCTCGAGGCGGAAGTCGTGGCGCTCTTTCCATCCAACTCCGCGTCCATGACTGCGTGCGGCGTGGCCGGCGCCGATGCGGCGGTGGTGGGCGCGGCCACGCTGCGCGCCATGCTGGCGTATCCGTTTACCGAACAGGCGCAGGCCGACGCGCAGCGTCGTCCGTCAGGCGGGCAGCGACTGCGCGCGGGGGAGACATGATCGTGGCGCGACTGTCGGCGGTGCTGCTCACGGCGCTCGCGATTGTCGGCTGCGAAGGTGCGAATCCATCCGATTCCTTCGCGCAGTCCGGGCAGGTGCAGTCGGCACCGCTCACGCTCTCCCCACGCCCAGTGCCCGCGCAGTCGCTCGACCAGTCGCGTCGCACCGCCATTACCAACGCCGTCGAGCTTGTGGCGCCCGCCGTTGTCAGCGTGCAGACAGAAACGGTCGAACGCGTTCCTGTGGACATGTTCGAGATGATGTACGGCGGCGGGTCGGGTCAGCGTGCCCGCGCCGGCATCGGCTCTGGTTTCATTGTGCGCGCGGACGGCGTCGTGGTCACAAACGCGCACGTCGTGTCCGGCGCGTCCACCATCACCGTCGCACTGCGGGACGGGACCACGTACGCCGCGACGCTGGTCGGCGAAGACGAGCAGAACGACCTCGCCGTGCTTCGCATCGACGCGTCTGGTCTGCCGGTTGCGCCGATCGGAACGTCCTCCGATCTACTCATCGGCGAGTGGACGATCGCTATCGGCAATCCGTTCGGGTTCATTCTGGGCAACAGTGAGCCAAGCGTTTCCGTCGGCGTGATCAGTGCCGTCGGCCGCAACATCACGGCGCGAAGCGAAGGCGGCGGCATGTACCTCGACATGGTGCAGACCGACGCCGCGATCAATCCCGGCAACTCCGGCGGACCGCTGCTGAACGCCAATGGTGCGGTCATCGGCGTCAACAGCTCGATCTACTCGCCGTCCGGCGGCTCGGTGGGCATCGGGTTCGCCATTCCCATCGATCGTGCGATGCGCATCGTGGACGACCTGCTCACCCATGGGCGCGTGCGGCAGCCGTGGGTAGGATTGCAGCTGCAGATGCCCGCCCTGACCAACGCCCGGGATGCGATTCGCGCGTTGCCGATCGTGGGCGGCACCGTCGCCGGCTCACCGGCAGAGCGCGCGGGCATCCGCCGCGGCGATGTGTTGCTTCGCGCGGGCGAGAAGCCGCTGCGCAATCCGTTCGACTGGGAAGCACGTCTGCTCGAGCTTCGCGTCGGCGACACGCTGCCGCTTACGGTGCGCCGAGGCGAAACCGAGGTGCTGGTTCGTGTGGCAGTCAGCGATGTGCCGGAAGTGAGCGCTCCGCGCGTCACGGTGCTGCGCGAACTCGAGCTCGTGACCCTGACCGACGCGATCCGGCAAGAGCGGCGGATTCAGTCACGCGCGGGCGCACTCGTGTTCAATGCGTCCGACCGTCTCAAGGCCGAACTTGGCTTGCAGGCGGGCGACGTCATCGTGCAGATCGGCAACACGCCGATCAACAGTGCCGATCTGGCTGCCCGTGCGATCGACGCCTACGGCGCGCGCGGTCCCGTGCAAATGTGGTTTGAGCGTGGTGGCCGCGTCTTCCCTCCAATCTCGTTCCGTGTCCGCTGATTCCGCCGTGCCCTCGATCTACTCCTCACCGCTCGCCGAGCGCTATGCCTCGCGCGTCATGCTCGAACTGTGGGGACCGGCGCGTCGCTATGGACTGTGGCGCCGCCTGTGGCTGGCGCTGGCGGAAGCGCAGCGTGAGCTCGGCATCTCGATTCCGGAGGAGGCGATCGCGCATATGCGCGCGCACCTCGATGACATCGATTTTGCGTCGGTCGCGGAATACGAACGCAAGTTCAGGCACGATGTGATGGCGCACGTGCACGCCTTCGCCGACGTGGCGCCCGCTGCACGACCCTTCATCCATCTCGGCGCGACCAGTTGCTACGTCACGGACAACGCCGAGCTCATTCTCATGCGTGACGGCCTCGTGCTGTTGCGCGAGAAATGTGTTGATGCGCTGCGTTCACTCGCGGAGTTCGCGGCGCGCTGGCGTGATGAAGCGTGCCTCGGCTACACACACCTGCAGCCCGCGCAGCTCACCACGGTGGGTAAGCGCGCCACCATGTGGATGCAGGATCTCGTACTCGACGTCCAGGACCTCGATCACCGCATCGCGACGATGCCGTTCCGCGGCGTGAAGGGCACCACGGGCACGCAGGCGTCGTTCCTGTCGCTCTTCGACGGTGATCACGGCAAGGTGCGCGAGCTCGATCGCCGCGTCTGCGCCGCGATGCAGTTCGCCACCTCGATTCCGGTGAGCGGGCAGACGTACAGCCGCAAGATCGACGCGCAGGTGCTTGGCGTTGTTGCCGGTCTCGCCGCAAGCGCCTCCAAGTTCTCGGGCGACATGCGGATGCTGCAGGCCTTCGGTGAGATCGAGGAACCGTTCGAAAAGGATCAGATTGGCTCGTCCGCCATGGCGTACAAGCGGAACCCGATGCGTTCCGAGCGCATTGCCGCGCTCGCGCGTTTCGTATTGTCGCTCGAGCCCAACGCAAACCAGACGCACTCGGTGCAGTACTTCGAGCGCACGCTCGACGATTCCGCGAACCGCCGGCTTGCGATTCCCGAATCGTTCCTGGCCACGGATGCGATCATGGTGCTGCTGCGCAACGTCGTATCGGGTCTCGAGGTGCATCCGGCTCGCATCCGTCGCCGGGTTGACGACGAACTGCCATTCATGGCGACCGAGGAACTCATCGTGCGCGCAGTGCGGGCGGGCGGTGATCGTCAGGTGGCGCATGAAGTGATTCGCGGACATTCCATCGCTGCCGCTCGCGCGGTCAAGGACGGCGCACCGCGCAACGACATGCTGGAGCGCCTCGCGGCAGATCCTGGCTTCGGTGTAGCACTGGAGGATCTGCAATCCCTTGCCGATCCGGGCCGCTTCACCGGACGCGCGCCGGTGCAGGTCGATGAGTTCCTCGACGAGGTCATCAAGCCTCTCCTGGCGAAGCACGCGGTGTCCATCACGCACGACGAGGTGCGCGTATGAGCGTCGCCGTGCGTGAGACCGCCCTTCCCTTGCCACTCGTGCGCCGTGGCAAGGTGCGTGACGTGTATGCAGTCGGCGACGACCAGCTGCTGCTGGTGGCGAGCGATCGTATCAGTGCGTTCGACGTCGTCATGCATGAGGCGATTCCGCACAAAGGGGCCGTGCTGACGCAGATGAGCCGCTGGTGGCTCGAGCAGATTGCCGCACGCTTTGGCAGCGAGCTCCCTCAGCACATGATCACCGCGGATACGGACGAGATCGTGCGCCAGTTGCCGGAGCTCGTGTCTTTTCGCAGCGAGCTGCATGGCCGCGCCATGTTGTGTCGTCGCACCGAGGTGGTGCCGGTGGAATGCGTGGTGCGTGGATATCTGACGGGTTCTGCGTACAAGGAGTACGCGGCGCACGGAACGCTGGCCGGTGAACCGCTGCCTTCGGGACTCGCGGAGAGCTGCCGTCTCGAACCGCCGATCTTCAGTCCAGCGACCAAGGCCGAAACGGGTCACGACGAGAACATCACGATCGCCAGCGTGGTGGCACAACTTGGTGCGGAGATGGCGGGCGAGCTCGAGCGTCTTGCGCGTGCGATCTACACATTCGGACGGGAGATCGCAGCGCCGCGCGGCATCATCCTGGCCGACACGAAGTTCGAGTTCGGCGTGCGCGATGAGCGACTCGTGCTGATCGACGAAGTGCTCACGCCAGACTCATCCCGTTTCTGGCCCGCCGATCAGTATGCGCCCGGTCGCGGGCAGCCAAGCTTTGACAAACAGCCGCTGCGCGACTGGCTCGACGCCGAGCGAGGAGCGGGTCGCTGGAACGGCGATGCGCCGGCTCCGGCGCTGCCGGACGAGGTCGTACGGGCCACGAGCGCGCGGTATCTCGATGCATTCGAGCGCATCACCGGATCCCGGTTGATGACGGCGTCGCACCCCGTACCGCCTCGCGCCGCGAGGGTATCATGATGGGGTTCGCGCGCGAAGGGTATCCGTTTCTGATCGGGGCCACGCTGCTGGCCGTGATCGCGTTCGCTCTCGCGCTGCGACTGCGCTCATGGCCGCTGTGGCTCGCAGCCTTCGGGTTCATCGTGCTGGCGCTCAGCGTGTCCTGGTACTTTCGTGAAACCTCGGCGACGGCTCGCCACCTCGGCGATGCCGGCGCTTCGATCTCTGCGATTTCCACGCAAACACTTGCGTCGTCATCCTCGTCTCTGAAACCGGTCGTGGCCGCATGATGTCCGAGAAAGGAATCGCCGCCGCCGGCGGACCGATGCGTCCGCGACGTCGTGCCGTCGTCGTGCTCCCCAACGGACTCACCCTCGGCAACCTCTTCTTCGGAATCTTCGCGATCGTATCGGCATCGCGTGGTGACTTTGACGGGGCCGCGCGCTACATCGTCTTCAGCGCCGTTGCCGACACGCTCGACGGCCGCATCGCTCGCGCCACCAAGACCGGATCGAAGTTCGGCTCGGAACTCGACAGCCTGGTCGATGCCATCAGCTTCGGTGTCGCGCCTGCGTTCATCATGTACTTCGCGGTACTCAACAACACCGGCTGGGACTGGATTTTCGTTTTCTTGTTCGTTGCGTGTGCCGTTGTGCGCCTGGCGCGATTCAACGTGGAGTCGGCGGGCAAGGGCCAGACGCACTTCACCGGCCTTCCGAGTCCGGCGGCCGGCATGACGCTGGCCACCTACTACTGGTTCAGCCAGACACCGCTCTACGCCGAGACGATGATCGGCGGTCTGCCGTGGCATCAGATGCTGCGTTGGGTGATGCTCGGACTCGGCATGCTCATGATCAGCAACGTGCAGTACGCGAAAGTGCCGACGGTGAACCTTCGCACGTGGAGCGGCCGGCTTGGATTGCTGCTCGTGATCGGCACCCTGGTGGGCGTGATATGGTTCCCACCGGAGTTCTTCTTTCCGGCGTTGATGTTCTACGTGTTGTATGGCATCGGCCGCACGGTGCTGCTCGGCCTGCTCGACCGACTTCCGCCCGGAGACGACGACGATGGCGATGAGTTGCTCATCGACAGCGACGGCGCGGACTCCAAACGCCTGTCACGGCGCCAGCGACTCGCCCGGCGCCATTCCCGCTCCAACCCCGGCGCTGCTGGGCGCCTTGAGGATACCTCTCTATGACCAGATTCCGCGTGGCCGTTCAGATCGTGCCTCGGCGTGGCATTCTCGATCCACAGGGCAAGGCCGTGTCAGATGCGCTGCATTCGCTCGGTTTCGCGTCCGTGAGTGACGTGCGCGTGGGACGCCATCTCGTGCTCGACACCGATGCCGCGAGTGAAGACGCTGCCAAGTCCGAGGTCGGGCGCATGTGCGAGCAGTTGCTGGCCAATCCGGTCACGGAAGATTTTCACATCGGTGCCGTGGTGCGCGCGTGAAAGTCGGCATCGTTCGGTTTCCCGGCTCCAACTGCGACGAAGACGCATACCACGCTGTCGTTGATCATCTCGACGCGCAAGCCGTGTTCTGCTGGCACAAGGAGCATGACCTTCAGGGTGCGGATCTGGTGATCCTGCCCGGTGGATTCAGCTACGGTGACTACCTGCGGCCGGGCGCAATTGCGCGCTTCAGCCCCATCATGCAGGAAGTGATCGCGCACGCCAAACGCGGCGCGCCCGTGCTCGCGATCTGCAACGGTTTTCAGATTGCCTGCGAAGCAGGGCTGCTGCCCGGTGCGTTGCTGCGCAATGATCATCTCAGGTTCGTGTGCGAGCAGGTGCGCCTGCGCGTGGAATCCATCGGCACGCGCTTCACGTCTCGATATCATGTGGACCAGGTGATCACCATCCCGGTCGCGCATGGTGACGGACGGTACACCGCCGATGCGGATGTGCTCGCGCGACTCGAAGGTGAAGGCCACGTGGTGTTTCGGTATGTGGACGCTGATGGACATGTGACGGACGAGGCCAATCCCAACGGATCGCAGCGCAACATCGCCGGCGTGCGCAACGCTGCGGGCAACGTGCTGGGCATGATGCCGCATCCGGAGCGCGCCGTGGACGTGAGGCTCGGATCCGCCGACGGGCTGCCACTGCTGCATTCGATCGCGGACTCGCTGATGGCGGAGGTCTCCGCATGAGCGCAAGCGTCAGGCCTTCGGTCGTATCGCCGCGTGCCGGCGATCCGGAGATCACGCCTGCACTCGTCAAGGAACACGGCATCACGCCGTCCGAATACGAGCGTGTGCTCGACATGCTCGGGCGGACGCCCACGTACACGGAACTCGGCATCGTCAGTGCGCTGTGGAGCGAACACTGCTCGTACAAGCATTCGCGTCCGCTGCTCCGCACGTTGCCCACGGAGGCACCGTGGGTACTGCAGGGACCCGGTGAGAACGCCGGAGTGATTGCCGTGAAGGACGGCATTGCGGTGGCGTTCAAGGTGGAGTCACACAACCATCCGAGTGCGGTGGAGCCATATCAGGGTGCAGCCACCGGTGTGGGCGGCATCCTTCGTGACGTGTTCACCATGGGGGCGCGCCCGATCGCGTTGCTCAATTCGCTGCGCTTCGGGCCGCTCTCGTCGCCGCGTGTTCGCTATCTGTTCTCCGGCGTCGTGAAAGGCATCGGCGACTACGGAAACTGCGTTGGCGTTCCCACAGTGGGCGGCGAAGTGGTGTTCGACCCGTCGTATGAAGGCAACCCGTTGGTAAATGCAATGTGCGTGGGTGTGCTTCGTGAGGAAGAACTCATTCGCGCCGTCGCGGAGGGCGTGGGCAATCCGATCATTGCAGTCGGCGCGCGCACCGGTCGCGATGGGATTCATGGTGCGTCCTTCGCCAGCGAGGATCTGAGCGCGGAGAGCGAGTCCAAGCGTCCCCGTGTGCAGGTCGGTGATCCGTTCACCGAGAAGCTTTTGCTCGAGGCGTCGCTCGAACTCATCAAGAGCGGACACATCGTCGCCATTCAGGACATGGGAGCGGCGGGGCTCACGTCGTCGTCGGCCGAGATGGCGGCACGCGGCGATGTCGGCGTCACCATTGACATGACCAAGGTGCCCGTGCGCGAAGAGGGCATGACGCCGTACGAGATCCTGCTATCGGAGTCGCAGGAGCGCATGCTGGTCGTCGCGCACAAGGGACGCGAGCAGCAGGTGGAGGAGATCCTGGCGCGCTGGGACCTCGAGGCGGCCGTGATCGGCGAAGTGATTGCCGAGCCGGTATATCGTGTCACGGAGGGCGAGACGGTGGTGGCCGAGTTTCCTGGCACGCGACTCGTGACCGATTGCCCGGCGTACACGATCGACGCCGTCGAGTCTCCGCTGCTCGCAGCCGCGCGTTCGCGCAATCCGCACGACGTTGCGCCGCGGCCGGAAGAAGTGAATCCGATGTGGACGCTCGAGCGCATGCTGCAGTCGCCGACCATCGCGAGCAAGGCATGGGTGTGGCGGCAGTACGATTCCATGGTGCGCACCAGCACGCTCGTGGGCCCCGGAAGCGATGCGGCCGTAATTCGCCTGCGCGGCACCGATGCGGGCGTCGCGCTCAGCATCGACGGCAACGGACGCTACGTCGCGCTCGACCCGTATGTGGGCGGACGCATTGCCGTGTGCGAAGCCGCGCGCAACGTGGCCTGCGCCGGCGCTCGGCCGCGCGCCATCACCAACAACCTCAATTTCGGGAATCCCACGCGACCCGAGGTGTATTACCAGTTATCGCAGGCCGTGGCGGGCATCGGTGATGCGTGTCGTACCATGGAGACGCCGGTCACCGGCGGCAACGTCTCGCTGTACAACGAGAATCCGCAGGGTGCGATTCATCCCACGCCCACCATCGGCATGGTCGGGGTGCTCGAGACGCTCGATCACGTGACGCCATCGGCGTTCCAGCAGGAGGGTGACACCATCGTGCTGCTTGGTGAGAATACCAATGAACTCGGTGCCAGCGAATATCTGCTGCATCTTCACGGGCTCACGATCGGTGCGCCACCCGCCTGTGACCCCGCGGCTGAACGCAAGCTCGTCGATGCCTTGCTCGCGGCCATCGAGAGTGGACATGTGCGCAGCGCGCACGACTGCAGTGACGGCGGCCTCGCGGTGGCGCTGGCGGAGTGCGCAATCATGAAGCGCGACGCCCTGTTCGGCTTCGAAGTGGACCTTACCGAAGAGGCGGACCTGCCACTTCGGGCACTGCTCTTCGGTGAGGCGCAGGGTCGCGTCGTGGTCAGCACTGGCGACGCAGCGCGCGTGCTTGCCATCGCCTCGGATCACGGCGTGCCGGCGCGCGCAATCGGACGCGTAATGCCTGCGAACAATGGCATCGAGATTCTGGTGGGCGACGTGACCGCGCGCCTCGCGCTTGCGCCGCTCGTCCAGGCGTTTCACGAAACCATTCCCGGCATCATGGATAGCGGGTTGGCTGTCACGTCGGCGGCATCCGCCTCCAGCAGTTCCTCCAACACTTGACGGATACGGTTCCCATGTGCGGCATATTCGGTGTCTACGGCCATCCCAACGCGGCAGCACTCACGCAGCTCGGACTCTATTCGCTGCAGCATCGCGGTCAGGAGTCTGCCGGCATCGTTGCGGTCGACGATACCGGCGTTGCCAATCTGCGTCGCACCATGGGCCTGGTGTCGGAGGGCTTCAATGACGACGCGATGCGTGCGCTGAACGGACCGATAGCGGTTGGACATACGCGATATTCCACCGCGGGTGCGTCGGCGATCGAGAATGCGCAGCCGATCCTTGCGCGCGTTCGCAAGGGCCACATCGCGCTGGCGCACAACGGCAACCTCACCAACGCGGTGGAGCTGCGTCGCAACCTCGAGGATGGCGGCGCGATCTTCACCTCGTCGATGGATTCCGAGGCCATCGTGCATCGCATTGCTCGTGCGCCGGGTGCAGTGCCCGAGGAGCGACTGGCGCACGCGCTCAATGGTGTAGAGGGTGCATACTGCCTGCTGGTGGTGATCGACGAGACGTTTCTTGCCGCCCGCGATCCGCACGGCTGGCGGCCGCTCGCCATCGGCCGACTCGGCGATGCGTGGGTCGTGTCGTCGGAGACGTGCGGACTCGACATCGTTGGGGCAACGCACGTGCGCGACGTGGCGCCTGGCGAGATCGTCGCCATCGACCGCCACGGCATGCGCAGCACGCAGGCCACCGCGCCCGCGGAACTCAATCGCTGCGTGTTCGAGCATGTCTACTTCGCACGACCCGACAGCAAGGTGTTCGGCAGTTCGGTGGATCGCGCCCGACGCGAACTTGGTCGGCAGCTCGCACGCGAATGTCCGGCGCCTGATGCCGATTTGGTCTTCTCCGTGCCCGACTCCTCCAACTCGGCAGCGCTCGGTTTCGCCGAGGAAGCGGGCTTGCCCTTTGAGTTTGCACTCATTCGCAATCACTACGTGGGACGCACGTTCATCCAGCCCACGCAGGCCGGTCGTGATGCGAAGGTGAAGGTGAAGTACAATCCCGTGCGTGAAGTGATTGCCGGCAAGTCGGTAGTCATGGTCGACGATTCCATCGTGCGCGGCACCACCACGCGCGGTCTGGTCTCGCTCGTGCGCGCGGCAGGTGCGCGCGAGGTGCACATGCGCGTGTCGAGTGCGCCCATTATCAGTCCGTGCTATTACGGCATCGACACGCCGCGACGGGAGGAACTCATCGCTGCCAGCATGTCGCAAGCGGAACTCGCGCGACATCTTGGCGTCGATACGCTCGGCTATCTCTCGCTCGACGGCATGCTCAGCGCCGTGCCGCAGGGACCGGAAGGCTACTGTCATGCCTGTTTCTCCGGACGTTATCCTACGGCGCTGCCGAACGAGCCGGAGTTGCTGCGCGCTGGCGGTGCGGCGGGCGTCGCGCACTGAGTGACAGACTGAACGGGCGCATTCGCGTCGCTTATTGAACCTCCGATGGGAGCGCTGGTGACACGATCGGTCTATTTCTTTGGCAACGGCACCGCCGACGGTACGCGCGAAATGAAGTCCGCCCTTGGCGGCAAAGGCGCGAACCTCGCGGAGATGGTCAACCTCGGTGTTCCCGTGCCGCCTGGATTTACGATCGCGTGCAGTCAGTGCATCGAGTACTTGCAACACGGCGGCGTGTCCGACGAGTTGCGCGCAGAGGTGGACGCCGCGCTTGCCCGGGTGGAAGCGGCATCGGGCAAGCGCTTGGGTGATCCGACCATGCCGCTGCTTGTGAGCGTGCGCTCCGGAGCGGCCGTCTCCATGCCGGGCATGATGGAGACGATCCTCAACCTCGGACTCAATCGCGAAACGACTGAAGGGCTCGCGCAAGCCAGCGGCAATGCGCGCTTCGCGTGGGATTCGTATCGTCGGTTCATTCAGATGTACGGCGACGTCGTGCTCAACGTGGCGTCGGAGCAATTCGAACACTTGCTCGCGGCAAAGCGGCTGACGACGCACGCCGCCACCGATGCCGACTTGGGCGCCGAGGCGCTCGAATCGCTGGCCGTGGAATACCTCGACCTCGTCGAGCACGTCACCGGGAGTCCGTTTCCCGACGACCCGCGCGTGCAACTCTGGGGCGCCATTGAGGCCGTGTGGCGATCGTGGACGCTCAAGAAGGCGGTGGACTATCGTCGCGTCAACGAAATCTCCGGGACGATTGGCACCGGCGTCACCGTGATGGCCATGGTGTTCGGCAACATGGGCGACGACTCCGGCACCGGCGTCGCGTTCACGCGCGATCCGAGCACGGGCGAGCATCGCTTCTACGGCGAGTTCCTGATCAACGCGCAGGGCGAAGATGTTGTCGCCGGCATCCGCACACCGCTCCACATCGACCAGATGGCCGAACGCCTTCCAGACGCGCATACCGCGTTGATGGAGATGCAGTCGCTGCTCGAGACGCACTACCGCGACATGCAGGACATCGAGTTCACGGTCGAGCGCGGCCGCCTGTACCTGCTGCAGACGCGCACCGGCAAGCGCACCACACCGGCCGCGCTTCGCATCGCCACCGACATGGTGCGCGAGGGGCTGATCGACACCACCACCGCAGTGCAGCGGCTGCATCCGCGCCAGCTCGACCAACTCCTGCATCGCGTCATCGACCCGCAGGTGCGCGCCAAGCCCATAGCAACGGGATTGCCGGCCAGTCCGGGCGCGGCGAGCGGGGTTGCTGTGTTCGATCCCGACGTGGCGGAATCACGCGCCGCGCTGGGCGAACACGTGATTCTGGTTCGTGAGGAAACCACGCCGGAAGATTTCCATGGCATGGTGGCGGCACGAGCGATCCTCACCACACGCGGCGGCATGACCAGCCACGCCGCCGTCGTCGCTCGCGGCATGGGCAAGTGCGCGATCGTCGGAACGTCGGACCTCGTCATTCCCCGCGGTGAACGCCGCTTCACTGCTGGCGGCGTGGAGGTGCACGAGGGTGAATGGTTGACGCTGGACGGTGAGACCGGCCGCGTCTTCACCGGTGATCTCCCAACCTTGCCCAGCGAGGTGATGCGCGTTGTCACCGGCGCGCAGCGGGCGGCCGACGCGCCCGTGTATCGCGCGTTCGACGAACTCATGGGCTGGGCCGATCAGTCGCGTCGCCTGCGGGTGCGCGCCAATGCCGACACACCGCGTGATGCACGGCTCGCGCGCTCGTTCGGAGCTGAAGGCATTGGACTGTGCCGCACGGAGCACATGTTCTTCGAAGGCGAACGCATCTCCTCCATGCGGGAGATGATCGTCGCGCGAGACGAAGGCGGACGCCGCCGCGCGCTCGAAAAGCTGCTGCCCATGCAGCGCACGGACTTCGAGGGCATCTTCGAGGCGATGGACGGCTATCCCGTCACCATCCGTCTGCTCGATCCGCCGCTGCATGAGTTCCTGCCGCACGGCGGCGAGGAATCCAAGAAGCTCGCGTCCACGCTGGGCATTACGCGCAACGCGCTCGCGGCCATCGTCGAGACGCTTCGCGAGAGCAATCCCATGCTCGGCCATCGCGGCTGTCGACTTGGCATCACTTATCCGGAAATCACGGAAATGCAGGCCCGCGCCATCTTCGAAGCTGCAGTGCGCGCAAAGCGCCGCGGGTTTCAGGTGATGCCGGAAATCATGGTTCCACTCGTCGTCACCGCTCGCGAACTCGAGCATCAACGCGCGGTCATTGACCACGCTGCGCATCAGGTGATGGGCGCGATGGACGAGGAAATGCCGTATCTCGTGGGCACCATGATCGAACTGCCGCGTGCGGCGCTCACGGCCGACGAGATCGCGCGCGCAGCCGACTTTTTCTCCTTTGGCACCAACGATCTGACGCAGACCACACTCGGCTTGAGCCGGGACGACAGCGGACGCTTCCTGCCCGACTACCTGCGGCTCGGAATTCTGGAAGATGATCCGTTCCAGGTACTCGACGTGAAAGGCGTGGGCAAGCTGGTGCAGATGGCCATCGCCGACGGCCGCAAGACCAGGCCCACGATCAAGCTCGGCATCTGCGGTGAACATGGCGGCGAACCTCGCTCCGTGCGCTTCTGCCACGACGCGGGCCTCGACTACGTCTCCTGCTCCCCCTTTCGTGTGCCCGTCGCGCGTCTCGCGGCCGCCCACGCGGCGCTGCAATAGCGGTCTTACCCAAACCGGCATAGACAAACCGCGAAGGCGAAGTGCCGGCGTCTTGTGCTCGCCGCGAAGCTTGTGCATCGACTTGCGCAGAGAGCGCAAAGACGCGAAGGCGCAAACGCGCAAAAGTATAGCTTTTGTTGTTTTCGCGCGTTCGCGCCTTTGCGCGTTCGCGCCTGCTGCGGTCGCCCTCGCACAATCCCGCCCGCCATACCATCGCCCCCGCACAATCCCGCCCGCCCTACTATCGCCCCCGCACAATCCCGCCCGCCCTACCATCGCCCCTCGCACTTTCGCGAGTTGCAAAGCAAAAGCCCCGCCAGAATACTCTGACGGGGCCTTCGCGTCTTGCACCAGTGGAGGTGAGGGGAATCGAACCCCTGTCCGAGACTAGATCTACCGCAGCGTCTACGTGTGTATCCCATTGATTGAGGTCTCCGCGCGCTGGCCAATGGGAAGCCCACTCGCAGACAAGTCACCTATTGCTTCGCTCTACGACGGGCAACACATCGCAAGGCTAGCCCAGATTTTCGATACTTCACAAGGCGCCCCGGGCGGGCTCCTCATGAAGCACTGCCAGCGGTAACTCGAAAGTTACGCGGCGAGCGCCAGGTTATTGTTGGCGTTTAATGGTTTCCCAGGTGTTTTACCAGGAGCC
>JBBQNT010000039.1:0-20628 GCA_038330215.1 Gemmatimonadales bacterium
AGCGACGGCACACGCCGCATAATCGCCACGATGATCACGACTGGCGGCAGCAGCACGATCCAGTGCAGCACGAACGCCTGCGAGAGTTCGCCAAGCAGTGCGGTGGCGGATGACGGAATCGAGGCGGCGGTTGAACCAGTCGCTGCATCGTAGACTGCAGTGCGCGACGGATCACCGAGCAACGTGTACACAAGCGCCGCAATCACGAACGACGGTAACGCGGTTGGCAGCATGCCGCGAATGTGTGCGTACACATCAAGCTCGGCCGACACCGACGCAATGATCGTGGTGTCGGACAGCGGCGACATCTTGTCGCCGAAGTACGCGCCGGACACCACGGCACCGGCAACCATTGGCAGCGACACATCGAGCGCGGTGGCGGTGCCCATCATCGCCACGCCGATGGTGCCCGCCGATCCCCACGACGTGCCGGTGAACGACGACATCAGCGCCGCCGCGAGGAACGCCGCGATGGCGAGATGCGACGGATTCACGAGTCGAATGCCCCACGACACGAGATATGGAATCGTGCCCGAAAGCATCCACGTGGCGATGAGCATGCCGATCGCCAGCAGGATGAGCAGCGCCGGCAGCACGCGCGCCACCTGCACGCCGGCCGCGTCTTGCACGTCGTTCCAGGTTCGTCCGCGCTGCACCGCGATGATCGAGGCGACAGCCGCCGAGCCGAGCATGGCGATGAGAATGACGTCGCCGGTGAGCGATGCCGTGAGCGCGCCGGCGATCAGCGCACCGATCATCGTGATGATCGGCAGCAGCGCGATGCTCGTGGGCATCGGGCGTGGTTCGGTCACGCGGTGGGCGGGTGCGGCTGCGGCAGCTCTGGCGAACGCATCGGCGCAAGCTCCCGCCCGAGAGGAAGTGGCGCAAGCATTGCGCTCGCCTTCACGGCACGAATCGGGCACTGCGCGTCGGGTCGTTCCCACTTGCCCTTGCGGCCCGCGTCACCGAATCTCCCGGCATGGAGTTCGCCCCCATTGCCGATCTCGCAGTTGCGGCCCTCGCTGGTCTCGCGGTGGGCGTGGAACGCGAGTGGTCGGGACACACCACTGGTCCGGACGCGCGATTCGCCGGCGTGCGCACGTTCTTCCTGCTGGGCGGACTGGGCGGCATTGCCGGAAGGTTTCTCGCCAGCGGTGACACCGGCATCGCGGTCACGTTGCTCGCCTCGGCCTCGGCGCTTGTGGTGGTGGCGTATGTGCTCGCCGTCCGACGGCCAGAAGCCACGCCGGACGGCACCACCGAAGCGGCAGCGCTTGTCGTGCTGGCACTCGGAGTGCTCGCGGGACTGGGCAACCGCACACTCGTCAGCGGCATCACGGCGATCGTGGTGCTCGCACTGGCCGAAAAATCGCGCGTGCAGCGCTGGCTCACGCGGGTGGACGAACATCAAATGCGTGCCGCGCTGCTCTTTGCCGTACTCGCGCTGGTAGTGCTGCCGCTCATTCCCGACGGACGATACGGACCGTATGACAGCGTGCGTCCGCGCGAGCTGTGGATCGTGGTGCTGCTTTTTTCCGGCCTCAACTTCGCTGGCTACGTCGCACGGCAGGTCGTGGGCACGGAACGCGGCTACGGCGTCACCGGCCTGCTCGGCGGACTGGTCTCGAGCACCGCCGTAACGCTGCACTTCAGTCGAAAGAGCAAGGTCGAGCCGGCTTTCGCGGAACCGCTCGGTCTGGGAGTCGTGGCGGCGTGTACGGTGCTCGTGCCGCGTGTCATCATTGTTGCGTCGCTGCTCGAACCGAATGTAGGCGGACGGGTGATTCCGTTTCTCACGCCGCCCTTTCTTGTGGGGGCAGGCTTTGTCACCCTCGTGCTGTGGCGCGCACGGCGTGCTTCGAAGAATGCACAAGACACAGGCGAACACACCGCACCAAGCGATACGGGACGCAATCCGCTCGGCCTCTGGCAGGCCGCGCAGATGGCGATCGCGTTTCAGGTGGTGTTGCTGGGCCTCGCCTGGGTGCAGAACACCGTCGGCACACCGGGCGTGCTCATGACCGCCTTCGTGCTCGGACTGACCGACGTGGACGCGCTGACATTATCCATGAGTCGCATGGGCGCCGACGCGGCGCTGCGTCAGCTCGCGGCCACCGCCATTGCCGTGGGCGTGCTGGCGAATACGCTGCTCAAGCTCACGCTCACTCTGGTGCTGGGCTCGCGCGCGTTTCAGCGGCGCGCGAGCCTCGGACTTGGCGCGCTGGCGCTGGCCAGCGGAATCGGATTGGCGCTCGGTGCATGGATTGTGGAATGGTAGCGCGCGTGTTTGTGCGCTCGGTGGACGCGGACCGCACGCAGGTGCAACTTGAGCGCGCCGTGGCCAAGGCATTCTCGCTCGTTGCCAGGGCGAATCGTGGTGACGGCACGATCGGCCGGCTGGTCAACGACAAGCGTCTCTATCAGCACAGCGACTCGGCGGTGATCGAGTTGCGCGCCCCGCTCGCCGACATTCGCGCGAATCCGCGCTGCTCATTCAACCTTCGCATTTTCTGAACGGCGTGACGCAATCCAACCAGATGTCCGACGAAGGGATCGGCCGGTCCGAACGGGTGGCACGTCTCGCGCTCGAGGCGACGGGCAGCCTTGGTTACGAATGGCATGTGCCCACGGGCGCAGTGGAGTGGTTCGGCGACATCGAACACGCGCTTGGCCTCGAGGCCGGTAGCCTGCCGCGCACGCTGTCTGGCTGGGAAGCGGTCATTCACGAGGACGATCATGATCGCGTGATGACGACGATGATGGCCGCCGTGGCCGCGCGCGAATCATTCGACATTTTGTATCGCGTGCGGCGCGCCGATGGACAGGTGTGCCACTGGCGGGAGCGTGGGCAACCGCTCGAGCAGCCGAGCGATCGACCCGACGACCCCTCACACGTTGCGCCGCTCGTGATCGTAGGCGCATGCTCCGATGTGACCGGCCAACAGCGTGCGGAAGACCAGCTGCGGCAGTCGCAGAAGCTCGAGGCGGTGGGCCTGCTCGCCGGCGGTATTGCGCACGACTTCAACAACCTGCTGAGCGTGATCCAAGGCTACGGCGAGCTGCTGCGCGACGAGTTCAGCGAGCACGATGCCGGTGTGGAACTCGTGGACGAAGTGCTGCATGCGGTGCGCCGCGCCAGCTCGCTCACGCGTCAGTTGCTCACGTTCAGCCGCCGACAGGTGCTGCAGTCGCGCGTGCTCGATGTGCGTATGGTGCTCACGGAAATGACCGGGCTGTTGCAGCGGGTGATCGGCGAGGACCTTCGCCTCTTGCTGCATGCCGGCGTCGACACGCCATTGGTGTTCGCCGATCAAGGGCAGCTCGAGCAGGTGATCATGAATCTCGCGGTCAACGCGCGCGATGCCATGATGCGCGGCGGGGAACTGCATTTGCAGACCGGTCGCACCGCCGATGGCTGGGCGTTTGTCGAAGTGCGCGACACGGGCGTCGGCATCTCGCCCGAAGTGCAGGATCGCATGTTCGAGCCGTTCTTCACCACAAAACCGTCGGGACGCGGCACGGGGCTGGGCCTGTCCACTGTGCACGGCATTGTGCACCAGAGCGGCGGGAAGATCTTCGTGGAAAGCGCGCCCGGTGTCGGCACCACATTCCGGGTAGAGCTGCCGGCGGCGAATGGAGAGACCACGCCGGTCAGGTCGTCCACACCGCTGAGCACACAAGCGGTGCGCGGCCAGCTCATTCTGCTGGTGGAGGACGAACCGACCGTCGCCGCGCTCATTCGGCGCCTTCTGCGCGATCTTGGCTACGAGGTGCTCGTGGCCAACTCGGTTCCTGAGGCGGCGTCTGTGCTGCGCGACAGCGAGCGAGCGCCGGACCTCGTGATCACGGACATGATCATGCCCGGGGGTTCGGGTCGTGACCTGGCCGACCAGCTCGCGGTGACGCATCCCGGCGTGCCGGTGCTCTTCATGTCCGGCTACACGTCGGACATGCTCGACCGGCATGGTGGCGGCGTCAGCCCGCAGATGGCATTCCTCGAGAAGCCCTTCACGCTCGAAACGCTGGCGCGCGCCGTACGGGACGCGATGTAGCGCGTACGGCGCCTGCTCAGCTGCCGCTCAAACTCAGCGCTTGCACGTCAGTGCCCCCTGAGCCTGTGGGCAACGCTGGCGCCACCAACGTGGCTGTACGCGCGTTCCGCAGCACGCGCGTGGCCACCGAGCCCACGAGCAGTCGCTCCAGCATACCATGACGCTGCGCGCCGAGCGCCAGCAGATCGGCGCCGGACTGCTGCGCGATGGTCAGCAGCGCCGGTGCCGCATCTCCGCGCACGGTGGTGGTGTCGATCGTGATGCCCGACGGCGCATCGAGCAGCGCAATCGACTCGGCGAAGAGCGGCGGCAACGTGCTCCCGTATTCCCGATCCCACGACTGCCACGCGGCACTCGGATGTTCGAAACGCGGGCGCACATGCACGAGCGTGAGGCGACCTGTGTCGCCGACCAGACGCATCGCCAGCTTGGCCGCACGCACACTGGCCGGTGAGAAGTCGAGCCCGACAACGGCGTGCTTGGGCGACGGCGGGAATCCGCTGCCGACGGCGAGCACGGGGACACGCGCGTGTCGAAGCGTGGCGAGGGTTGTTTCCGTACCGAACAGTCGATCGAGCGGATTGTGCCGGCCGATGCCCATGATGAGCAAGCTCGCGCCGCGGAGTTCGGCTTCCCGCGCCAGCGTCTCGGGCGGCGCACCGAGCTGCACATCCACGCGCCATGCGTCCGCCCCCGTGGCGGCAATGGACACGCTGCGCTGGACGTCCTCGAGCATGAGTTGTCGACGCATGCCGTCGAGCTCAGGCGCGGGGACTACGCCCCCGCCCACCGCGGGCGCGAGCGGCGTGGGTTCGCAAACGCCAAGCACCTCGATGTGCGTGTCCAGCGACGCTGCGGCGGCGCGAGCAGCGTTGAAGAGCGCGTCGGCGAAAGGTGCGCCATCGGACGCTACCAGTACCGGTCCCACCGCCAGGGCGCGGTGCGCCTGCGAATGCAGTTCTAGGCCCATCGCGAATCTCCGGTCGAGTCTCGGACGTCACCCTCCGTGTGATGGGATCGCCCGGCTTGTTCACAACTTCGGCTGGCCGGGGGTCGCGAAGTATCGGGCGTTTGCCCCCCCTGCGTACGGGTTCTGCCGACCTGCGCCAGGCGCGCGCGCCGCGGTCAGAGCAGGACGCACCGGCGTTGTAATCAGAGCAGGACGCGCAGGCTGCGGGCGGACAGGTCGCCAAGCCTCGAGTACCATGGTCGGTGTTTCCAGTCGGCCCACGTGATCTCGCGCGCCTGCGCGAGGTCCGACTCGAAGTGCTCGCGCAGCGTGTTGGCCGTGGCGTCGTCGGAGACCAGCAGGTTGCACTCGGCGTTGAACCACAAGGAGCGGAAGTCGAGGTTGGCCGACCCGATCACCGAGAGGTGATTGTCAGCGAGCATCGTTTTCGCGTGCAGCACGCAGCGTTCGTATTCGAAGAGTCGCACGCCCGCGCGCAGCAGGCGCGTGTACGAGCCCAGGCCAGCGCGACGCACCAGCGGCGCGTCGGTCTTGCCAGGCAGGAGCAGTCGCACATCGACGCCGCGTGCGGCCGCGTCCTCCAGGATCTGCAGGCCGCCGTCGGGCGGTGCGAAGTATGGCGTGGTGATCCAGAGTTGCTCGCGCGCCGCACCCACGATCGCAGCCAGTACGGCAATGGTCTCCGGCTGACCGCGTCCCGGTCGGGCATCGAGAATAAGCGCGGCCGGATCTTCACCGCTGGCTGGCGCCTGCGCGACCGGACGCCGATTGGGGTCTACGCCGTTCAGCGGCTCTCCGCCGGCGCGCGCCCAGCCGTCTGCGAATGTGTATGCCATCTCCGGCGCGATCGAACCATCCACACGAATGAAGGTGTCGCGAAAGACCACATCGCCGCTCGGCTTGCGCAGCGACGAGCCGTACTCGTCTCCGACGTTCATGCCACCGGTAAACATCACCTCGCGGTCAACCACGATGATCTTTCGATGATCGCGGCGCCACGCATGAAGCGGTGAGTGCCACCATGGATGAAAGAGCCGCACGGCAATGCCACTGGCCTCGAGCCGCCGCCAGAACTTGCGCGAGGTGCCGTATGAGCCCACAGCGTCGGCCAGCACGCACACGCTTACCCCGCGCGCCGCCGCGTCGCTCAACGCCCGCTGCAGCTTCATGCCCACGCGGTCGTCGCGCAGGATGTACATCTCCACCAGCACTTCGCGCTGCGCCTCCGCGATTGCGGTGCCGATGGCGGCAAAGGTCTCTTCGCCATCATGGTAGACGCACACCTGGCCGAGCGCGTGCCACGGCGAGCCGTCGATCGTCTGCACCAGCTCGCGAAACGCCGCGTTGCGCACGCCCCGCTCCATCGTGCGCGCGAACGCCCACACCCGGTCGGCCTGCAGATTCCGCGGCATTCGCAGGCGCTGGACGGGGCGCAGGCGATTGACGTTCTTGCGCGGCGCGGGGACTTCGGTAGGGTTCGCCATCTTTCGATCTGATCAATCTATCGCTACCCTCCCCTCTGCATGCGTCGCGCTTGAACCGGCGGCGTCGAATGTACGCCCCTTCGCACTCCTCATGAACATCATCGGTCGACTGATCGCGAACTCCACCGCCCTTTGGGTCGCGTCGTATCTCATTGTCGGAATCGACTACGTGGGATCGTGGCCCGGGCTGGTAGGCGTTGCGCTGGTGTTCGGCGTGGTGAACGCCTTCATCAAGCCGGTGCTTGTGGTGCTCTCACTGCCCGTGCAGGTGCTCACGCTCGGCCTGTTCACCTTCGTGATCAACGCGTTGCTGCTCATGCTCACCGGCTGGCTGGCGAGCTCGCTCGGCATCAACTTCACCGTGGCGGGGTTTCTTCCCGCGCTGATCGGTGCGCTGATCGTGAGCGTGGTGAGCGGCCTGCTCAGTGTCTTCCTCACCGACGACTGACGCGGGCGCGGACCGGGTCGCCTGACCCGTCGACGCGCCGCCCGGAATCGCCAGGTTCCAGTCACGCTCGCCGAGCGGCACGGTGGCACGGCGTACGTGACGAAGGCGGCGGGGGGATCGGAGCACGTGCCCGTGCCCAGGCAACACAAGTTGCGGCGCGAGGCGCGAGAGTCGATCAAGATCATGCGCGAGCTGGCTGCGATCGTGCGCGAGCAGCGCCGCAACCCGTGAGAGCGCACCCGTCATCACCGCGTCGCCCGCGATCAGAAGGCCACGCTCCGGTTGCCAGAGCGAGATGTGTCCGGGACGATGTCCCGGCGTGTCGAGCACGGTGACACCGCCCAGGATATCCCGGCGCACCATGCCTTCGGTGACGACATGCACGCTGCCGGCGAGCGCCCGCGTGCGTTGATCGAGGCGCTGCGCCACGATCGGGGACGCGATCAGCTCCGCGCCCGTTGCCGCGAGCAGCGTGTTCAGTCCGCCCACATGATCGCCGTGATCATGCGTGAGCACCACACGCCGCACTGAAGACGGCGCGAAGCCCGCAGACGCGAGCTGGCGCATCATGTGCCTGCCACGTCCCCACGGCCCCGCGTCCACGATCGTAAGCCCGTCCGCGTCCGCGAGGACGTAGACTCGGCCCACAAGCATGGATTGAATGGTCCAGAGATCGGGGGCGAGTGGCAGCATGACAGTCGGCGTGAGATTGGCGCGCCGAATGTGGCCGCGCGACCGTAGCCTCACCAATCCCGCGTCACGCTGACAGGGTACGATGACCCGCAGGCCGACTCGCGCGAGTGAGGGGTGGCGACTCACACGCTGCGACCCAGTCCCGGCGAGCTACGCCCAGCGACGCCGCAGATCGACCTTTTCGATCGCCGCTTCGCCGCGCCCGTTCACGTACACGGCGGTGCGCAGCCAGATCTGCTCTTCCCCGAGATGCGCTTCGGCGATCTCCCGCACCCACGTCTTGGGCGGCAGCCCGTCGTTGCCGCTCCACCGATAGCCGCGTCCGCGCAGCACATCCTTGGTGTCGAACGCACTGCCCACCGCGCACACGCGCACACGCGGTGTGCGGCATGCCTCGAGCAACTTCGCCATGGGCAGCACACCGTCTGTCGTACGCTTGGCGAGCAGCGCAAGTGTGGCGCGACAGTCGTCCACCGCGCGATGTCCGTCGAAGAATGCGCCGAGGTGCTTGTAGACGAGGAACTCGAGCGAGTGCGAGCCCACGCCGAGTGCGCGCCAGTCGATATCGCGCTGCGTGCAGCCCCAGTGCACATCGCGGAACGCGGGGAACCGGCGTTCAATGAAGGGGCGGTCGAATCCGGCGTTGTGCGCGAGCACGATACCAACACCGTCGAGCAGTGCATGCACGCGTGCATCGTCGATGCGCTGTCCACGCACCATGTCATCGGTGATGCCGGTGAGCTGCACGATTTCGGCGGGAATCGGACGACCCGGATCTTCGAGCATCGATTCGGCGGCCAGCACCTCGACCGGCTGTCCGCTGATGGCATCGTAGGTGAATCGCACGACGCCGAGTTCGATGATCGCGTCGGTGCTGCGATCCACGCCGGTGGTTTCGACATCGACAACCAACGCCTGTCGCAGCTGGTGCTCGGAAGTTGCGTTCACGAACCGCGTCGTGGGCACGAGGCGTCGCAGCACACGAAAGTCGGGATGCGCCTCGAGACGAGCGGCCAGTGCCTCGGAGTTGGCGTCGGTGTCCGTGTCTGTCATGGCAACAAGATACCGAACGGATCGTCGTCTGCCGTGAGCACGATCCGTGGAATACCGAGTAACGTCGCCTCTCCGTCACGCAACGCGCGCTCCCAATTGCCGGCATCATCAATCATCGCGCCTGCCATCTCCGGCATTGCGATGTCGTGCAGAAACGAAATCTCGATCGCGGCGCGCAGTCCGGACCACGCTTCCGACAACGCGCGGTACACCGGCGATTCATTGCGCAACTGCTCGGGATCGAGCGTATCGTCGTTGTAGCCCGGCCAGTTCTTCGCCTCGACCTCCATGCGCCCCTCGAGCTCTTCGCACGCGTCGCCCAGGACCGGATCGTCGACCATCTCCGCAGCGATGGAGAGCAGCAGCCATCGCTCCTCGCGGGTGAATCCATCGGGCGACTCTGCCGCGAGGTATTCCGCCGACGCCGCGAACGTCTCCGGCGACTCGCTGAGCGCGTCAACCCAGCGATCGAGCGCGGCTTCGGCGGCATTGCTGCCGCGTTTGGCGAGCAGCGCCTTGAGCGTGTGCAGCGCATCGACGCTGGCGGCATTGGTGCCCGGTCGGCGCGTTCTGGAGCCGGCGGGCCGCGAGGCTCGGCGTGGCATGGTGCGATCTCCTGCATCGGGAAGGGCCCGCCTCGTCGCGAGCCGATTGTGGTATCCCGAATGATGCCATGCCGACGGGATGTGTGCGATAGCCCGGCGGGACCCTCGCGTCACAACATGGTCTGGAGTTCGAGCCTCGCGCGAAGTCCGGTGGCCCGGCGAACGCGGGTGCCGTGCGCCGCCGCAATCGCTGCGCGCGGACCCACGATCGTCACCTGCGTGCGCGCGCGCGATACGGCGGTGTAGAGCAGCTCTCGCGTGAGGATGGGAGATGGCGGGGGCGGCAGCAGCACCATGACCTTGTCGAACTCCGAGCCTTGCGCCTTGTGCACGGTCATGGCGAAGGCCGGTTCGCGGGCGGGCAGGCGCCGAACCGGAATCGCGCGCGGCCCGTCGGCGCCGGAGAACAGCACGGAGCGCCGTCCGTCCGACTCTTGCCAGACCACGCCCAGATCTCCGTTGGCCAGGCCGTCGTCGGGAGCGTTCTCGACGATCAGCACCGGTGCGCCCGGCGCCAGCTCGTCGCCCATTTCGTTCACGAAGAATGCGTTGATCGCGTCCGCGCCGATCGGGCTTCGGCGGAGCGCGGTGAGCAGGCGAAAGCGGCCGAGTTCGGCCAGCGCCGCCTCGGGGGTGGGGGCCTCACGCATCCGGCCCACGTGCGCGCGCACGGCGCCGAGCACGTGCTGCGGGACACGCTCGGATGACGAGGTGGATAGCACACTCACCGGTGCGATGACGTCTGCCGCCGCGCCATTTGCCTCGAGGGCGTGCTCGACAGCGCGCCACTCCTCGCCGCGCAGAGCGATGACCAGCTTGCCGAGCGCACTCGCGTCCGAGAATCGCCGGCTGTAGGTGAGCATGGCCGTCGAGCGCTCGAGCGCGGGCGTTTCCACAAGGTCACGCAGCACCGCGCCCGCGTCCACGGAGGCCAACTGATCCGCGTCGCCCAACAGCAACAGTCGCGCGTCGGGGCGCACGGCGTCGAACAGGCGCGCCATGAGCGGCAGGTCCACCATGGACGTTTCGTCGACGATCACGATGTCGGCGGGCAGCCGGTTCCCGGCGTGATGACGTGGACGGTGCGGCCGGTCGGGGCTCACGCCGAGCGCACGGTGAATGGTCTGGGCACGCGCGGGGATGGCCGCGAGCCGGTCGGCATCGAGCACGCCGACGGGTAATCGTGCGATGCCTTGCGCGATGCTCTCGGTGAGTCGCGACGCGGCCTTGCCCGTTGGTGCGAGCAGCAGAATGTCGGGCAACTGGTCGGACGGCGTGCGCGCGAGCAGCGCGGCGAGCACGCGCAATACGGTGGTGGTCTTTCCCGTACCTGGACCACCGGTAATCACGGCCAGCGGCGATGTGATAGCCACGGCGGCGGCCGAGCGTTGTGTGCTGCCCGCGGACGAAGTGCGCTCGCGCATTGCTTCCGACTCGGCGGCGGACTCGGGGAACAGCGTCAACAAGCGCGCCTCATCGTCCGCGTTCAGCTCCGTGCGCGCACGCTGCAGCCGCGTGCGCACAGATCGCGCGAGCAGTGCTTCGAGCACGTCGAAGCGCTGCAGGTAGAGCTGGTCGTCACGCAGCAGCAGCGGCGCTACGCCCTCGCACTTGTCCGGTGTGAGCAGCGGTGACGATGCGAGGGACATGCGCAGTTCATCAGGCGTGGGCCACGACAGGCTCGACGGCAGCAGTGCACGTTGTTCGTCGGACGCAAAGCGTTCGAGTGCCGTGTCATGCAGTGCAAGACACGTATGACCATCACGCGGCGCCTTGCACACGAGCGCGACGGCGAGTCGCAGGTTCGCGTCGTCGCTATCGACAAGCTGCGTGAGCGCCAGCGCAAGTTCCACGTCCACGTCTTCGAGAATGCCGGCCGCGAGAAGCTGCAGCAGGCGCGTGTCTGTTGCGGGCATGACAGCGCTCATGTGTACGCTCCGTTCCTGAGCAAGTCATCGAGCGCTTCGATGCGCGCGCGCGACGGGAGATCGGTGAACACGCCGGTTCCTGCATGATCGGCGTGCATTCCGCGCACGAACAGGTACGCGATACCAAGCATATGCGTGTCGTATTCGTAGGCGGGTTGCCGCATGCGCAGGTAGCGATGCAAGGCGACCAGGTACAGGTGGTACTGCAGGATGTAGTGATGCGACTGCATGGCGTGCGTGAGTGACGCGGCGGTGTAGTCGCCGTATGCATCGCCGAGGTGATTGGACTTGTAGTCGGTGATGATCCACTGCCCGTCGATACGTGCGACGAGGTCGATCGCGCCGGTGAGCATTCCGCGCAGCGGCATGAAGCCGAGTGCTGCGAGTTGATCAGCGTATGCATCGGGTACGGAGCCACCGGGATGATCGCTGAAGACGCGGGCGAGCGCGTACGGCGTTACGCGCGAGAGCGACGTGTTGGTGGAGGCATCGGAACGCGTGTTCGCAGTGGCCTGCGTGTCACTGCCGGAGGCCACGGCAAAGTCGAACGTGAGTTCGGTGAACGCCGTGGCGCGTGCCATCTCGCGCAGCGACGGTGGCGCGGACGAGAGTCCGGTGAGCGGCACATCGAGTGTCTGTTCGAGCGCGTCGGTGAGCGTCAGCGACCAGCGTGCGCTGTCGAGTCCCTGACGCGCAAGTGCGTCGGGTACCGCGCGAGCGACTTCGCCGGCAGCCGCGCCGTGCAGCACCACCCGTTCAAACACATCGTGCAGCGCGTTGCCGGCAGCGCGCCCGCGCGGGAAGTGTGCGAGTGGCACGCGAGTGAGCAGCGACGGACGGGCGGCGTGCAGCGATCCGGCGTGGATCCCGGCGGGATTTGTCACCGGGAACTCGCGTACGGTTGAAGATGACGCCGCATCCTCACCCTCATCGGCCGCCGGTTCACGTACGCCATCGAGTGCCAGCAGTTGGTCGTCGCTCTCGGTGCTGATCGCCGCCGTGCTACCGGCCGCTGTAACCGTGGCGGCATGTCCGTGTGATGAAGTGAGTGCGGTGAAGCTGCCACGACGCCACAGCGTATCCAGTTCGCCCGCACGGCTCCAGCGAGCCGCCACGGGGGACCACGGCGTCTCACCGTCTACGCGAAGCGCCGAGCGCGTCGCGCCATCCGCGCGAATGTCCTGAATAGTGATCGCGTGCGGCGCTCCATCCGCGAGCGCCGCCGCGCGACTCCACACCGCTGAGACGTCGCCGCCAAGCAGCGCGGTAAGCGCCGAACCCTTCGCCTTGCTGCTCTCACTCACATACACCGTACACGCGTTGCGTGCGCGAGTGAGCGCCACGTACAGCAGGCGCTGCTGCTCGAGTCGCAGCGCGTCGTGTTCACGAACGACCACAGGATTGTTCCTGCGTGCTCCGTCACCGATGGGTACAATACCCTCGATATCGCCCGCGCCAGCATCGTAGCGGCGCAGCAACGGCTTGTGAACGGTTGGCGTTTCGGTGTTGCGCGGAACCCACGCAAACGGAATCCACACCAGCGGAAACTCGAGCCCCTTGCTCGCGTGCATCGTGAGCACGCGCACGGCGTCTTCGTCAGACTCGAGTCGTTCCTCCAACTCCTCGGCCATCACGTGATCCGTTGCGCGTTCCTGCATGCGTTCGGCCATCCAACGCAGCGTTTCGGTGGACGCCGAGCGTGTGCGCGCTTCGTGCGATGCCAGCAACTCCAGCAGGTGGCGCACATCGGTGAGGCGACGCTCGGCGTCCGCCGACGCCGCCAGAAGCGGCGACAGCAACAGTTCGCGGTCGAGGCCGATCCATCCGTCCATGATGCCACGCGCATTCCAGGCCAGCTTCGCCGTGCGCAAGGCGGCCTCCAGCTTTCGGCCCGGTTCTCCGTCGAGCGCCTCGAGAATCGCGCGCGGCGGTGACGATGCGTCGAGCCCCAGTGCCGGTCGCACGAGCGCCGTAAGCGCCGCGGCACGCAACAGCGCACGATCGCCGGGAGAGTCCACGGCGCGCAGCACCGCTTGTACATCGTGTGCCGCCTGCGACTGCGTAACCGCGCTGCGCGTGGCCGCGACGGCGTGCACACCGATCGCGCGAAGCGCGGACACGATCTGTCGTGCCTGCCGGTTGGACGACACCAGCACTGCGCAGTCCCCGGCACGCACGCGCTCCGGCGGCTCGTCGTGGCGCGTGCGATGCAACGCTTCGTGTTCGGGCGCGTGCAACACATCCGCGATGCGCCGGGCTACATCACGCGCGACTTCGTCTCGGATCGCCTGTACGCCGTCGCTCACGCCGGGCAGCTCGGCAGGCACGCGCACGAGTGTGAAGGGGGCAGCGGTGAGCGCCCGCACCAGCTCAGGCCGCGTTCGGCTCGCGGACACCGGGTCGTAGCGCACGCCCGGCCCGAAGATGTCGGGAGACGCCTCGTAGATGGCATTGACCGCCTCCACCAGCGCCGGATCGCTGCGATAGTTCGTGTCGAGCGCATGCACCTTGCCGTCCGCTGCATCGCGCGCGGCGAGGTACACCGCAACCTCGGCGTTCCGGAAGCGATAAATCGACTGCTTGGGATCACCCACGAGCACCAGCGCCTTCTCGTCGGCCACCTGATGGAAGAGAGTGGAGAAGATGCGCCACTGCAGCGGATCGGTGTCCTGTGATTCGTCGATCAGCACAAGATCTGCGCTTCGGCGAACACGGTCGGCCACCGCCGGATCACGTTGCAGTCCCGCCGCGACGAGTCGCAGCAGGTCATCGAAGTCCTGCGCCTTCTGCGGCAGCGCAGCGGTAACCGCGTTCACGAAGTGCCGGAGCGGAACCGCGAGCGCTGCTGTGAACTCGGGAATCAGCGCGATCAGCTCGTCCACGCTGTCGCAGAACTCGCCGAGAGTGAACGCGTCGCGCCCTGCACTCGTTTTCGATGCCAATGCGGTCGCGCCGAATCCCTCGAACATGCCGAATGACTTTGCATCTGCCGACAGCAACGCCGTGAAGTCGGACAGCATGGTACCGACCGTCTGGAAGCGCTTGATGAGCCACCGCTCCTGCCATGAAGTGTTCTTCAGCTGCTTGGTGGCGATGGCCTGCCTCAGTGCGTCTGCATACGCATCGCCGTTTTCACGCCAGTCGGCACCCAGTCGATCGTGCAACTGCATCACTCGCGCGCTCACCTCCGCAAATCGCGCCGACAGCGCCGCCTCGTCGAGCACTGTGCCATTGGCCGCGATCACGCGTACGTTCGATACACCCGCGAGAACCGCGGCAGCCACCTGCTGCAACCCTGCGGACGAGGCTGTGCGCGCACAAAAGCCCTGCCAGAGCGCGTCATTCACCTGCCCCGATGCGACGAGCGCCCCACGTTCCGTAAGTTCGGCAACAGGGGGCATCGCCGAGTTCGCTTCCTCGGCCGGTGCATCGATACCCAGCAGGTCACCGTATTGCCCAAGCAACGTCGCGCACCATCCATGGATGGTGTCCACGCCGATCGCATCCGCATCCGCGAGAGCCGCGATCAGTCGAGCGTGCAACTCCGGACGCCGGGAAACACCACCCGCGTGCGCGATCAGCGCGAGGGCGAACGGATCGTGCGTGTTGTCGTTCGACAACGTGTCTGCAAGCTCGGCAATCCGCTCGCGCACGCGTACCCGCAGCTCTGCCGTTGCGGCCCGTGTGAAGGTGACCGTGAGTATACGCGGCGGCGACACCGTGCCGAGCGCCAATGCTGCCGCGACAAGACTGGTGATCGTCCACGTCTTGCCCGTGCCGGCGCTCGCTTCGATCACATGCGTGCCCGGACTGAGCGTGGTGAGCAACTGCGACAGTGCATGCTCGCTCATGCGCCCTCCACCGCGTTCAGCATGGGATCGAACACCGCGTGCGCGATGCTGGCGAAGCCGGGACGTGTCACCGGCGACACATGATGCAACAGCGCATTGCCCGCGTCCGCACACTCACCGTCGCCATCGTTGTTTGCGGGATTCCACACCTGCCCGGCCTTGTGCAGTGCGTCATCTTCGTCACCGTTGAGCGCCTGCTTCACGTAGGTGAGCGATGTGCGCGGTGCGAAGGGTGGCACGTCCCGATCGGCGTCGTAGTAGAGGTCGAGGCACGTTTGCAGCGCCTGCAGCGCGCGATCCGGTGGGTCGTCTGGCGCGTTGAGCGTGGTGCGCGCTTCGGCGTCGATCAGCACCGCGCGACGCACATTGGCACCAGCCGCCACCGCGAACGCCAGTGTGACGAACGGTCGCAGCAGGTACAGGTCGTTGTTTTTCCCATCGCGCAGGAAGAGCAGCGTGTCACCATAGCGCACGTCGATCGATCCGGTGAGGAGCGTGTTGCCCACGCGCACGCGCAGCACCTCTGCCTCGCGGCGCGGCGTGCCGTCGATCACGTCGCGGGCCTGATCCACCAGCCACGACGCCCGTCGATCGGCCTGGCGCAGCCATGCTGAACCCAGTCGCGCGGGTGGCATGATGTCGTGATGGCGAAGCGCTGCACGCGCCCGTGAATCATCCCCTCGATTCAACTGCGCCATCGCGAGGTCCACCACCACACCCGACTCCGTGCGCCGATCGAGCGTGAGCGGCAGCACGTCGTCCATGAGAATCTCGTCCTCGGCGCTCCATACGCCGAGTCGAGACAGAATTTCGGACGCTGGCGCGCGAAGAAAGCGCAGCAGTGTCGTGAGCGTCAGTGTGCGCACGCCGAGCGGGATACCGTGAGAGATATTCTGCGTGACAGCGTGCCCCGAGTCTGCAGCAGCGGAACGTACGGTGCGCACCGATGGTGCACCACGAAGCGCGCGTGCGGTCTCAGCGCTCATCGAATCGAACGATGGCACAACGGGCGCTTCACCAGCACTGGCCATCGCCGCGAGCTCGTTGGCTCGCATCCCGCTGCCCGTGTCAGCGCTCGCATGCACAAACGCACGCGCGCTGAACGGTTGTAGCGGCATCTCACGCTCCACGAGCTCCGTCCACGCCGACGCCGCATCATTCGCCGACACCGCGGACTGCACCAAGTCCTGAATGGCGCCCACGGGCACGCTCGGCGGCAGGCGCATGGTACCCGCGCGGTTCCAACCCGTGTACGTAATGAGCAGTTGCTCGCCGGCACTGAGCAGCGCGTCAAACACCGTCTGCAGTTGCTCGCCGCGCTCATCCGGATCGCCGATGGCCGGAAGGTCCGCAAGCCGATCGAACCACGGCGTGCCGCCGCGTTTCGGAAAGGTGTCGTCGTCCATGCCGAGCAGTACGATCACGCGCGCCGGATACACCCAGCCTGGCACCAGCGGCGCAACGGTGATCGCGCCCATGCGCCCCGGGGATGCGACGGGATCATCCATGCGATGTTCGAGCAGTTGCGCGAGCGCCGACGCAGTGAGCGAGCGCCCGGCCTGTGACGACTCCGCATCGGCCACAAGCGCCTGCATGATGTCGCGAAGCCGCGTCGCACTCGCCGACGCGTTGCCGTCGTCGCGCACGAGTTCTTGCAGTGCGTCCCGTACAAATGCTTCCCACGCCGCAATCGGTCGCGCTTCACGCGCAGCCGCCAGCACATTGAGCACCGTGCGTACGGCGCGTACGGCACGTCCCGCCAGCAGCGCGCGTTCGCCTTCAAGTCCTGGAACGGGCCCGTGTCCACACACATGCACGGACTCTTCCGCCGCGTCGTCGTGCATGTCGAGCATGGCCACGCCGAGCATCAGGCGCGTCATGCCGCGGCGCCACGTGCCTTCGTCCGTGAGACCCAGTCCGTGGCGCTGCGGGTCGGAGGCGTCTATGCCCCAGCGTACGCCCGCTTCCCGCATGAGCGCGCGGATCACCGGTGCTTCTACGGGCGTGAGGCCGAACATCTCGGCTACCGGCCCACGCTCCACCAGCGACAACACGCCGCTCGCCGAGATCCGCGCGTCGGACAGCGACAACAACCGAAGTATCACGTCGGCCACCGGATTCGTGGTGCGCGGCGTGCGACCCTGCACGAACAGTGCGAGACCTGGCGACTCCGAATTGTCGCCGTCGTCGCGACGCGTGAGTGGAAGCACCGCCTGCAGCAGCGGCACGCAGCGCGACGGATCAGGTGTCAGGATCAGGATGTCGCGGGGCTGCAGTGTGGCGTCGGCATTGAGCGCGCCGAGCAGCGCGTCCTTGACGACTTCCACCTGGCGCAGCAGGCCATGGCACGCCAGCACACGCAGTGAATCATCCCGTGCGTGGTCAGCGGGCGTGAACGCCGGGGGCAGCGAATCCGCCGACGCACGCACGTGCTGCTGCGCCGCGTGCAGCAGCGATGTCGGCAGCGATGTCGGCAGCGATGTCGGCAGCGCATCGTTTCGCTCGGCTTCGATCTCGATCACCTGATCGTGCGCGATTCCCGCTTCGCGCACGGCGCGCTGAAGCATCACCACACCGTCTACGCGCACACGGTCGAGCCTCGATGCAACCGCGTGCTGCGCCCGCAGCACGGATGCTCGCGTGTCACCGTCATCCACATTCGCAGCTGGCAGCGTGGCCAGGCGCATCAACGGATGCGTAGCCGCGTGCACCAGTACGTGCACCTCGCGATTCGACGCCAACGCCGTGAGCAGCGCCATGTGCACGCGCGACAGCCGGCCCTGATGCAGCACGATCCATCGGGGCGCCAAGCCGCTGGCCGACGGCGTGCGAAGTCGCGCCAGCGTGTGCAAGTGCACGGCCGCGGGCGTGAGCGCCTGACCGGTAGCTCGCGCCTGCTCCGCCACGGCGCGCCAGAGCCTCGCCTGCCAGTCGTCGGCACCCGCACTGGCCAAAGAGCTGGAACGCGCGGACGCGCGATTCGCCTCCCAGTCGACCAACCACTCGTGGCGGTGCAGCGCGTACCGCTCGTAGGTGCGCGCCATGCGCGAAGCCCAGGTGAGCAGCATCGGCCCTGCGGGCGCGCTTGCACCGGATCCCGCACCGGAGCCGGCACCGGAGCCGGCACCGGAGCCCGAATCGGTCTCGGGATCCAGGTGCTCGAGCCCCGGCGGCAACAGCGAAGAATCCCGTGACACCGCCGCGAGAATCGCCAGCGTCAGCCGCGCCGCGCCACCACCCGCCGACGGCACCGCCCAGCTCTCCAGATCACTCACGAACCGCGACGGCGACCACACCTGCACATTGGTGAGGACGTCCAGCCGCTCCACCAATGCGCGACGCAGCCACTGCTCCACGCCGCGGCCGCCTACCACCAGCACGTCCGTGGCGAACGGATCGGCGCCCGGCGGTGCGCTTCGCAGGAGCGCGGCGGCGCGATTGGCGGCCGATTCCAGCCGAAGAAACCAGTGAGTGTGCAGGGTCATGTCGACTCGCAATATGGCCCGGGGGTCTGACAGGCGCCGCACCAGTCGCGAAGGCCTGCAGCCTGCACTAGCCTTCGCGCACGCATGCTCACGCTATTCATCATTGTCTTTCTCGACCTGATCGGTTTCGGGATGATCATCCCGGTGTTTCCGTTCTATGCGGAACGCACCGGCGTGGACCCGGCGTCCGTGATCTTCTTTCTCGGGCTCTATTCGCTCGGCCAGCTCGTCGGTTCGCCAATCTGGGGCACACTCTCTGATCGCATCGGACGACGACCGGTCCTGCTGATCACACTGCTCGGCAATGCGGCCGCGTCCGTGATGCTTGCCTTTGCCGACTCGGGTATCGAGCTCGCCGTCTCGCGCATCGCCGCTGGCCTCGCGGCAGGCAACGTGGCGACGGCCTACGCCTACGCCACCGACATCACGACCGATGCCACGCGTCCCAAGGCGCTCGGGATTCTTGGCTCGGCCTTCGGGCTCGGCTTCATTGCGGGCCCGGCACTTGGAGGACTGCTCGCAGGAAATGACACCGCCGGCGACGGACTCGTGCGCGTGGCGTGGGGCGCCGCCGTGATGTCGCTCATCGCCTTCGTGCTCACGCTCGTTCGCCTGCCCGAGTCGCTGAGCGCCGATGCGCGCGCGTCCACGCGCAGCCGTCCGCGTCCGCGGTTGGCCAGCTATTTCGCGCGCGCCGGTCTGCGGGAAGTGCTGCTCACCACGATTGTGGTGATCTCCGCCGTTGCCATGTTCCAGAGCACATTCGCGCTTTGGGCCGCCGAGGACATGGACATGCGACCACGCACGCTCGGTCTCGTGTACATGTTCGTGGGTATTGTCAGTGTGCTCGTGCAGGTGTGGCTCACCGGACCGCTCACCAAGCGCTTTGGCGCATACGTGCTCGCGCAGATCGGCATCGTCTTCGTGGCGATCGGCATGTTCGCGATTCCCTTCTCCGCGCACATGGCGCCACTGCTCATTGCGCTGGGCGTGTTTGGCATCGGCTCGGCCATTCTCAATCCCACGTTCGGCAATCTCGTCGCCGGTCTCGCCGGTGCGCATGAACGCGGCGCCGCGCTCGGCGCCTACCAGAGCGCGGCGTCACTCGGGCGCGTGATCGGGCCGTTTACGGCGGCCGGCATCGCGATGATTTCGAACCTCACCTGGCCGTTCTGGGTCGGTTCGGTTGTGTCGCTCGGCGGCATCGCGCTGGTACGCGGCGCGGGCCGGCAGGCCGATCTCGTCTCTCAGCGCGCCGCGCCCGGTGAGGCGGCACGAACCGACGCGGCACGAACCGACGCGGCGCCAATCGACGCTACACGATCCGACATCGCGTCATCCGACAGCGCGTCATCCGACAGCGCGCAGCCCGAAGCCACCTAGAGGCGTTGCCGTCCGGGGCGGGTTACTTCATCCCGCCGCGTGCGTGCGCCGTCTTGCCGCCGTACCACGCACTCGGCAGCGGAATGAGCAGGCTCGTCACAATCATCCAGATTGGGTGCGGCAACTGCACCAGGTTGATGATGATGAGCACCAGGCTGATCTGCCCGATCACCAGCGCGGGCATCAGCCCGCGGTTCGGGGCGAGCTTGGTGGCCACGAATCCACCTCCGAACGCGCCCACGGCGTACGCGAACAGCACCAGCAGCATGCTGGTGACGGGCACGCCGCCAGAGGCCATGTAGTCGCGCATCTGGTTCGTGTCCATCGGATCGAGCCCGGGCGGCAACGGATGCAGCAGCGCGCCCAACCACTCCACGCCAAACACCACCAGGACGTTGATGATCACGCCCACGATCAGTGCCATCAGCAATCGACCCATTCAAACGCTCACTGTCACGGTAAACCCGCCTGCCACACGCCCGATTGGCGTGTCGCCCTGCCACTACCGAGTGCGACTTCGTGTGCCAATGGCCGACGATCAATAGCCGACTTGCGTCGTCGCGTCGCGGATGATGCGCGCGCTCGCGGCCATCTGCTCGACTTCCTGCGCGTTCATGTCCGGCTCGAGCGTATGCGTGACGCCCTTCCGTCCAATTATACGCTGCAGCGACACGGA
>JBBQNT010000040.1:0-20017 GCA_038330215.1 Gemmatimonadales bacterium
CAGCATCCGCACCGCCTCCCGCTTAAACTCGGTCGTGAACTCGCGACGTACACGCCGGTCGGTCGTCTTGTTCGACGTCATGTGCCACCTCCGCCCTAAAACTAGGGCGAGTTAGGTGTCCACGAAATCGGGTCAACTCCATCATGATTGTAAGTGGAGGCGTGTTGCGAACGACAGGAAACGTGCTGCGCATTGGGTCTGCCACTGACGATTTTCTGATCGATAACATCGTCGTGCTATTTAAAGCACGCGCTCGGCCTCTCCCGTTTCAAGCGTAGCGGGGGCGGAACGGCATCCTTTGTCTGACTCGTTCTAGCTTGACCGGAAGAGTGATTCTGTGAGTTAGGTGCGCATCGGCTGCAGTTGCATCGTCGCGGTCACGTGGGCAGAGTGGAGGATCTCGACGGGGCATTCTGGGCAGGGTGTGTAGGGGAGCCTGTTGTACGCAGTGTCCCCCATATGGATGGCCGCCCGCGACGGCTCCATGGCGACGCGCGTCGTACCATCGGGCTGACGAAAGTTTCGGCCGCCGCCGAGCAGGATGCCTGTGGCGTGAACGCAAGTGAAGTGTCGCCCGGCCTCGTGGAGTTGCGGGGGCGTAGCAAAACTGCTATGTTTGGAGGTGTGGATGGATGAGGAGGCCATACGGTACCGAAAGCCGCTCAAGTTCGTCCCGGGCGTGGATAAGGCAGTGCAGGCGATACCGGCGGTCGTGCAGGACGTGTTCGGGCGCGCGCTCATGGCCGCACAATACGGCGACCCTTTGACAGGCGTGCGCCCGTTTGGTGAAGGCGTGCCAAGAGACGTGCTAAAGCTGGTAGAGGATGATGATGGCGAGACGTACCGCGCTGCGTTCGTGGTGGCGTTTGAGGGCGTGGTGTACTTGCTCGATGTGTTTCAAAAGAAATCCAAGTCCGGCAAGGCCACTCCACGCGCAGATATTGACCGAGTGACGGCGCGGTACCATGCCGCCAAGCAGGATTACGCCGAAAACAAGGCAGAGTATCTCGCTGCGACGGCGGAGGCAAAGGCAAGAGCGGTCGCGAAGTCCGCTGGAGCCTCGGCGGGAGGTAAACCGCTGCAGAATCGTGGAAAGAAGAAGTGAATGACAGTCCTCATGGAGCGAGCATGCCGACGACACTGAAGAAAGCGACAACCGGAGTAAAGCGCGGAGTGAAGCGCACGAAGCAGCGTGCGGCGGTGTCAGCACGCGCACGTGCACCTGAGGCGATCACGTTTAGTCCGTTGCACGACAACTTCTTTGAGGCGATGGGTCTTCCCGACGCAACGGAACGCCTAGCGAAGGCGGAGATGGCGCTAGCCATCCACCGCATTGTCAAGGCGGAGGGATGGACCCAGAAGCGCGCGGCCGAAGTGCTCGGCGTAGCGCCGCCGGACGTTTCAGACCTGCTGCGCGGCAAACTGGAGCGCTTCAGCCGGGAGCGGCTCGAGCGATTTCTGAACGCCCTCGATATGGATGTGGTGATCCAGATCGGTCCGCGGCCAGCATGGAAGCAGCGTGCGAGCATCACCGTCGAACAGGTCGCGCACTTCATTCGCACCCTGTAGTACCGGAACGCAGGTGGGAGCCGGCATGCAGACCCAGCCGAGCGCGATTCGCAGTTCGAAGTGACGAGCTACTTGGCCCGCCGGACATTGGGACCGCCGCCGCGAGCAACAGTATCCGCGGCGAACGCGCACCGCTCACGCCTCGCTGAGGCGACAGCTCACCGCATTGAGCGAAAGAGCAGAGCGACGCGTCCCCTTAGGTGCGCATCGGCTGCGGTTGCATCTTCGCGGTCCTGTTGGCGCCGGTCGGGATTTCGTCGGGGCATCTTCAAGGGGGCGTAGGTGAGGTCCTCTACGCCAGTGTCCCCGAACTGTGGGGCCGCCGACAACGGCCCGGCAGTCTAAGAGGCGGTGCGTGCCGGTGCCGTTTTGCCTGCCGCGTCGCTCGCCTTGGACGTATCGTGCTTCGGGGCGGACACCCGTGTCGAACTGACCGAGATCGGTGCGCACCTCACGGCCGCCGTCCACGAGTGGGGGCGGCCGGAGCGACGAACGCGTGCACGCCAAACTCGTCCAGCGCTGCCGGCACTTCGGAGCGTCGCCAAGCGCACGGGCGCGCCGACTTGAGGGAGAGGCCGGCCCCCGCGTGCGCGTCGACCGCATGGAGACACTGGCGACGCTCTACCGGGACCTTCCGGTCGTTCGAGCCTCCGTGGCGATCACGGCAGCCGTGGAACTGACAGGACGCGTCATCAGGGATGTCCCGCTCATTGAGGCCGTGCGCGAGGCCAGTCGCCCGAGGCTCGGGGAGGGGGAGCCGGGGCGGTGCCCACCGGTGACCACCCGCTCGTCTGGCGGGCAGCCGTGGTCGCGCTCGGGCTCATGGGGCACATGCCAACGGAGCGGGACATCGCCGGCTGCTTGGGAATGGAGGAGACGGACCGGATCGGCGTGGTATTGGCGGCGGTGCTGGCTGAGCCGGCAGCGGCGCGGGGGATCGTCAACCGGCTCCTTCAGGGCGCAGGGCGCAGGGCGCGGGGGCGCTGCGGCGCTGTCGCTAGCGACGCGACGGATCGAGCTTGGGCGGCTGGTTACTGTGGTGGGGTGAATTCATCGTGTCGGATTCGCGTGCGCACCCAGTGAAGCCAACCGTATACTTGGAACGTTGCCTGACGATTCCCCGCGCCGAAACACCATGACGGTATCGATACCAAACTTCGCAGATCAGCTTGTCGGACTTTCGTTGGTGAACGGCTGGACTGCGGTGCGCCGCCTTGATCGCAAACCGGACGCAACGGGTGGCGTTTTCTCCAAGGCGTATATCGTGGCCGACGGAAACGGCGGAGAGGCATTCTGTAAAGCCATCGACCTCACGGCGGCACAGCGCTCTGATGATATCATCGGCGATGATGGAGCGCATTCTGCGTGCGTATCGTTACGAACGGGATCTCGTGCAGCGCTGCGCCGGCTCCAAGATGGATCGCATCGTAAAGATTTGGGACTCAGGACAAGTCGTCGTTCAGCCGGGTAACCCGTTCAGCCTCGTTCCATATCTCATCTTCGAGATGGCGACTGGGGACGTGCATGCGCATCTGGATTTCTCTGCCTCTATCGATGTCGCTTTCGCGATGCGAACCCTGCACGAAGTCTGCATCGCGCTTGTTCAACTGCATCAGCAGTCTATCGCTCACCAAGATGTCAAACCCTCGAATGTGGTGGTGTTCACGGGCTTTGGCGCGAAGTTGGCAGATTTGGGGCGTGCATCTGCCCAGGGGCTGCCAATAGATCACGATGACCATGCGTGGGCCGGAGACAGAAAATACACGCCTCCCGAACTGCTATACGGCCGTGGAGATGGCGATTGGGGGCCGCGGCGACTCGGCTGCGATGCCTACATGCTTGGTGCACTCGCCCTCTTTCTTCTTTCGGGCCTTTGCCTTTCAGTGGAGGTCCAGCGCCGCCTCTCACCCCCACTTCGGCGTGAGCAATTTAAGGGCGCCTTCGCTGATCTCCAGCCGTTTTTGCGTCAAGCAACAAACGAGGTGATTTTGCAAGTCCATCCGCACCTTCCGCCAACGATCCGTGACGACATAACGCGAATCATACGGGAGTTGTGCGATCCTGATCCTGCGCTTCGCGGTCATCCGAGGCAGCGCCTTCAGAAACATGGCAATCCTTACGAACTGAGTAGGTATACAACACAGTTCGACGTTCTTCGGCGGAAGGCAGAGGCGGCGGTGCGCCATCCCGGGAGGCGGCGATGATACCGGGCGGTCGAGACGAGAAGCGCCGTGTTGTCCCACGATGGCGGAGCCCTCAGGCGACGGTGGAGGCCGGCGAGTTCGAGTCTTTGGATCGCGTGGCACCGTCCCAAGTTCCTGACCTATCAAGAGAACTCTCAGAATCGCTTGAGCGCTGGGAAGGTAGTTCGAACATTGGTACGGCCGCAGAGGTCATTGCCTCCGCAACGATGACCAGCCGAGAACGGGAAGCCGCGGACGCGGCAGCGTTTGTGATAGACAGGGGCACTCAGGCGGGGCCGCTGCTACTGGAACGCGCGAAGAACCTTCTTGCGAGCGTTCGTGGCACCGCGATCCCTTTGGACGCGGAGATGCCCGCGCTCTCGTCGATCCTCATTGGAGACTATGGGGAGACGAAGCGACAAATAGCACCCTTGAAGCGCCGCGTCTTTGCGGATCCGTTCGATGCTCTCGCCTGGCTTGAGATGGGACGCCTGCACGCGACTGTAGGAAATGTTGTGCAGGCTACCCGTGCAGTGCGCGTCGCGTGTTCACTGGCGCAGGACAGTCGCTACGTGCTGCGCAGTGCGTCGCGATTCTTCTTACACGCTGGCGAAAAGCACACGGCACACGAGATTCTTCGACGCAGCGTTCGCTCAAAGTTTGACCCATGGCTGTCCTCCGCCGAAATCGCGACCGCGCAGGTTGCCGGAGAAAAACCGCGCACCATCAAAACAGCGCGCGAGCTGCACAGTGGGGGGGCGTTTGCCGATCATGACTTGTCAGAGCTCCGCTCCGCCCTAGCCACAACATCGGTGCTCGACGGGCACAGAAAGGACGCAAAGAAATTTCTTATGGCGTCGTTACGCAAACCGACAGAGAACGCAGTAGCGCAAGCCCTCTGGATCGCCGTCGATGGCGAAATGAGAGACCTCTCGGACTCTATTGTTGAGAGCCTCGACACGCCAAGGTCCTTCGAGGCTCGCTCGTTCGCGAACTACAACGCAGGCAAATGGGAGGAGGCGCTCAAGCAGGCGCGATTCTGGTTTGACGACGAGCCGTTCTCCGGCCGTGCGGCGGTGCACGCCGCCGTTATCGCGAGCGTTGCGTTCGAGAGATACGAGGATGCCATTGCCATCTTGCGATCCGCGTCGAGAGCAAGTCCTGGACATTTTTTGATTCAAACAAATCTCACATTCAATCTCGCGCAGGCGGGAAAGCTCGAAGAAGCCGCCGCGCTGTTCAAAGAGGTGCGGGCGGCGCCGGGCCACGTCCCGAGCCGGGTTGTGATGCTCGCGAACTTGGGGCTGCTCCAGATGAAGGGCGGACACCTGACCGAGGGACGCCAGTCCTACACGCAGGCGATTACGCTCGCCTCGGAGAGCGGACTTCGCGACCTCGCCGAACAAGCCATGCTCTATTTCGCGTCCGAAGAGCTCGGGGTGAAAAACAAGGAGGCGCTTCCGCATGCGCGAGAGTTGGTTGCGGATGTGGAGCGAGCGCGGCCGCCTGAGGTGCGCCTCGCAATCACCCGCCTTCGCCGCCTCATTGCGCGGCTGTCCGAAAAGTAGACACTGATGCCATGAATCGACTCGACCGCACCAGAGAGCAACACGTGTAAGTGACCAGCTACCCCGTAACGAAGGCGCAACCCTCAGCACGGAAGCGCCATCGGCCTCATCAGCATAGCGGCGACTTGGGGCTTCAGCGCACGTGGGAGAGGGCCGCCGCGTGAGCGCGACGGAGTCTCGCCACCGTCGTCGGGCTGCCGGTCTCCACGAGGATTCCGCTGTCGTCGAGAATTCGCAGGATGAGGCTGACCGCATCGACCAACTCGCCCATGGGTCCCGCGCCGTGGGCGGCGGAAGGTGCAGCGTCGATGGTGTCCGTCGCTGGCTCACGGCCCGCGACACCCGCGTTAGGCTCGGTGTGAGGATGCGCGTGCGTGGCCGTTCCGTTGGGGCGAACCGCGGTCGTGTTCACAATGTCAAGCATGGAGACGGGATGGGGGGCTGTCGGACAGTTGGCGCTGCCGCCAACGCGCATCATACCGGTAGAGGCTCGCTCGCCTCAAGCCGCGTGGGCGGATGATCGCCGCTACGCATCCACGTTTGGCAGTTTCAAACGGGCGCGGCGCACATAGTCCCATTCTCCGGGGGGGACGTTCACTGTCACAGGCACGACCTCCACGTTACCGGTCGCTGGATATACGCGCCACATGATGTTGGTACCCGTCCCAGCGGCATTCCAGAGCTGGTCTACACGGCGGAGGGATGAGGGAAATACCAAGAACATCCGCTCCGCCCTGGTTTGGTTCGGCTCAAACTGCTCGTGGAGTGAAACGAGTACGAACGGAAGCAACGGGAAGTTGAGCCCCTTGAGGTACCAAACATTGCGTGTTGTTGCGATTTCCAGAAGACTTTCGAATTCCGGCACAGTTAAACCCGTGACCAAGCCTTGGCAGCTCAGGAACAAGTCGCGCATATGATATCTCGCACGTCGCACAAGGTCGACCGCGGCGCTGCGATCATGGGGTATGTCGTTTAGCGCACGGAAGGGATCGCGCTTGCCAGTAACGGTCGGACACGCGGCGTTTGGGTAATGACTGAAATGCGTGTCCGTGTTTGGTGCCGAGGCACCTCTGATCAGTACAGACTCCCCGCACGCCGGACAAATTCCGTCAACCTTTCCGTGTGTCGCGATCCACTCATTGACGGTCAGCAGATGACTGGGTGCGGACGCGTGGAGTGCGCGTAGTAGTGGCATGTTCCGTGTGCATAAGCAATGGCGCGGTGTCCCGGGCGTCGGGCAATTCAGCGTGGGTCACCAAAGCAGAACCGGGGGCGGGCAAATGGCAAGGACTGCGCGGGTTCAGTTAGCACGGCCCCGAACGTGGCGGCGCCGCATCATGTTCGACTGACGACCAACGTGAGCCCTTGGCAGTCCACGGCGGTGATAAGCTGGGCGAAGTGTGACATGCTCTATGCTGTAGCTCGCAGCCGGCTGTCCTTCATCATCCGCCGGAGCAAGCAATTCAAGATTCGGCTCCCTGCGCACGAGCTTCACTCGACAAGGTTAGCCGCGTCGCGGAGCTCCGGGTCTTAGAAAAGATGGAAATCGGTCGCGCTCTACGATCCTTCGGCCGCACGTTGATTGCCGTCGGTGAATGTCATCCTTTCCACCGCGGCGCTGACGTATGTACTGCGCGCCTTGGACACCACGATCACGATCTGAAGCCTCTTGGGACAGACTGCGCATCCGCGAGTGTATCCCAGTTCCGCGACTTCGCAGGCGAGCATGCAGATCATGTAACAAATGGCGAAGGACGCGTCGCCGGCTAACGTTGTGCACGGCTTCCCTCGTCATCGCAGACAAGTTCGTAAGCGATTAACAGCGACTGTAACAGGCAATGCAGGTGCGTTCGCCGCCACCTGCATGCTCGGACTAACCAAGCTGTCCGCCATCCGTCGGTTGGGCGGTTTTTGCTGTACTGGTCGTGGGCAATGGTCATTGGTGAGCCCGTCAGAGAAGAGCGGTCAGCAGCTCTTTCACCGACTCGTGGGGATCGCGGCCATCAACGCGGCCAGCTTGATGATCTGCTCACGATAGGCAGCCGGGTAGACCCATGACGAAGGGCATCAGAGACTTCTTTTCGCACGCAAGTACGAAGACGACACCGAGAAGGGGTAGGTTCACGTCATAACCTTTGCTGCCTCATTGTCGTGGGAGACTTCCGGCGACATCACTACCCTCTACCCCTACGACCAATTCGAGCAACTCGTCGAAGCCGTCCGCTGTCTCTCTCAGCGCGAGAATGCGCGTGGCATCGGCAAACTTCACTCGAAGCGAGCGATCAAGCAGGATTCTATGTACGAGCTCGGATTGATCATTTATCACCAGCCACTCTGCTAGCGAATCTTTCGCAGAAGGCGCGCGACGAAGCCAGAACGCGCCGGACTGACTTACCATTAAACGATCAACTTCCGGCAAACGCTCACCCCAAGGTGATTCTTCTAGCACTCCGCGCAGCGTGATGCGCGATGCTGAATCGGGCTCTTCGGCGATCCGCTCGCGAGTATAGCGGCTTCGATCAGATCGGGTCGCAGTGCGAGGCTGGGTGGGGGAACTGTAGACTACTTCTGTGCCGCTGCGTGTAAACCGCTGCAATTCCAATCGGTGTGACTCTGCGGTAATAGTGCCAGAGGGGCCACTCGCAATCAAAGACAGAGTTCCAAATGGTCTTTCGTAGAAAGCGCTGAAGCGCTCGCTAATAAACATCTCGATTCCTCGGAGCGTGCCGATCTCGTCAAGTCGACCCGATTCTGTGTCGAACTCGATAACTGTGAGCGGTAGGCTTTGAAGCCCGGTTCCTGGAATTCGAACAGGCATCTTGACAAATGTTAAAACATCGTCTAATCCGCAACCCACTAACTCGGCTGCATCCAGTCGGCGAGGCAGCGGCACTGTTCGAACGACAGACGTATCACGCACAACATGAACCTTGCCCGCGTAGTCCTGCACGACGACTAGATCGCTAGGGCAGAGGTAAAGTCGGTGAAGAAGTCTAAACTCTCCTGGACCATCCCCGGCCCGCCCGATGGTAATCGGCTCTCGTCCCGACCTCAAGACGAGAAGCGAAGCGGTACGTTGCTCCGCTATCACTACAGCGCCGCTTGATGTGCGGACAACGCCTACGACGCCTGCAAGGTCGCCACTGAGCCTTGTCGACTGGAGGACGAAGAGTTCGGCTGGAACTCGGCCCAACTCGGGCTCCGGTGAACGACAAGCCGAACTGAGCACGACGACGCACGTAGCAGTGCCGACTGCGACGCTCAGTTCGGCAAGTCGTAGGCGCTTCACCAGTTAGTCCGTTCCACCAAGCTTTACCTTCCCGAGAACATTGTTGCAGTAGCTGCTAGGCTTGATGGTGCAGAGCGTATCCTCTGCACACGCATCAGTGAACTCGAGTGTAAGTCCAGACTCTCCTGAGCTGATGCCCATAGGCAGCGATAGCCCGGCTGTGATCGCCAATCCTGCGAGCAGAAGCTTGGTCACGTGTCCCCCGCATTAGTGAGTAGCGCGCGGGTCTAGTCTCCGCTTCGCGACGGTACGGGGTGGAGCGGAGACTGTCAAGGGAGTGCCTGCGATCAACTAAACTTCGGGTGCCGGTGCGAGGCTGCCTCGCCGCGCTCATCGCTGGTCCACGCCTCGGGGCTCCCGCCATCATCGCTGTCCTGAAACACGCAATTCCGAATCGTCTGCTGCGAGGACTCGAACTCTTTCGCCAACTCTTGGGGATTGCGAACAGCGCCTACTAACGCCATGATCTTGCTCACGAGAGGCGAACGGCAAGGCCGCCGCACGTCGGGGCTAGGCAGCCGCGGCTCAGGCGCGCTCAGGATGTCGAAGGCGGCGAGTTTTCTAGGAACGGCGCCAACTCGTCGTCGACGGTGATCAGGGCCGCTCGCACTCTGGGAAGCGTCTCGTGCATCCAGTTCGCGGCGTACTTAGCGTCGTCCACGCTCGCGAATGTGGGGCCGTAGTCCGTTTCGTGCCGCGATGCTCGAACAGCCGATGAATCGGCGGCGAGATCGATGCAGCCTGGAAGTCCCAGCGCGGCCGCCGCGGCGAAGGTCGCCTCATGGTGGCCCGCACCTTTTGTCCGGATGTGATGCGCCGCCAATATGGCAGTGCACGCTAGTCGCACCGCGTCATACGCGCAATCCAGTGCCGTATCCGTGCTCTGACCGGCTAGCGTGGCGTCCCGTGCTTTCCGAACCGCCTTCGTCCAGTAGTTCCGTACTTCTGCACGACTGAACTGTAGCTGTTCGATGCGAGCCTGCTTCCGCATCCACTCCAGCCGCGACGGTACAGGATCCGGCCATCCGGGGCGCGCGCGCTCGACACCGGGCTGTTGTGGCGGCTCAGGCGAGCCGCTGACCAGCCGCTTCCCTTCTTTTCGACTCACCACGAGGCTCTTCGATGCACGCCGCGATCAGCCGTCTGTGCTCGCGAGTCTCACGTCGGCCGCGGCGGCGATTGGACGGAGCGCGTCCTTCGCTCCGGCAATCCACGTCTTCGGACCACCCAAAATGTCGCTGAGAAATCGGCGGCTCGGCGATCCGGCCGAACCCAAGCGCTCAGCGAGCTTCATCCGGGTGTAAACCCCTGGGTTTACCTGTCGGTCCGTGATAAACTCCACCTCCGCGAGCGAGCGGTGGAGGGCCTTTATGTCGACCGCGTCCCCGAGAACGAAGAGGTCAACGTCGCTATTCATCCGGGCCGTTCCCTTCGCGCGCGAACCGTACACGAAGGCGGCCTCGACGCCTGGGACGCCCCGCAGCGCCTCACGTACAAGGGCGGTGGGATCGGCAAGCTCACACAGGATTGAACGTATCGCCGACCAGAGCAGCCACGCAGGATCCGCCATATAGTTGACCTGTCTCCCTGATGGCACGCGCTGCAGCGCGCCGAGCGCGACAAGGGCGCGCAGGTCTCGCTGGAGGCTTCCACTGCGCTCCCCAAACAGCCGCTCAAGGCCGCGCAGATGCACCATCGTGCCAGGATGCACCATCAAATAGCTCAGCAGTTCAACCATCGACCCTCGGAGACCCAAGAGCGCCAGTCGGTCCAGATCACCGCTTGCGGTCCGCGACACTCCCTTGGCCGCCGTCCGGACGCGCGACATGTGGATCCGGCGGGGCACGGTCGATGCAAGATTCGGCAGTGTCATGCGCTAAATATTAGCGCGATTAGACGCGCTCCGCAATAGGAGCGGTTTGTTCGTCCGGGTCGACGCGTGGAGGCGAATGGCCAAGGAGCGGGCGTCCCGGCACTGCGGAAACCGGTGAGACGTTGCCCTGCGTCATTGGGCGAAGGGCGTGGTCGCCGGCTCGGTTCCTCGCGCGAGGCGGCCAAACAGCCGCGTTTGCACGCCCGGAGCGCATCGGACAGCAGCAGATGTACCATCAACCGCAAGGAAGCGAACTGAGTTGCCTGGCAATCCCCCCGGGAAAGCGGGGTTTCCAAAAGTGAATTATCTCGTACACTGACCCGAGGAGATTTCCATGAAGACATCGCGGTTTACCGACAGCCAGATCATCGCCGTCCTGAAGGAAGCGGATGGCGGCACGCCCGTGCCGGAGCGCTGCCGCACGCACGGCAGTAGCAACACCACGTTCTACAAGTGGCGTTCGTAGTTTGGCGGCATGGATGCGTCGCTCATGTCCCGCATGAAAGAGCTGGAGGACGAGAACCGGCGGCTGAACAAGCTGTAGGTCGACGCGCAGCTCAGCGCGGATCTCTTGCGCGAGGCCCTCCCAGAGCGTGGTGTGTGTCTGTTAAGCGCGGCGCTCAGGTCAGCTAGCACCCTTGCAGCGCCGTTAACCCGGAAGCAGGTCTCGCAGCGGCTCGAGCCTTTGTAGCAGATTGTCAAACGTTGGTTGGCGGTCACCAAAGTACATACCGCGCTCATTGCGATGCGCCGCGGCGAACTCGCGACGCTGCTCCGCCGTGGGCATGAATGCGGCGCGCGAGCCAAGGCCCCGTCGGTCGAGGTCAAAACTCGACGCATAGTGCTGGTTGCTGATCTGCGCCGCCTCCTGCAGTAACGCCGTAAAGGCAGCCGAAGCCCTAAGCTCCTTCGTCTCTGCATAGGCCTCAAGCACCATCAGCGAATCGTAAACGTTCATGACGTACGCGAGGTCATGCTCACGAAAGATCGTGCTCGGCACTACTGGCTGATCGATCATCCTCAAGCGTTGCACGCGCTGCCTGAAAAGCTGCGATAAGTTCGACGCGCAGATCGATAGCGCCGGCGCACGCCTTCCAGTGCGGAGATTCCCGCAAAGCGTGAAGGCCCTGGAGCGCGAGAATCGCGAACTCCGCCGCGCGAATGAAATCCTTCGCAAGGCGTCGGCGTATTTTGCCCAGGCGGAGCTCGACCGCCGCGGGCCGTGATGGTGGCGTTCATCGACGCCCATCGCGAGGCGTACGGAGTCGAGCCGATCTGCCGCGTGTTGTAGACCGCTCCGTCGTGGTACCACGCATAGAAAGCGCGGGCCGCGCATCCCGAGCGCGTGCCAGCGCGCGCGCAGCGCGACGCGCGGTTGCGCCTGTCAGTGCTGAAATGAGATTGCACGAAAGCGCCGATTGAAATTGCACACGTGGGCGTCTCCTGCCGCGGTCCGTGTGATCGCGGCCCCTATGATCTTGATCTCTTCCCTTCAGGGAGGAGATCGGTGTACACCAGGGATACCCTCGTGCTACTCAAGCATTTTCTGGAGAGCGGTCTGTCGAAGACCGCCATCGCCGATCAGCTCGGCATCAGCCGGCGGTTGGTCTATCATCTGATCGCGACCGGGCAGCTCGACCGCGACCTGGGCGAGGACGCCACCCCGCGGATGCGTGGGACCGTCGGCGTCGCGAAGCTGGCCGCTGTCACGCCGCTGATCGAGGCGCGATTGCAGACCTATCCCGCACTGTCGTCGGTGCGGCTGTTCGCCGAGCGTCGGGCCGCCGGCTACACCGGTGGCTATTCGCAGTTGACCGCGCTGGTCCGACGGCTGCGCCCCGCGCCTGAGCCCGAGACGGTGGTCCGGTTCGAGACGGCGCCGGGCGAGCAAACGCAGTTCGATTTCGCGACGGTCAAATTGCCATGGGGCGTGCGCTACGCACTCGTCATGGTCCTCGGCTACTCGCGGCTGCTCTACGTCGAGTTTGTGCGACGCCAGACAGCGCTGTCGGTGATGCTCGGCCTCGAGCGCGCCTTCGCCGCGTTTGGCGGCGTGCCGCAGCATGTGCTCTTCGATCAGATGAAGAGTGTGATCGTCGAGGATCAGCGGCCGGATGGCGGACGCCTCCTGCGCAATGCCGAGTTTCTGCGGTTCGCGGCGCACTGGCAGTTTCAGGTCCGCGCTTGTCGGCCGTATCGCGCGCAGACGAAAGGCAAAGTCGAGCGACCGATTCACTGTCTCCGCGACAACTTTCTGTACGGCCGCACGTTCTTGGGCGATGGGGATCTCGATGATCAGTGCGCGCGGTGGGTGCGCGACGTCGCCAATGTCCGGGTGCATGGCACGCTGCGCGAGCGCCCCGTGGATCGCTGGGCGACGACGGAGCGGGCGACGCTCCAGCCCGTGGCGGCGCACCCGTATCAGTCCGTGCTGCTCCCGAGCGCGCGCGCGCCCCAGCGCCTTGATGCCATCGCCCCACGCGTGACGGTCGAGCGGCGCGGGCTCGCGACGTACGCCGCGTTGACCGGCGGGCGCGTATGACGGCGACGCTCCGCGACCGGCTGCGCGAGCAGTTAGCCAATCTCAAGATGCCCGGGGCGCTGGAAGCGCTCGACGAGATTCTGCGCCGCGCCGACAGCGGCCATGCCGGAGAGACGGAGGGCGCGCAGCGCGCGGTCGAGTTCAAGCAGCGTCATGTGATGGAAGCCCGGTGATCAATGAGATCACGGTAGAGGGTGAGGTGACGAATGAGGGGATCGATCTGCGCGAGCGCGCTGGCCGGCACTTTCACGCGCTCGAGATAGCGGCGCAGAAAGCGATACGACGGCGCGCCCGCGTCGAGCGCGAAGTGCGCGGCTTCGTCGGTGAGCGCCGGTCCATGTTTGCGGGCGAGCGCGAGCACGCCGAGAATACGGCGCGGCGCGAGCACGCCGTCATGGCGATGGAGATGGTCGCACAGCGCGCCGATGTGTGGCCCCGCCGTGCGTGCCGTCGCGAGCAGCGTGAGCGTCTTGGCCGGGGTGCGCGTTGGGCGATCCGCGTCCGCGACCCGATGATGTCCGCGCCGCGTGCGCACATGTTCGCGCAGCAGCAGGCCCGTGCGGACATCGAGAATGCGCACGTGCCAGTCGTTCCACTGCACCGCGACGCGCTGACTGATGCGGCCGGGTGGCACGCTGTAGTACGCCGCCTCGACTTCCACGCAGCCATCGAGATGTACGCTGCGCGTGCCGTAGCGATAGTAGCGAAACGGTTCGAGTGGCAGCGACTGCAAGTGCGGTCGCTCTTCCGCAAACATCACACTCACTTGGCGCTTGGTCGTGCCATGAATCCGCGTGTCGGCCCAGCGCGATTCCCATTGATCGAGATAGGCCTGCGCCGCCTCGAGTGTCTCGAAGCGCAGGCCACGCAGCGGCGTCTTCTGCGCATGGCCGACGCCCGATTCCACTTTGCCTTTCCGATCCGGATCGCGCACGCGACAGGGCAGCGCGACCACGCCGTAGTGCGCGAGCACATCGCGGTACAGCGGATTGATCGTCGGATCATACACGTCCGGCTGCACGACGCCTTCGCGCAGATTATCCAGCACCACCACACGTGTCGTGCCCCCGAGCCGACGAAACGCCTCTTCATGCAGCGCGGCCCATTGCTGACTACTGGAGCGCCACGTGAGCAATCGGACCGATTTGCGTGAGTAGCCCAGCGTCAGCACAAAGAGCCGGGTGCGCCGGTATTTGCCCGTCTCCGGCGACCGCACCATCGGCCCCTCGCCGTAGTCCACCTGCGCTTCCTCACCAGGTGCGGTGGTGATGATACCGACCGGCTCCGGCGTGGTCGCCCCGCGCACGTGCGTGACGAAGCGTCGCACACTCGCGTAGCGGCCGGTGAAGCCGTAGCCATCGACCAGGTCTTGCCAGATGGCCATCGCATTGCGACCGCGGCGCAGCCCGTCGAGGATCAGCTCGCGGTACGGCTCGCACGCGCTGGCGGTCGGCGCCCGGCCTGGCACCGGAGCCGCGACCGGCTCAATGGCCCCCGAGTCGGTGGACACCACCGCCGTGGTGGCCGGATTTGGCGGCGGCCACTGCGCCACGCGCCCGCCGCGACGCCGCACCGCGATGCCGGCCGCCTTCAGGTAGCCACTGATCGTTTCGCGGCGGACACCGGTCGCCGCCTCGATGCGCCGCAGCGACCAGCCCAGTCGCCCCAGCGCCTTCACCTGCTGCTGAATGGATTCGTTCAAGACGTTGCTCATGACAGAACACCCCATCGGGATGTCCCGTCGTCAACGTCTCAGACCGTCACGCGTGGTGGCCGGTTTTCAGGTGTCCACTGGTGGCCGGATTTGGGTGTCCACCGAGGAGAGAAAGCCTGTGGCACCCTGACTCCGGTTGAGAACTTCTGTGGAAGCGGCCACCTGCAACCACCGCGCGGCACTGTATCGAGTTTATCGTCCGTGCGAACCGCCGCGCAGGACACAACGATTAATCACGTTACGGCAAGTCTCGCGGCGCCGATGCGGGGAGCAGCCGCGCGGAAATGGCCTCGCTGACAACGCTCTCCGAGAGGTGGGCACGCGCCGATCTGCCCACCCCGCCGGCGCGGCTTCAGTCTACGGCTACCGGTTGCGTCGTACCTTCCGGTTTACCACCCCCCGCGTGGCCAACGGTCGCCAGCCATCGTGCGCACAAAACGATCCTCAAAGTCAGACGCGAAGAACCGCATCCCCGAGTCGCGAAGGTGGATTGCAGGCAGATGCCGGTGGGCTTCGATAAGTGCGCTCCGGTACAGGAAGCCTTCCTTCCCAGCCGAGGGAAGTGTACGCGCAATCGGAAGTGTGATTACTTAGTGCGGTTCGAGCGGTTTGCGCAGGTCTTCGACAGACCATATGTGTACGTCGAAGTAGGCAACGTCTCGTGTTGGCTTCTGGAAGCCAGGCGTCGGGTCTACAATTCCTGGCCCTCCACGCACCTACCCTTCCCGATCTGTTCAAGCAGAGCCCGCAGCGCGCGTTTTTACATGCCTGCGTCGGGCGAGCCTTTACCAGTTTTGCGATGCTACGCGAGCGCTTGTTATCAACGAACTTGGGCGAGGCCGAGACGGGCGAGAATATTTGGTCGTAGAACATTGTCGTTTGGATGCGAAAGGAGGTGGCGTGAAAGAGCGCGCGTCGCTCTCCGAACTGTTCTTGCTTCGACAGCCTAGGGCTCGCGCCGCCCTGCCGCCACGATGGCCGCCAGTGAATCGCCAAGGTTTGCGATGCCTTTGATTATTCGTCAAACACACTCGCGTCGCGCGTTCTTGCGCGTGCAGGGCCTTTGCCGCGTTCCGCGGCGCCGTGGCTGGTTGCGGCTGGGTGACCGGACGCGAGCAACGCGCCACGCCGCGGCAATCTTGAGTGTGCACGACCGTGATCGAAGGTGAATTCGACTGTGTGTCACTGAGGGGACCTGTCGGTTGCGGCTGAGCGCGGGCGTGCAGCGTGGATGTACGTCACCACTGGTTCAGACTCTCGATGGATCGCGAGTGTGACGTGTTGGTGACCGTATCTCTATAGACGCATTTCACTGTCGGGCTATACTACCGCTGCGAATCGTCGGCGTCGCGCACACGGGCGAGCCGCAACGACTGTCCTCACCGACGGCGGAGGTTCATGAGATACGATGTAAGCGCTCGCTCGGCGGCGCACCGTTGAACGCGGAGCGCCAATTCGTGAGCCGCTGGAAGATCGTTGCCTGCGGAGTTCGAGGCGCCACAAAACCGCCATCGGCTCCTAGCAGCGCTCGGTAGTAGCCGAGTTTTCGCGGACTCTCGGGAGGTTCATGTTGGCATTTGCGCGCGTCATGCCGCATCGCTCTAACAACCTTGGACTGGAGGTAGGACTGTGTCAACTAGACAATCGGCCGCCGCTTTGACGACCCGTATGTGGATCAGTCGCGTTGCGTTGGCAATCGTGGTAGTGGGGGGGCGGCTGCGTGCTCCGATACTTCTCAGGATCCGACCAGCGCGCTGCCTAGCAAATCAAATGTGACACCGGACAACGACCCAGTCGACGCTGACCGCAAAGACACGCCTTGGCGGCGTATGGACGACGATGCCCTAGAACTCGCAGTTCGGCAGGTTCAGGGACGAGTCATCATCGGATTCAAGGATCCGACGGCGACGGATGGAGTAGACAACACCGGTCGAGTTCTCGCATCAGCACAAGCCACGGAGGAGGGGGTGCGGCTTCTCGCGAGCCTTTCCGCTACAATTACGTATCGGTTTCAGAAGATTCCTGCGGTCGCCGCAACGGTGCCGGCTGGAATCATCGCAGAACTTCGGCGCAGTCCGTACATCGATTACGTGGAGCCGTCCGCTCCGGGTCAGTGGGCCAACCAGGTCACTCCGTGGGGTCAGTTCGTGATTGATGCGCCATTTGCTCATGGCTATACGTTGGGATCCGGCGTCAAGATACTGATCATTGACTCAGGGATCGGCCCCCACCGCGACCTAAATGTTGCCGTAGCGTGGCGCTGCATCGATACGACGTTCCCCGTCGCCGACCAGTACGGACACGGTACCCACGTAGCAGGAACGGCTGCGGCTTTAGACAACGGGGTCGATGTGATTGGCGCGGCTCCTCTCGCCTCCCTCTGGAGCGCGAACGTGGAACTCGGTGGATTTCCCGACCCGGCGGAGGTTGCGTGCTCCATCGACGTGGCCCGTTTGAATGGGATTTTCGTGGCGAACATGAGCTTTTCGCTGAACGTTTCGACCGCCGTTACCGACGAAATCAATGGTGGATACAACTCCGACAACATGCTTTTTGTCGCGTCGGCCGGCAACAGCGCTGGAAGTGTGGCGTATCCGGCGTCGCTCTCAAATGTTGTCGCCGTGAGCGCAATAGACTCGACTCTCGCGTTCGCGAGCTTTAGCAACTATGGCTCACAGATCGAGTTGACAGCTCCAGGCGTAAATATTCTATCCACTTCCATAACCTCGGGGAGCTCGTGCTCCTCAGGCGGACTCGTCTCGAGTTGCAGCGGCACCTCAATGGCAGCTCCGCACGTCACCGGCGCCGCCGCGCTCGTCAAAGCCCACAATCCGAGCTGGACAAATTCCCAAGTCCGCGCGCACCTCAACAGCACGGCCCTTGATCTGGGGTCCTCTGGCCGCGACGCCTATTTTGGATTCGGACTCGTAAATCTGAACGCCGCGTTGCCCTAGTACTTATCCGGGGGAAGCGGGGTAGGGACCACTAGGACATTATGTAATAGTGGCGGCCGTGACCGCCGACTGTAGCGGTCGCGGCGGTCACGAGCCTGCCGTAACACTTGGATGAGGCATCAGTTCTGTGTCAAGATTCAGACCACAAACTCTGATCGAACTCCTGCGCCGCCGGACACGGATGCTGGCCGCACTCTGCGCGTGCCTCTGCGTTGCTGCAGTCGCGTGTGAGTCCCCTACGGCGCTCGATGAGCCTGGAGGCGACGATGAACCCACGACGGACCTGGCCATCGTTCCACAGTTGAGTCTGGGCCAGGTATCGTCTTGCGTGTTGACACCACGTGGCGAGGTATGGTGCTGGGGCCGGGTTGATCTCTCGACGCCGACGATTGGCGTTCCACCTCGGCGGTTTACACCTTCGGATACGAGTGTCAGGTTCGCCGTGCTCGCTGTAGGGACAAGTTCATGCGCGATCTCCACGAAGCGACGGCTGTACTGCTGGGGCAGCAACATATATGGAGAAGTCGGTGACGGCACACGGACTCCCCGCCTGACCCCCACGGAAATTGCTCCCGATCAGCGATTTGATTTGGTCGCCGTCGGAGCGTATGCCACGTGTGCGGTTTCGGTCGCTCGAGACCTCTATTGCTGGGGCCGGGGGGACTTTGGCGCGCTGGCAGACGGCACCTACGAGGAAGGGTACGTTCGGCTGGGTCCCGCTCGAGTCGGCAGTGCCCCACAGTTCACGACGCTCATGGGCGGAGCGCAGTTTTGTGGAATTCGGGAGACGCGGCAGGTCTATTGCTGGGGGCAAGTGCCGGGCTCGTTCGACGAAAAGGCACGTTGGATCGACGGTGCGTGTACCGATAGCTACTTCATCAGGTTTTTGGAGCGTGGTTGCGCGCGTCCGACGCCACTACCCGACCTGCACGCGGCTGTGGGACTCTCGGTCGGCAACGTCGGTCCAACCGGCTGTGTCCTGACGCCCGAACAACAAGTACGATGCTGGGGCGACGGATGGCTTGGCACGCTAGGTAACGGAATCGCTGGGTTCGGCGTGCACAGTGTTATTCCCGAGCCAATTCAGTCGTCTGCACAATTTCGCCAAGTGACAATGGGGTCCGCTCACGCGTGTGCGCTCACCGTTTCGAATGAGGCGCTCTGTTGGGGCAACAACTATCGCGGTGCTGTCGGCAACGGAAGCGGCGCTTCAGGCAATGGATTCGTTATCGTAGCAGCACCAGTACCGGTCAGTGGCGGGCACACGTTTCGTAGAATCGCGTCTGGCGGCAATCATGTGTGTGCGATGAAGGTCGATTTGTCCGTGTGGTGCTGGGGCTCCGGACTAGAAGGGCAGCTCGGCCAGCAAGACGGCCACGTCGACAGTTCGATCCCCATCCGGGTCAACCTCGACCTGATCGATCTCAGCCAGCCAGCCCCGTGACGCGTTTCCGAGCGCGCAAGTGACGCAGGCGCGCCATAAAGCCGGGCGTCTGCTGGTGGCCTTACCCGCGACCGTGTCAGCGGCGTTGCGAGGTAGCGGGTCGAGCCCGAGCTTCCCGGAGTTGTGTAATGACGCTACGGCGCTGCCTGCACTCGCAGTCAGCATGGCGGGTTTCCTCAAAAGCAAGACCGACGCCCGGTCCATATAGCACGTCGAACTGGAAGCGCGGATCCAACGAAGAACCAAGACCTTGAACCGCCTTCACCCACTCGCCAACCACCATCGCCGCGCTGCTCGTCGCCACAAAGGGCACCGACGGCTCGAATCCGTCGCGCTGCTCGACCGTTGATATCGTGCGCGCCATGGCTTCCGAAGTGACCGAACAGATAGGTCGTCCGACGTGCGCCCGCAGTGCCTCGCGTTGTTGGGGAGGCGCAGTCCGCACATCGTCCTCGCGCACCACGTCATCGGCGTCCACGCGGTCGACGCGGAGACCCGTAGCGGCAGCGGACAGCAGCTCCGCTGGCTTACCGATCTCTGGCGCAAACAGGCAGCGCAGGCACGCCGTGTCCACGGAGGGGTCGCCCGGATGGCGACTCACTTGGCACATAAAGGCACCAATCGCGCCATCGACGGTGAGATCTGCCCAGAGGCGCTGCGCGGCACGCCGCGCGTCGCGATTGTCAAGCCCGTTCAGCACGATGCGCGGTACGGGCGAGACCAGTGGCAAGACCTGCGCCGCGTCGCCGAAGCGCGGCTCGATCACGAGCGCGGGCGCGACGTGCGCCAGAGCACGTGAGGCAAGCAATGGCTTCTCCATCGCCAAATCGGCGGGCCCGACCAGGATGCAGGTTCCCAAGTTTTCCGGACCGTACGTCTGT
>JBBQNT010000041.1:0-19698 GCA_038330215.1 Gemmatimonadales bacterium
CGACCGATCGTCGGACGACACGCGCGACACCGCGTGACGAAGCCGACTCGCCGCCTCCGAGAGTTGCTCTGCACTCTGCGCCAGTTCCTCGAGTGCGCTGCCCTGCGCCACTACCGCAGCCGCCGCGTGCTGTGCATCGGCGACAGCGCGCTCGGCGCGTTCGTCCACCGTCTGAAACGACGCGTCCACGGCTCCGGTCGCGTCGGCCTGTGCACGCGCGAGGTGCGCCGCGTCGTCCGCGTGTTCGGCGATGCGTGTGATGTCGGAGAGCATCGCATCGAGTGCGCCGCGGGCTTCCTGCGCAATGCCGCCCACACCTCGCACTTCCTGCGCCGTCGCATCCATCGATGCAACCGTTGCAGCAATCTCCTCGCGCACGGCCTGCACCGTGGTGGCGATCGCCTTTGCGGCGCGCGCACTTTCCCCCGCGAGTTTCCGGATCTCTTCGGCGACCACAGCAAAGCCGAGTCCATGTTCACCGGCGCGCGACGCTTCGATGGCCGCATTGAGCGCAAGCAGGTTCGTTTGCCGTGCAATACGCGAAACTGTGGTCACGAACTCGCCCACGCGTTCCGACGCCGGCACGAGTGCACTCACCTGTGCGGCCGCCTGCTGCACGCCGTCGCCCACCTGCACAAGAGTATGTGCGGCGCGTTCGATGGCATTCCGGCTTGCCACGGCGGCGCTGTCCATGGCGCGCGCGTCGCGCGCCGTTTCGTCGGCGCGCGTCACCGCGAGTACCGCGGCTTCACGCGCCTCCCGGCTCGCCTTCGCACCGTGCGTCACGCTGGCGCGCTGCGCACCAAGTTCGTCCTTGAGCGCTTGCACGCCGCGGTGTGCTTCCCGGGCGCGGCCCTGCAGTACGGTAGACGCGCCACCCACCTGTGCGGCGACCGCCGCCAGTTCATCGCTCTCGCGCTGCACTGCGGTGATAAGCCGCGTGACTTCATCGAGCATCGCGTTATAGCTGCGCTCAAGAAAGCCCAGTTCGTCGCTGTAGCGCGCGTCGGCGCGCGCGGAGAGGTCGCCCGCTTCCACCATGGCCATGCGTTCACGCGTGCGGCGCAAGCGTCGGATGAGCTTGGTGGGAATGGGCACGATCTGCTGCGAGACGATGCCCAGCAACACGGCGGCGAGCAGTACTTCAGTGACGGGCGGTGCGCTGTCGGGAAAGAGTCGCGTGTGGGCGAAGCTGGCTGCGAGAAATCCCACTTCAGAGCAGGCGAGCACCACGAAGCCGAGCGCACGTCCACGGTCGAACGAGTAGGGCACGACCGCCAGCAGGTACAGGATCGCAAGCACCGGCGCGCCGAAGATGGCGATCAGCAGGCTGATGAGCAGCGTATCAAAGGCCGCGAACAGATAGCGATGCCACCATCGGTAACGGCGTTCATCGAGCGCAAATGCACTCAATCCCCAGTTGCAGCTCACGGCCACCAGGAACAGCACCATCATCACCGGCACGGGCACATCGGTGATGCCGACTTGCACACCCACGATGAGCACGACGGCCACCAGGATCGTGCTCCAGAAGCGTCGTCGTCCGGCGACGCGGAACGTGTTCAGGTCCTTCGCGCGCTCTTCGTCGGAGGAGTGCGCGAGCGTGCCGGGAACTGAGCTCGGCGAGCGATGCAGCAAGTGCGGGTTGGGTGTCGTCACGGCAGTCGGGGTTGGCGCCGGGCGATCGCGCCCGACGGCATGTCCCGAATGACGACTATCCGTCCAGAAGCGCCACCAGTTCGGACGCGCGAGCCATGCGCTTGACCGTGAGCCCGGTCGCCTCGATGGCCTCGCTGCCTCCTTCCTCCCGGTCCACGACGGCGAGCACGCCCAGCACCACCCCGCCGGCCTCACGAATGGCCTCGACGGCCGTGAGGGCAGAACCTCCGGTGGTGATCACGTCTTCCACCACGACCACCCGGTCGCCGGCCACAAACGGCCCTTCGATGCGACGGCCGGTGCCATGCTGCTTGGCCTGCTTGCGCACGGTAAAGGCCCGAACCAGCGGCCCTTCACCCCGTTCATGAGCGAACGCACTGGCGTGCGCGATCGCGTAGGCGATGGGATCCGCGCCGAGCGTGAGGCCGCCCACGGCGTCCACTTCCCAACCGGCGGACCGGAGCTGCGCGAGGCCCAGCTGGCCCACCAGTCGCTGTCCTTCGGGGCTCATGGTGGTGAGCCGACAATCGACGTACAGGTCACTGCGACGGCCGGATGCGAGCACAAAATCCCCGCGCTTGGCCGAGCGTGCGGCGAGCAGTGTGAGCAGTTGGTTCCGGGCCGACTCGGTGTTCACGACGCCCGTCATCCCCGGCGGAACAAACCCTTCATCTTGCCCAGCAGTCCGCCCGACTTGTCGTCCTCGGCGGCGGCGGGCGCCGAGGAACCGGCATTGGCCGGCATAGGGCGGGGTGAAGGCGCGGCCGAAATGGGCGCGGCCGTCTCGGGCGCGAGCGGTCCCGGGTTGGCCGCCGCGGTTGCGAGCTCCTGCGCGAACTCGGTAACGCTGCCGTAGCGGTCTTTGGGGCCTTTGGAGAGCGCCTTCATCACCACCGCTTCAATGGAGGCGGGAAAGCGCATACCCGGCTTGGCGCCGCTGAGCGGCGTGGGCGGCTGCGTGAGCAGCTGCGAGAAGAGCTCACGCGGTGTCTTGCCCACGTACGGCAGCGCGCCTGTGAACAAGAAATACGCGATGGTGGCCAGCGAGTACTGATCGGCCGCGGGACCCACCAGCTCGCCTGACAGGGCCTCTGGGGCCACGTACATGAGCGTACCCACGAAAAAACCGGCGCGGGTGAGGCGCTGGTCGGGGGAGGCATCGGTGTCTGCGGCGATACCGAAGTCGAGCAGCATCACGTGCCGCGACTCCGGGTCGTACATGACGTTTTCGGGCTTCAGGTCGCGGTGTACGATGCCTTCGTCATGCGCCGCCTGCACGGCCGCACACAGCTGCGTGATGATGAGCGACACCACGTCGGCGGGCAGCGGGCCGTGCTTCTCGGCGTACTTCTCGAGCAGCTCGCCGGCCGCCCAGTCGATGGCCAGGTAGTAGCGCTCGTTCTCCGCCTGCCCGAAATCGATGGTGCGCACGATGTTCGGGTGCACCACGCGCTGGCCGAACTGTGCCTCGCGGAGAAAGCGCTGCACGGCCGTCTTGTCATGCCGCAGCTTTTCGCGCAGCACCTTTACCGCCACGGTACCGTGATCGGCGTGTTCGGCGCGGTACACCGTCGAGGTGCCCCCTTCGCCGACCTTTGCGCGCAGCGTGTAGCCGGCGAGAGTAGAACCTACGAGTGACTCCATGGACACGGGCCGAACGTAACGTGCGCCAGCCCGTCCAGCAAGGCGAACATGACGCGACCGTCAGGATTCGTGGCACAGACACGCCGCTTGGGCGGTAACATTAGCCACGGGTGACGAGTCTCACCCTCCATGCTGTGTTCCTGCAGCAGTCCATTCAACGCTGACTGGCCGGTCGGGCTGGTTGCGGACTCCGCCTTCCACGCACCGGCTTCATGCCACACACCCGCCTGCTTCCCGTCTCGCTGCTCCTGGCCACCGTGCTTCTGTCTGCCTGCGCCAGCCGACCCGCCGTCGGTGCCGATGGCCGGCCACTGCCCAGCGGCGCGCGTGCGGACGACCCGCGATCGCTGCTTCCGGTGAACGTGGCCGAGACGTACGAGAGCATGGGCTTGATCGCCGCGCGGGGTGCCATTCCCTTCGTAGCGCGCGTGGCCTTCCTGCCCGATCGCAACAGTGATTCCACACTGATGCTCGTGTCGATGTCCATGGCGCCACGCTACGTGGCCTTCGCGCGAGAGGATGAGCAGTACGCGGGGTCCTATACGGTACGGCTTGGCCTGCGCTCGGGTCCCAATCTCGTCCGCCAGGTCGAGGCGCGCGAAACGGTCCGGGTCGCGACCTTTCGCGAGACCGCGCGCACCGACGAGAGCGTGATCTGGCAGCAGTTCGTTCGGGTGGCGCCCGGAACATACACACTGGCCGTTGGTGTTCGGGATGGCGGCAGTCTCCGGGCAAGCGCGGAAGAGGTGGCGGTGACCGTGCCGCGCTTCGACGGAGTTTTGTTGAGCTCGCCGATTCCGGTATACGAAGCGGTGCCACGCACCACGGCCGATTCGTTGCCCCGCCTGCTCGCCCGTCCGCGCGCTACGGTCACCTTCGGCGTGGACGCGCAGGTCCCCATTTACCTGGAAGTGGGCGGCACGCGGGAAGCGACCCGCATCCGCACGGAGATCCGTGGTGAAGGCGACGCGCTGCTCTGGCGCGACTCGTCGGTGCTGCTGGGACGTGGCGGCAACCTGGTGAGTGGCACGGTACTCGTCCCGGCGGCCAGCATCGGCGTGGGTGTGGTCAGCCTGCAGGTAACGCAGTCCGACCGCCCCGATACGGCCCGCACGCAGCTCCTGGTAACATTGGGCGATGACCTGCCCGTCACCAGCTTCGACGAGATGATCCGCTACCTGCGCTTCTACGTCGCGGACTTCAAGCTCGATCGCCTGTCGAAGACGACGGGCCTCGAGCGTGCGCAGGCGTGGAGCGAGTTTCTCAAGAGCACCGATCCGGTGCCGAGCACCGTGGAGCACGAAGGGCTGGCCGACTACTTCGCACGCATCCGGCTGGCCAACCAGCGCTTCCGCGACGATGCGACGGCAGGCTGGCTGAGCGACCGCGGCATGGCCTTTGTCGGACTCGGCGATCCGGACAACATCTTCGAGCCGATGGTCACCGACATGTCGCAGCGCAACCGGCAGCAGGTCTGGGAGTACCGCCGCTGGCGGTTGCAGTTGGTATTCTTCGACGAGACCGGCCTCGGACGCTGGCGCTTGTCCCCAGGTGCGTCCGTGGAGCTGGCGGCCACCATCCGGCGACGTCTGGCCGAGATGAACTGAGTTTCGCTTTTCGCTCCCCGCTCTTGTGTCCGACAAGCAACAGGTCACGCTACCGTCCCGTCCACGGCTCTTTCTGGTGGACGGCTATGCGCTCATCTATCGCGCATTCTTTGCGCTGATCAGTCGGCCGCTCGTCACGCGTCGCGGTGAGAACACCTCGATCGCGTGGGGCATCGCCAACTTTCTCAAGCGACTGCTTCAGACACACCAGCCCGAGAACCTCGCGTGGATCCACGATGCCGGCGCATCGTTTCGCGACGAGCTCTACCCTGAGTACAAGGCCACGCGCGAAAAGCTCGCCGACGACCTGCAGGCCGATTTTGACACCGGCCTCGAGCGCGTATTGCAGCTGCTTCGCGCCTACGATGTGCCCGTGCTCTCGGTGCAGGGCTACGAAGCCGATGACGTGATCGGCACGCTCGCGCGCCAGGGCGTGGACGCAGGCTTCGATGTTGTGATCGTCTCAGGTGACAAGGATTTTCATCAGCTCGTGCAGCCGCACGTGTGGCTGCTCAATCCGGGCCGGGGTGGACCAGCCGCGGTGGATGAACAGTGGGTCGGCATGGACAACGCCGCCGCGCGACTGGGTGTCATGCCCGAACGCGTGGTGGACTATCTCGCGCTCGTGGGCGACTCGTCGGACAACGTGCCAGGCGTGAAAGGCATTGGCGAAAAGGGCGCCATCGAACTCATCACCGCCTACGGCGCGCTCGAAGAGATTCTGGCGCACGTGGACGAGATCACCAAAAAGCGGCCGCGTGAGGCGCTGCAGACGCAGGCCGATGCGGCGCGATTGTCGAAGACGCTCGTCACGATTCGCACCGACGTGCCCGTGACGTTCGAGCCAGAGCGGCTGGCCGTGAGCTCGCCGGACCTCGATGCACTGCGCGCGCTGTACCAGGAACTCGAGTTCAACTCGTTGCTGCGTGACCTGCCGGCGGCGGGCGGTGCGCTGTCGGGCAGTGCAGCCTCGAGTGTCGCTTCAAGCGCATCGACAAACACGGGCGCCAATGGCGCGTCAAGCGCGGCCACCGATATCGGCCGCGATGCCGCGGGCGCAACGGGCGTCGCTTCCCTCGCCGACACGCGCACGGTGCAGATGCGCATGAGCGAGTCGGGTGTTGCCGTGCGTGTGGATTCCACGTACACACTCGTTGATACGCTCGACGGAGTCGCGCATGTGATCGCGCGCGCTCGTGAAACGGGACGTCTCGCGTTCGACACCGAGACAGCGCCCGAACCCGACGCACCCATCGCTGTCGATCCGCTGCGCTGCAAACTGGTGGGTCTTTCCATCGCCGTTGCGCCGGGCGAAGCCTATTACCTGCCGTTCGCACACATTCTGTACGACGGCGCGGGCAACCTCTCGCTGCTCTCGGGCGACGTAGGAGTCGCGGGCGCGCGGCTGTCATCACAAACGACAGCCCCAACCAACCTGCCCAACATTGCGGGCGACGAAATGGCGCCGCTGCGCGCGCTGCTCGCGGATCCCGCGGTGAAGAAGATCGCGCAGAACGCCAAGTACGATGTGCTCGTATTGCGCAGCAGCGGCGTGGCGATTGCCGGTCTCGACGCCGATACGATGCTCATGAGCTACATCCTCGATCCAGGGCGTCGCTCGCACGGGCTCGACCAGCTCGCATTCGAGCACCTGGGTCACACGATGACTGCGTACGATCAGATGGTGGGCAAGGGGCGGAATCAGCTCGCGTTCGACGCAGTGCCGGTGGACGCCGCACGCGACTATTCGTGCGAAGATGTCGACATGACGTGGCGCTTGTACGATGTGCTCGCGCCAATGCTCGCCGAGTCGGGCATGCAGCAGTTGTTCGACGAAATCGAGATGCCACTCGTCGCCGTGCTCGCCGACATGGAGTGGGAAGGCATCGCGATTGATCTTGACTGGTTCCGCTCGCTCAAGGTGCGCTTTCAGGGCGAACGCGAGCGCGTGGAGCAGGAGATCTACGCGGAAGCTGGTGAGACATTCAACATCAACTCCAACCCGCAGCTGCGCACCATTCTGTTCGAGAAGCTCGGCTTGCCGGTCAAGAAGAAAACCGTGTCCGGGCCGAGCACGGATGCGAGTGTCTTGCAGGAGCTCGCGGAAGAAGGACACACGCTGCCCACGCTGCTCATGGAGTACCGCGAGCTGTTCAAGCTCGAAGGCACTTACATCGATACGCTGCCCAAGCTGGTGCATCCGCGCGACCAGCGACTGCACACATCGTACAACCAGACCGTGGCCGCAACGGGGCGCCTGTCGTCGAGCGATCCTAACCTTCAGAACATCCCGATCCGCCGCGAGCTGGGACGGGATATCAGGCGCGGATTTGTGCCGCGCAGCGGGTGTCTGCTGCTGGCGGCCGACTATTCGCAGATCGAACTGCGCCTGCTCGCGCATTTGTCAGGCGACCCGGCGTTCGTAGAGGCATTCCGCGCCGGCGGTGACATTCACAAGCAGACCGCCGCGGTCATCTTCGGCGTCGAGCTCGCCGATGTCACGAGCGAGATGCGCGCACGCGCGAAAACGATCAACTTCGCCACCATCTATGGACAGGGCGCGTTTGCGCTCGCGCGTCAGCTCAAGATTCCGCAGGCCGACGCCAAGGCATTCATCGAGACGTACTTCGAGCGCTTCGCTGGCGTGAAGGCATTCCTTGAACAGTGCGTGATTGATGCCAAGGCCCGCGGCTACGTGGAGACGATCTTCAAGCGCCGCCGGTTCGTGCCCGAACTCCGGGATCGAAACTTCAACGTGCGCGCGTTCGGTGAGCGCATCGCCGCCAATGCTCCGATTCAAGGCTCAGCGGCTGACCTCATCAAGATCGCCATGCTGCGCATTCACGCCGCGCTGGAAGGGGGACCGCTGGCGGCGCGCATGCTGCTGCAGGTGCACGACGAACTCGTCTTCGAGGTGCCCGAAGCGGAAGTCGGTGCGCTCACCCTCTTGGTGCGCCAGCACATGGAGGGCGCCGCCACGCTCTCGGTGCCGCTGGTGGTCGATGTGGGCGTGGGCCCGAACTGGCTCGCGTCCAAGGCCTGAGTCGCGAAGCGGCGCGGACGAAATGCCCGAATCCGCTCTTGCGTTTTGCCAGACTGGTTCGGCGTTCGCGAGAGCCTGATCACATCGCGGATCTGCGTGGAAAACTCCAAGCCGTTTGTAATCAACGGCTTGGGTGAACACGCCTGCTTCGGCACCGGCCTTGCGCTACAAGAGCCCAGCAGCCAGTGGGCGTTCGAAGGGCACTCCCTCCACCACTGGGCTCAATTCACCCCCGAGGTGGTGTCATGTCGTCAGGCAACCCAACCAAACCAACGTCTGCTAGGCGCGGCTTCACGCTGATCGAGCTGTTGATCGTCGTCGTGATCATCGGGCTGCTTGCCGCGATCGCGATCCCCAAGTTCAGCGAAACCAAGGGCAAGAGCTACGCCGCGTCCATGAAAAGTGACCTGCGCAATCTCGCCGGACAGCAGGAGAACTACTTCTACTCCAACGAGACGTATACCAACAGCCTGAACCTGGCGCTGTTCGAAGCGTCTCCGGGCGTCGTCCTTACCATCACCGAAGCGACGTCGGGCGGCTGGTCGGCGACCTCCACACATCCTGCCGCGTCGCCGCTCACGTGCGCCGTGTACTACGGCAACGTCGCACCGGTGTTGCCAGCCGTGCTCGAGGGAGTGGTGCACTGCGAATAACGGGTCTCAACCTGGTTGAGGCACGTCGCGCCGGTTCGGAAGCATCGCTTGCGACCGGCGTTGTGCATTTCAAATTGCATGTATGTCTTCATTCCCATCTGATGGCTCCGATCGCGTCAACGGCTCATCGGACGAACTGCCACCGGCCCGTCCGGGTGTGACCCCGCCGCGGCGCCCCTCCACCACGGAGGCGCTGCACATCGCTGAACGCACGCAGCAGGCGCGTACAGCGTTTCCGCTGCGTGAGTTCGCCCGCCGACAGGCCGGCATGGCGCATGCCATGGACGGTGGCCTCTGGCTGCACTTTCACGTGTGGATGGGACGGCCCATGGCGCACCTCGTCTCTACCGATCGCGCGCTGCTGCTCGCCTACGGCGCCTTCGTCGGCATCCCCGCCGACCGGCTGCAGGACAAGCCGCTCAAGGATCCAGGCACAGGTGAACGTCGCGCGGCGTGGCACTGGGACCTGGGCGGACCGTACCTTCCGCCCCGTCAGCTCACTCCCGACTGTTCGAGCGAGCCAGCTTCCTGACGCAGCCACGCCGCTTCGCGCAGCAACTCCTGCTGCAACGCCGGTGTACGCCGCAAGCGAAAGTACGCGCGCATGCGACTCCGTCCGCGTGCGGTTCGGTCGCCATAGCGCAGATCGTGATGCGCCGAGGGCACGAGTGCAAGCGCGTAGGCTATGGCCCACCACGGGCCCGCGAGCCAGGCCACGAGTGCGGTCTGCAGCGCGTAAAAGGCGAGCACCAGTGCGAGCCCCATCACTACCGATCGCATGGCGGGCTGGTCGCGTGAACTGACGCCGCGTAGCGCGAGCTTTCGCGTGATCGTGATCGGTAGCCAGTGGTTGATGCGACCCCACAGTCCTATCGGTCCGCGCAGCAGTGCCAGCGCCCCTTCGCGCAGCGCGAATGCCGCGCCCGCCCGTGTGTCAAGTTCGATCGCGATGTCTTCCATCTTCAATCCTTCACGCTCGAGCCGTGCGCAGAAGTCGGCGAAGCGCTGCTCGAATGTGTGCACGCGCGCTGCCTGCGCACGTGTGACATCAGTCGCGCGCTCGATGCGTCGCACGAGTCGCACCACGTCAGCCAGGCGATGTTGCTCGCTGCCGATTGCGCGAACCGGCGCCAGCAGCACGGCCAGTGCATGCGCGAGCGCCAGCACACGTGCCGACTCGTTGGCCGTCTCGAAGTTGAGCGTCACGGAGCGCAAGCGTTTGTCAATGTCCGCGGTGAGCGCGGGCACCTCAAGCTGGTCGGCGCTGAGCGTGTCGACGGCGATCGGCGCAGCCACCTGCATCAACACGCGGGTGCGCGGCAGCTCCTTGTGTTCGAACACGAGGCCGAGCGGAACGATGGTCACGCCGCGTACGCCATGTTCATTGCGAGCGTCGAGCGCCATGCGCGCGAGTCCCGTGCGCAGCGGAACCATTTGCGGTTCGTCGTGGCTCGTGCCTTCGGGAAAAATCACGATGGCGCAGCCCTTGGCCAGCGCGTCCGCCACAGCGCGGAACGACGACTCATTGCGCGACGGGTCTGGAGGCATGGTGCCGGGGGTGCCTGCATCTCTCGCGCGCAGCAGCGGAATCACACCCGCACTGCGCAGGAAGGCGCCGACGAGCGGGTTATGAAAGAGCGTGGACTTGGCCAGCAGCCGCACCGGTCGTGGCACCAGCACCCCGATCACGAGCGCGTCAATGAGCGCGTTCGGATGGTTGCCTGCAAGCAGCACCGGTCCATCACCCGGAATGCGTTCCAGTCCCACGACTTCGACGGAGCGATAGTACCAGCTCAGTGCAATGCGCGCGACTGGGCGCAGCAGCAAGTAGAGCACGGGTGTCACGGGGCCATCGTCCGCATGGGTGGGCGCTGGAGCCTGAACTTTTCCGATACCCACTCACATCGGGGACCGGACACGCGCAGATTAGTGTCCGTGTCCGCCTATCCGAAGTCCAGTGGCGCAAGCCTCGTCAATCGGCGAGCCGCGGTGATGTTCGGGCTCATGGCCGTGAGTCTCTCCATCGGCGCGTGCGATCAGCCGGCATCCGAAGCTCCGCCCATGCGGCCGGATACGGTGTCGATCGATACAGCCCCCGATTCGGTGATCGACTCACTCACCGCCTCCACGTACGACACTGCACTCGGTGATCTGCTGCTCGTTCCACTGGTGGTTGAGGGAGTCGGTGGTGACGACGTCGCCGTGCTGAGTCCGCGGCTGCCGCTCGACACCCCGGTGAGCGATACCAGCGGACTGCGCGAGCGGCTCGGCGACGGTCGGGTGGAACTCTTTTCCCGTGGTGGGCTGGTCGGTCAGCGTGTGGTGCAGTGGAATGCGGCAACGGTGTCGGCCTCGACCTGCGCCGCCTGGCCCGTTGGCCGGTTGGCGGCATATACGGACGCGGCGGCGGCCGCTCCGGGAGTGCGCCGCTGGCTCGTGGCACTGCCAGCCGGCCGAGCCAGCGCGATACCTTTGGACTCCATCCAGACGCTCGGCAGCCGTGATTCCGCAGCGCTGGCCGCCACCCTGGCTCGGCTCGCCTCCAGCCTTGGCGAAGACTCCAGCAGCGCGTTCCGCGGCCTACCGTTCACCGTGGTCCGCTCGTATCGGAGCGCCGACCGTTCGTCGAACGGGTTTGTGGCAGGGGTGCTCGTCCGCCGCATTCCACAGGAAGACCGTCCGCTCGAGGAGCGCCTGCTCATGATCGTGCGTACGCCGGATGAGAACATGAAGCAGTGGACCGCCGTGTGGCACGAGCGTGCCAGCGGACGTGAAGAAGAAGTGATCGCCACCGAACCGTTGGCGGCGCTGTCGGTTGGTGAGAGGTCGCCGTACACAGTGCTGGTGCTCGGGCGGGACGATGGCTCGGGCACCGCGCTCGCCATGCTCGAGCGCCGGGGCAACCGCTGGCGCATTCGCTGGGAAAGCCCGGTGACCGGCTGCTGACCCTTGCGTTCGCTGTTATATCTCAGTAGTGTGATAAATCACTCTTCTGGAGATTTTCATGACAGCTCCTGTCCTCGGCGGTCTGCACCACCTCACGGCCGTCACCGCACACGCCGCCGCCAACATGTCCATGGCCACCCAGTCGCTCGGACTTCGACTGGTGAAGCGCACCGTCAACCAGGACGATGTGTCGGCCTACCACCTCTTCTACGGCGACGCGATCGGCCGGCCCGGCACCGAACTTACCTTCTTCGAGTGGAGCCATGTCCCGCAGCGGAAGCCGGGCACCGGGGAGGTCGCGGAGACCGGTCTCCGGGTCCCTTCGGCAGCGGCACTCGATTGGTGGGAGACGCGCCTTCGTGCGGACGCACGCATGGTGGTTCGTGGACGAACCGAACGTGCTGGACGCGCTGTGCTGCGGCTCTCCGACGCCGAGGGACAGCCGTTTGCGCTTGTCGTGGACAACGAAAGTGCACCGCCCGCAGCGCCGGCGAGCGCCGACCTCGCGGCGGCGGAACGGGCGTGGTTGCAGTCCGCGCCCGTGCCGCGTGAGCAGGGGATCCTGGGACTCGGACCCGTGCTGCTCAACGTACGGTCGCTCGAACCCACCGCACGATTTCTCACCGACGTCATGGGCATGCGCGACACCGGTCGTTACGCCGATCCCGACCGTGCGGAGCGGGAGGTGGCGGTGTTTTCGATGGGTCCGGGCGGTCCGTCGGCCGAGGTGCATGTGGTGGCGCGGCCGGACCTGGCGCGTGCGCAGCAGGGCTTTGGCGGCGTGCATCATGTGGCATTCCGCGTGGCAGATCACGAGGCGCAGGAAGAGTGGCTGTCGCACCTCACGAAGCTGCGAGTCGCCAACTCGGGGCTCGTGGAGCGTTACTACTTCGAGTCGCTGTACTTCCGTGAGCCTGGCGGTACGCTCTTTGAGCTGGCCACCGACGGACCCGGTTTCTCCGCGGACGAAGATGCCCTGACGATGGGTGAGCGGCTGGCGCTGCCGCCCTTCCTCGAACCGCACCGGGAGCGTATCGAAGCCGGGCTCGAGCCGCTGCCGGTGCTGGTGGGTTGACCAGCGCCGTGTTTCGTGCTCGCACGCGAACTTGATTCGGATTATATTCGGTTCGCTCGCACACCCTATCCCTCACCCCGTTTCTCCTCGGAGCCAGATCAATGGGCATGAACCAGGCGTTTCTCGGCGAACTTGAACACGAGGCGGCGCAGACACGGCGCGTCCTGGCCTTGGTACCGGCCGACCAGGCGGACTTCAAGCCGCATCCCAAGTCCTTCTCGCTGGGCAACCTGGCCGCGCACGTGGCCGACATGCACACCTGGATCGCGGTGACGGTCAACACGACGGAGCTCGACTTCGCCAACGGCTACACCGTGCCACCGTTCAGCACGCCGGAGGATCTTACCTCACGCCTCGACACGATCGTGGCTGAGGCGAAGGTCGCGCTTGCGGCCACGAACGATGAAGCATTGGGGGAAACGTGGACGCTGCGCGCTGGCGATCACGTGATTCTGGCCATGCCGCGTGCACAGTGCCTGCGCACGATGGTGTTCAACCACATCGTGCATCATCGCGCGCAGCTTGTCGTGTACCTGCGCCTGCTCGACATCCCGGTGCCGGGGCTGTACGGACCGTCCGCCGACGAGCAGTAACTCGCGGTCTCCTCACGGCACGCCGGTGAGTTCCCGACTGAGCGCGCGCAGCCTTGCGCGCGCTTCGTCGTTCCGGGCCTGCGCATTGGGCGTCGCGCGCTGCTGTCCGTTGTAGTACGCGCCCGTGGGCAGCTCCTGCATGGTTACGAGCTGCATGACCGCATCGGCGCCTTCGTCCACCGTACTGCGCGGACGCATGCCGCTTTCGGTGACCATGCTGGTGTTCATCAGCGTTGCCGGATGCAGCGCCACGATGCGAATGCCGAGCGGTTCGAGCTCTGGCGCCATGTCCATGGTCATGGTGATTTGCGCCAGCTTACTCTGTCCGTAGCCACGCGCCGCTGCGCCGGGCCGTTCGAGCATCACGTCATCGAACTCAATTGGCGTCTGGCTGAGCGATGCAACATTGATGATGCGTGACGGCGCAGCGCGCTGCAGCAGCGGACGCAGTTCGTGTGACAGCACATATCCGGCGAGATAGTTCACGGCGAAGTGCAGCTCGTGTCCGTCCTGACTTGTGCGACGCGGCTCGTCTCGCGGGATCAGCACACCGGCATTGTTGATCAGCATGTGCAGCTGCTGATAGTCGCGCCGCAGCTCGGCGGCGAACGCACGAACGCCCGCGATGGACGCGAAGTCGGCGGCGTAGAACTTGGCGCTGCCGGTGCCTGTCGCGTTGATCTCCTGCACGACTTCCGCGCCGCGTGCCGCATTGCGTCCGTGCACGATCACATGTGCGCCCAGTGCAGCGGTGCGTCGTGCCACTTCGCGTCCGAGGCCGTCGGTGGATCCGGTAATGAGCACGGTGCGACCGCGCAGTGACGACGGCGACGGTGTGCCTTGCTGCGAGTGGGCGTCACGTGTGCCGGTGACGGGAGCGAGCGAATGCAGGGCAACGAGCAGCATCGCGAAGACGGTGATAGATCGCGAAGGGCGCATGGGGCACGCTCTGGAGAGGGGATTCACAATGGGAACGGTCGCCGGCATGGCGGTGCCATCGACATACCCCACAACATACGCGACACGCGACACCATGCCGGCCAGAGAACAGGTCGCCCGCAACTACTATGCCTGTAGTTGACAGATCTCGGCGGCCGGCCTACCGTGTACTAAGCACCTAGTAAATGGCTCGGGCCGCCGGTCTTGATCGCGTGACCAGCCGCCCCGTGTGAGCCCACCACCGGCCCCACCGCCCTCGAGAACTCCACCGCCGGAGGCTGCATGGACCACCCAACGAACCCACTCATGGACCTACACATGGCGCCGGACCACACCTCGCTCGGCGAGCGTGAACTCGATGTGATGGCTGTGCTGTGGGAGATCGGTTCCGGCACGGTGAACGAGGTACTCGCTCACCTGGGTGTGCCGCTGGCGTACACCACAGTACTCACGGTGCTGCGCAACCTCGAGGCCAAGCAGTACGTCACGCGCACGGAGGAGGGCCGCGCGCACCGCTATTTCCCTCGCATTGCGCGGGAGACGGCGCAGCGCAGTGCGCTCACGCGGCTTATTCATTCGATGTTTGGCGGCTCGCCGGAAGCGCTGGTGGCGGGGTTGGTGGAGCAACAGCAGCTCTCGGCGGAGGAGCTGGCCACGCTCGCCAGGGAGCTTAATCGCGCCGCGCGCGCCAATGTCGACACGCCGCGTACGTCCGGAGGGAACGCTGCTCCCTTGTCTCCGTACTGGGGCGAGGAGGACGCGCGATGATGCGGTCGTACCCGAGAATTTCAGGAATCGCGGAGTTGGAGCAGTGGAACGTCAGCTCACACAGCAGCACTTTTCGTTCGCACTTGATCGCTGAACGTCGTGCGTATCTGCACGGACGACGCGGCACGTCGCATCCAAGTGTGCTGAAATCACTCCTTCCACGGAATCTCAGGCGATCGGTAGAAGTTCACACCCATCGCCTGCAACCGCGGCCCATGCTCGGCCAGGCGCAACCGGAAGCCGTCCCAGCCGCGCACGTTGGGCCGGCTCCATCCAAGTTCGGCGATGGCGATCAGGCGCGGAAACGCGAGGAACTCGTAGTCGCTGCGCTTCTCCAGCGTCTCGGCCCAGAGCGGCGCTTCCACACCGAGCACGGACCGCGCCGGAACGCGCGGCAAAAACGTGGACGGCTCCCATGCGTACGCATGCTGCACCGAGATCATTCCGGCCCACCGCAGGCCGAGTACGGTGCTGCTGTCGTACTTCATGTCGAGATACGTACGGTTCCCCGGTGACATGATGATGGATCCGCCGCGCTCGGCGTGGAGGTGCGCTGAGTCGCGGCTGGCGCGCGCATCGCTGCGCCAATGCTGCACCACGGTGCCGGGGTCCAAATTGGCGGGCGCGATCTCGCCCCAGCCGATCATGTTCTTGCCCTGCGCACGCACGATGCGCTCCACGCGTTCGACAAAGCGCAGGTATTCGTCGCGCGTGAGCTTCTCCACTTCGTCGCCGCCGAGGTGGAGATACGGCCCGGGCGTGAGTTCGGCGAGTTCACGCACCACATCTTCGACAAATGCGTACGTGCTTTCCTTGCTCGGACACAGCGCGCTGAAGCCCACGCGAATGCCGGTGTAGAGCGGTGGCGCCACGCCGTCGCAGGCAAGTTCAGGATAGCTGGCGATCGCCGCATTGGTGTGTCCGGGCATGTCGATCTCCGGCACGATCATGATGCTGCGCGCCTGCGCATACTCCACGAGGTCGCTGTACTGGGCCTGCGTGTAGTAGCCGCCGGGCCCACCGCCCACCTGTGTGCTGCCGCCGTGCCTCGCGAGGTTTGGACGCGACATGATCTCGATTCGCCAACCCTGGTCGTCGGCCAGGTGCAGGTGCAACACGTTGAGCTTGTAGAGCGCCATCACATCGAGGTAGCGCTTCACATCGTCGGGCGGGAGGAAGTGACGCGCCACGTCGAGCATCGCGCCGCGCCAGCTGTAGCGTGGCGTATCGCGCACCTCGCCAACGGGAAGCGTCAGCTTTCGCGACAACGCTGCACGATGTTCCACCGAAACAGGCAGCAGTTGCCGAAGCGTCTGCACGCCGTAGAACAGTCCCGCTGCTTCCCGCGCGACGACGCGGACTCCATCGGTGCGGATGTCGAGCGCGTAGCCTTCGGCGCCGGTGTCCTCATTTTCAGGATCGAGCACGAGGCGAATACCGTTGCGCGGTGTTTCTGCGCGCGCGGCAATGCGTCGCGGTGAACGCGGTGCGCCCGGGCCGAGCATCGTCGCCAGCCGGCGTCCGATGCGTTCGACGTCTTCATCCGCATCGCTGGCGATGAACACCGGCGTCGAGTCCACGATCGTGAACGTCTGCCTGCGATGCAGTTCGATGCGCGAGGGCGCGGGAATCACGGCGTGGCGCGGGGCTGCAGTCTGCGCATGGGCATCGGCGGCGGTGTACAGCGTCAGCATGAGTGCGGCAGCGGCGAACATCCTCGGACTGAGTGCGGCGATGCGCACGGGGCGAGGCGAGCAGTGTGGGCGCGCGCGGAGCAGGGGAGTGGGCATAGGCATGTCGCATGATACCCCGCCGCACGCGGCGCGGTGATGCGTGCGAGGCCTCGGCGCCTGTCGTATCGTCACGCGCGACGCCATCCCCGTGCATACTTTCCTGCATGTCTGCAACCATTCGTGTTCTCGCGGCGGTCATCTCGCGCGATGGCCGCTACCTGCTCGCGCAGCGCCCCACGGGCAAGCGGCACGGCGGCGATTGGGAGTTTCCCGGCGGCAAGGTGGAAGCCGGCGAGAGCGACTTCCATGCGCTCTCTCGCGAGCTGCAGGAGGAGTTGGGCGTGACTTTGCGCACGTTGGGGCGCGCGTGGTGCACGCACCGCGATGGCGACAGCGCGTTTGAGATCACGTTCGTGGAGGCGCATATCGACGGCGAGCCGCAGGCGCTCGAGCACGATGCGTTCGCGTGGGTCCCGGGTCTGGAACTCGCTTCTTACTCACTCGCGCCGAGCGATGCACTGTGCGCGGCCGAGCTGCTCAGGACGCCGGCTTCCGCCGCGCAATGAGATAGAGCGCCGATCCGAAGGCGATCAGCAGCGCCGTCTTCCACACGGCCTCCCACTGCACCTGCAGCATGAGCCACACGCAGATCACGAGCCCTGCGGCGGGAATGGCGAAACCGCCCGGTAGCTGCATGGCCTTCGCCTCGCCGCCGAAGCGCTTCTTGAGGCGCGGCAGTGCAGCGAGACTGGTGGTGTAACCCACGAGCCGCGCCAGTGAACTCATCACGGCGAGCTGCGTGAAGGTGCCGGCCAAGCCGAGCGAGACGCCGAGCACCAGGAAGAGCAGGATGGACACGTACGGTGTCTGGAAACGCGTGTGCACGGCGCCGAGCAGCGACGGCAGCGAACCCTCGCGAGCGAGGGCGTACGTCATACGGGGGGCCGCGAGCACCGACGACGCCAGGTTGCCGAGAATGGACGCCATGGCGGCGAACGAAATCATGGCGACGCCGAACGAACCCATGAACACGCTGGCCGCGTCGGCGAGCGGGCGGGTGGAGTCGGCCAGATTCGGCGTGAGCGCAACGGCAACCACCTGAATGCCCACGTATAGCAGCGTGCCCAGCAGCGCCGTGGCCAGCAGTGCGTGGGGCACATCGCGTTTCGGATCCTTCGATTCGCCGGCCGGAATGAGCGCGCCTTCGAAGCCCACGAACGCGTAGAACACAAGCAGCGCCGCCTCGCCCAGCGTGCCGAGCGGTGGCACGACGGCGCCGGCGAACATCTCGGGGCGCACGTAGCTGAGACCGACGAGCACGAACACCAGCAGCGGCACGAACTTGAAGACACTGATGGCAAGGATCGCGCCCATGCCCTGCTTGATGCTCGTGATGTTGAGCCACGCGAACAGCACGGCCACTCCGACGATGACGGCCGCGCGCCCCGCGCCGTCGTTGACGGACGGCACGTAGATGCCCATGTACGTGGCCAGCAGATTCGAGTTCGCGGCCAGTGCGGTGGCGCGTCCCACGTACAGCAGCCATCCCGTCTGGAATCCGACGAACGGACCGAAGGCCGTGCCCGCATACAGGATCGGTCCGCCGGTCACCTGGAAGTAGCTCGACGCCTGCGCGAAGCTCAGCATCAGCGTGGCCATGAGCAGGCCGCACAACAGGAACAGCACCGGGCTGAAGAGGCCGGTGAGCCGCGCTGCACCGGCCGGCAATCCGAAAATGCCGGCGCCGATCATGCTGTTGAGCGCGAGCGCGATGAGCGCGAAGCGCGTCAGTTCGCGGCGAAGCGGTTCAGGAGTGGTGGGATTATGCACGCGGGACATTCGCGCAATGCCGCGTTCGGCGCAACAGGGGCGGTCTATCACCTTCGGGCTATGGACAGCACAGGGGCTCGCCCGCACCGTGCACGGAGCCCGTTGACGAATATCCTCCGACACCCTGCCATGCTGCCCTCGTCGGTGATTGTCATTGTCGCCACGGCCCTGTTCACGCTCGGTGCCGCCCTCGTGTTGTTCTGGGCCTGGCGATCCGGTTTCCTGCGCGATTTCGATGCGCAGTCGCGCGTGATCCTGAACGAGCGTGACGTTCGGCTCGAGCGGCCGTGGGAGGGAGAGGCCGCCAGACAGGACCGCGAGCGGGAATACGGCGAGCTGGTACCGCCCGTGGCCGGCGAATGGGGCGGCGCTTCGTGACGGCCCCGGACTCCACGCAGCCGCGCCGCGCCACAGCGCTGAATGAAGGCGATGTACGCGCGGTCGCCGAGTCGCGCGGACTCGTACCGGGTGATCTCGAGGCGCGGCTCAAGGCCGACGCGTCAAGTCGCACTGTCGTGCTCGTGCTCTTCTCCGCCGCTATCGTCTGGCTGCTCATCGGCTCGGTGTTCGGCGAGATCGCGAGTCTCAAGCTGCACTGGCCCGACCTGCTGGTGGAGCAGGGATGGCTCACCTTCGGTCGAGTGCGCACCGCGCACCTGCATGCCGTGAACTACGGTTGGGCCACGGCGGCGCTCATTGGCGCCTCGGTGTGGCTCATGCCGCGACTCGTGCACGCGGAGCTGCGCGGTGCGGGCATGGCACTGGTGGGCGGCGTGCTGTTCACCGTGGGCATCGGCGTGGGAGTTGTCGCCGTGCTGATGGGCTACACCGACGGCATGGAATGGCTGGAAGCACCCCGATATGTGGCCGGCCCATTCCTCGTGGTGGGCGGCGGACTGGTTGGGTTGTCACTGTTTCGCACGGTGGCCGCGCGCACCGCGAATCATCTCTACGTGTCGGTGTGGTACATCCTTGGCGCCTTCATCTGGTTTCCCATGCTGTACATCACGGGCAAGTGGCCAACGTGGACGGGCGTCGAAAGCGCGGCGGTGAACTGGTTCTTCGCACATAACGTGCTCGGCTTCTGGCTCACCGCCATGAGCGTGGGACTCGCCTACTACTTCATCCCGAAGGTGCTCGGCCGTCCCGTGTACAGCTACCAGCTCAGCGCGCTCGGCTTCTGGTCGCTGGCCATGTTCTACTCGCTC
>JBBQNT010000042.1:0-19100 GCA_038330215.1 Gemmatimonadales bacterium
ACCGTCTGCCAGTTCCCCCCCTCAAAATCCTTCCGCAGTTCTCACCCGCAGTTCCTACCCGCGCCGGAGCATCAGCATGGCCGAAAGCACGCAAAAAAAACTGGAGCGCGTCCGTCCGCCCCGCATCCAGATCTCCTACGAAGTCGAGACGGGCGGCGCCATCGAAATGAAGGAGCTGCCGTTCCTCATGGGCGTGCTCGGCGACTTCAGCGGCAATCCGACAGAGCCGCTGCCGCGCCTGAAGGACCGCAAGTTCGCGGAGATCACGCCCGACAACTTCGACGACACGCTCGCGAGCATGAAGCCGCGGCTTCAGTTCGCGGTCGAGAACAAGCTGAGCGAGAACGCTGACGCGCCCAAGCTTGCGATCGAGCTGAACTTCCGCAGCATGGACGACTTCTCGCCGGAAGCCGTGGCGCGTTCGGTCAAGCCACTCAACGAGCTGCTGGAACTCCGCACGGAGCTGGCCAACCTGCGCTCGAGCCTGCAGACGAACGAGAAGCTCGATGAAGTGCTGCAGGAGACCTTGGGCGACGCCGACAAGATGGCGAAGCTCAAGTCGGAACTCGGGCTGGAGAGCTGACGCATGGCTGAAGCGCAGAAGGCGGCCGCGCAGGCCGTGACCACCGAGGCCGATCTCTCGCTGCTCGACCAGATCGTCGAGCAGGGCAAGATGGGCAAGGATGCCGACGCCAAGGGCAAGGGCAAGGATCTCGTCAAGCGATTCGTGTCCGAAGTGCTCGAAGGCTCGATGACGGTGAACCGCGACACGGAGACGATGATCAACGCGCGCATTGCGCAGATCGATCACCTGTTGTCGCTGCAGCTCAATGAGATCCTGCACCACCCCGAGTTCCAGAAGCTCGAAGGTTCGTGGCGCGGGTTGCAATACCTGCTGCGGCAGAGCGAGACAAGCGCGATGCTCAAGATCAAGATGCTCAACGTGTCCAAGAAGGACCTGTTGCGCGACTTGCAGCGGGCGCCGGAGTTCGACCAGAGCGCGCTGTTCAAGAAGGTGTACGAAGAGGAATACGGAGTCTTTGGTGGCACGCCGTTTGGCGCGCTTGTCGGCGATTACGCGTTCGACAAGAGCGGCCAGGACATCGAGCTGCTCGAGAAGATCTCCAACGTGGCCGCCTCCGCGCACGCGCCGTTCATGACATCGGCGTCGCACGAAATGTTCAACCTCGAGACGTGGTCGGAGCTCGACAATCCGCGCGACCTCGCGAAGATCTTCGACAGCACCGAGTACGCCAAGTGGAAGGGCTTCCGCAACAGCGAGGATTCCCGCTATGTGGCCCTGTGCTCGCCGCGCGTGCTGGTGCGCGAACCCTATGGCAGCGCGACCGTGCCTGTGGAGGCGTTCAACTACGAAGAGCGCGTGGACGGCAGCAACCACGAGCACTACTGCTGGGGCAATGCGGCCTACGCGCTCGCGGCCAACGTCAACAAGGCGTTCGCGATGTACGGCTGGACGGCATCCATCCGCGGCGTGGAAAGCGGCGGACTGGTGGAGGGCCTGCCGGTGCACAACTTCCGCACCGAGTCGGGTGAAATCGCGATGAAGTGCCCCACCGAAGTGCAGATCACCGACCGTCGCGAGAAGGAAATGGCCGACCTCGGCTTCGCGCCGCTCGTGCACCAGAAAGGCACGGCCAATGCGGCGTTCTTCTCCGTGCAGTCGGCGCAGAAGCCCAAGGTCTACGACGATCCGAACGCCACAGCGAGCGCGCGCATGTCGGCGCAGTTGCCGTACATCTTCGCCACGTCACGCTTCGCGCATTATCTCAAGGTGATGATGCGCGACAAGATCGGCGGGTACACGTCGCAGGAAGCGGTGCACGGCTTCCTCAACCGCTGGATCCAGAACTACGTCGCGCCGCCCGGATCCAGCCCCAGCGTCATGAATCGCAAGCCGCTCTCCGAAGCCCGCATCGACGTGGTGGAGATTCCGGGCAAGCCGGGTGCGTATCGCGCCGTCGCCTTCATGAAGCCGCACTATCAGCTGGATGAACTCGCCGTGTCAATGCGACTCGTCGCGGACCTCCCGCAACCCACGAAGTAGTTGCCGGACCCGTAGTCGCCGCACCCGCAGTGGGACAAACACGCAGTCGTCGTTCATTCCTTTCTTTATCACCATTTGGAGGTCCAGTGCCCATTTATCTGAAGATTGCCGGGGTCGACGGCGAGTCACGCATCGCCGGTCACGAGAAGGAAATCGAGGTCAGCTCGCTGCAGTTCGGTGCCGGCGCGGCCATCGACACCACGTCGGCCGGTTGGGCGGGCGGGCGCGTGAGCATGTCCGAGATCACGATCACCAAGCAGCTCGACAACTCTTCCACCATCCTGCTGCAGAAGATCTGCGCCGGCACGCACTACGAGAAGGCGACCTTCACCTTCACAAAGCACGGTACGGACGCCGCCGGCGCCAACGAGGCGTACCTGACGATGGTTCTCGAACACTGCTTCATCTCCGGCTTCAGCCTCTCCAGCGGCGGCGAGCGCCCGAGCGAGTCGGTGAGCATGGCTTTCAAGAAGATCAACGTGAAGTACGGCACGCAGGCGAAGGACGGATCCGTCACGGCCACCTCGCCGGAGTTCGCCTGGGATCTCGAAGCGAACAAGGGATAACCGACCGTGGCCGCGCCGTCCGCCCAAGCGCTCTATGCTGCCGGCCAACTCGGCGCGGCCATCGAGGCACTGGGCGTCGAACTCCGGAGCAATCCGGCCGACGCCCAGCGCCGCGCGTTCCTGTTCGAACTCACCAGCTTTGCTGGTGAGTGGGGACGGGCCGAAAAACAGTTGGACGTTCTCGCCGGTGGAGGCAACATGGCCGAAGCCGGTGCGCTGATCTACCGCGCGGCGATCACCGCCGAGCGGGTGCGAGAACACATGTTCGATTCGGGAGACTTTCCCTCCGCACCGGCGCCAACGCCGGTGGCCGGCACGCTCAACGGCGAGCCGTTCTCGGAAATCACCGACGCCGATCCGCGCATCGGCGCACGACTCGAAGTCATGGCGGGCGGTCGCTACCTGTGGCTTCCGTTCGCGCACATCGCGTCGCTGCTCATGCCCGCTCCCGCGCGGCTGCGCGACTTGCATTGGGCGCCGGCGCAAGTCCGCCTGGGCCCTGAGGTGCGCGATCAGGAGCTGGGTGAAGTGCTGCTGCCGGCGATCACGCCCGCCGCCTGGCGACACGCCGACGACGAGATTCGTCTCGGTCGCGTCGTGGACTGGGAAGAGTTGCCAAACGGCGACTTTGTACCCATCGGCCAGAAGGTACTGGTCGTGGACGGACGGCACGTGCCGTTACTGCAGGTTCGGGAGCTGACGATCGCGCCAGCGGCCTGACTCTGTGCCACATGGCGGCGGCCGAGCCGGTCGGTGGGACCGCACCCGCGTCCGTCGTTCAATCCTTGAAGGAACTTCCTGATGCCGGTGAACGCCGACCTCGTTGCGCAGTGTCTCCAGCCGATCGTCGGCGATAACCCCGCAGGCGCCGACCTCCGCTACGACGTGCGCCTCGATGCCATCAAGGAGGCGCGGCGCGAGGAAGATCTGCCTGGCTCCGAACGCAAGTTCGGCGACTGGAACGCGGTGGTGTCCACCACGTCGCAGTTGCTGGCCAAGGAAACGAAAGACCTGCAGCTCGCCGCGTGGCTGACGGAAGCGCTCATGCGCAAGCAGGGCTTCTCGGGGTTGGCCACGGGGTTAGCCGTGCTGAACGGACTCGTCACGCAGTATTGGGACGGGCTCTATCCCGAACTCGAAGATGGCGACGCCGAGCTGCGTGCCGGCCCGCTCGAGTGGGTGGGGGGCAAGCTGGCCATACCGGTCCGGCTGACGCCGCTTTACGGTGGGCTGTCTCTCGCGGATCTGGAGTCGGCGCGCGGCGTGCCTACGGAGGAGGAGGCCAAGAGCGAACGCGCCAAGATGGAAGAACGCACGGCTGCTATCGACGCTGGCCGCCCCACGCCGGAATCGGTCGCCGAGTCGGTGGCGGCGCTCGCGAAAGCGAACGTGCGCGCTCTCTTGGCCGACTTGACGCTCAGCGGCGCGGAACTCGCCCAGCTCGATGCCGTCTGCGAAGAGCGCTTCGGCGACGTCGCCCCGTCGTTTGTTTCCCTGCGCACCGCGCTCGAGGAGCCGCGCCGGCAACTGCAGCAGATACTGGCGGAGAAACTTCTCACCGATCCCGACCCGGTGGAGGAAGAGCCGCTGGAGGGCAGCGCGGAGCTGGCTGTCGACCCGGACGCGCCGCAAACGCCGGAGCCGGTGAGCGCGGCCGACGCCGCCGCTCGCATCGCCGTGGTGACCAAGTGGCTGCGACAGCAGAATGCTACGAATCCGGCACCGTATCTGCTGTTGCGCGGCTTCCGCTGGGGTGAGCTGCGAGCTGCGGCCCCCGACGTGGACCCGCGTCTGCTCGAAGCGCCCCCAACCGCCACGCGCGCGCGCCTGAAGGCCATGATGCTCGACGGTAAGTGGCCGGAGCTGCTCGAACAATCAGAGGTCCTGATGAGCGCGGCCGCCGGACGCGGCTGGCTGGATCTCCAGCGCTATGTGCTGACAGCCTGCCACAATCTCGGCGGCACGTACGACGCGGTGGCGGCGGTTGTTCGCAGCGAACTGCGTGCACTGCTGGTCGCCCTCCCGCAGCTTTCCCGGATGATGCTCATGGACGACACGCCCGCGGCAAACGACGAAACGCGTGAATGGCTCGAGAACGACGTGCTCGCCGAGCCCGCCGCGCCCGAAGATGGCGCGCCGACCGACGGCACGGACGATTTGCCGTCGGACGGCTCCGACATTCTGACGCAGGCCCTCGAGGAGGATGCCAGCACCGCGCAGCTTGGCGGGCTCGCGAAGGTGCGCACGTCTCGTACGCACGCGCGACCGGGTCGCGACGTGTTCGTGGTCGCGCTGAGCGAGTTGTCGCAGAACCGTCCCAACCGCGCCATCGAACTGCTCATGGCCGAGCTCACGCGCGACCAGTCACCGCGCGGGCGCTTCGTTCGCCAGACGCAAATCGCCTATGTGATGGTGGAAGCGAATCTGGACGCCGTCGCGCGCCCGATCCTCGAACGGCTGGTGGAGACGATTGAAGAGCGCAAGCTCGAACAGTGGGAAGCCGGACCGCTGGTGGCGCAGCCGATTGCGCTGCTGCACAAGGTGCTCAAGCGGGCGGGCGAGAGTTCCGCCAAGGTGGACGAGCTCTATCTGCAGGTATGCCGCCTCGATCCCATGCAGGCACTCGCGCTGCAGGCGAGCTGATGACCGCCCGCGCGCACTCTCCCCTGCTGCGCCGGAAGGGTTGACGTGGCCCGCACGGAACTCGAGCGCTCAGTCCAGCCGTCGCTGCTCGACCGGCTCACCGACTTCGAGCTGGATCGCAGCACGGATGCGGCGCAAACGCGCGATCAGTCGGAACGCGCGTTTCGTCGTGCCGTGCAGCGCGATGTCGAATGGCTGCTCAATACGCGGCGCGGCATGGTCACGGCTGGCGCTGCGCACCCCGAGACGCACCACTCGACGCTCGAGTACGGACTGCGCGATACAAGCGGACTCACTGTTGGCGGCGTCGAAGGACAGGCGCGACTGGTGGAGTATGTGCGTGATTCGCTGCGACGTTTCGAGCCGCGGCTGGCCAATGTCGTGGTGACGATGCGCGAGCGCGACGACGAGAGCCCGCTGCAGGTGCGCTTCAGTATCCAGGCCACCCTGCGCATGGATCCCACCCCGGAACAAATCGTCTTCGATACGGTGCTCGAAGTCTCGAGTGGCAAGTACGAAGTGGATGACGACGCCTGATGCAGGACGACCTGCTGCTGTACTACGAGCGTGAACTCACGTACCTGCGCAAGCTCGGCGGCGAGTTCGCGGCGCGCTATCCCAAGGTCGCGGCGCGTCTGCAGCTCGAGGCCGGCAAGTGCGAAGACCCGCATGTGGAGCGGCTGCTCGAAGGCTTTGCGTTCCTTTCGGCGCGCATTCACCGGCGGCTCGACGACGACTTTCCGGAAATCTCGGAGACGCTGCTGGAAATGCTGCACCCGCAGCTCGTGCGGCCGATTCCGTCCATGAGCATCGTGGATCTCACGCTCGATCCGGCGCAGGGAAAGCTGCCCGACGGTTTCCACGTGCCGCGCGGCAGTGCACTGCAGACACGACCCGTGCACGGCGCACCGTGCCTCTTTCGCACGGTGTACGACACCACGCTCTGGCCGCTCGAGGTGTCCGCCGCCGAATGGGCGCCTGCGGGGCGACTGGGGACGGGCAGCGTTGGGCGTGATGCGGTTGGCGCCGTGCGTGTCGAGCTGCACGCCTTCGAAGGCGTCAAACTTTCCACGCTCGGCATCGATGCGCTGCGTTTTCATCTCGCCGGCGACGTGGCCGTGGTGGATACACTGTACGAGCTGCTCGTGAACAACTGCGTGCAGGTCGTCATGCGGGATCCGGACCGTCCGTCTGCACCAGCACAGGTGCTCGGCGCGCGCGCGATCTCGCCGCTCGGTTTTCGCGCGGACGACGCCATGCTGCCCACGCCGCATCGCACGTTCGCCGGCTTCGCGCTGTTGCAGGAGCTGTTCGCCTTTCCCGAGAAGTTCTACTTCATCGACGTGGAAGGCTTTGGCGAGGCGATTCGCGCACTCGGTGCCTCAGACCGTGTCGAGCTTGGCTTTCTCTTCAGCAGCTTCGATCGCCCGGAGCGCCGACAGACACTCGAACTCGGCATATCCGAGCGCACCTTCCGCACCGGCTGTACGCCCGCGGTGAACCTGTTTCAGCAGACAGCGGAGCCCATCCTCATGAGCGAGCGCGTGCACGAGCATCTCGTCGTGCCCGACGCGCGTCGCCGCATCGAAGTGGAAGTGTGGTCGGTGGACGAGGTGAAGCTTGTTGAGCACGAAGCGCGTTCGGCGCGCGTGGTGCCGCCGCTTTACTCGCAACAGCATCATGTCACAGGCACCGGTGAAGATCTGTTCTGGAACGCCTCGCGCCGACCGTCCGCGTGGCGAACGGATCGAGGCACCGAAGTCGTGCTGTCGTTCACCGATTTGAGCGCGACAGTGCGCGTGCCCGACGTTGATGTCGTCTCGGTCACGGCGACGTGCTGCAACGGTGACATTCCGAGTCGTCTGCCGTGGGGCACGGACTCGCACGGCGACTTTGAGCTGGTGAGCGGCGGGCCGGTGCAGAAGATCTCGGCTGTGGTCAACCCCACACGCGCCGTGCCGCCGGCGCTGGGCAAGTCGCTGCTGTGGCGGCTCATCTCGTCGCTCTCGCTCAATCATCTCTCGCTCACCGAAGATGGTCCCGCGGCGCTGCAGGAGCTGCTGCGACTGCACAACACGAGCAACGCACTGAGCGCTGAACGGCAGATTGACGGACTCGTCGGCGTTCGCAGCACGCCGTCGTTTGCGCGCGTGACCGCCGATCACGGCATCGTGTTCGCGCGTGGGCGGCGCATCGACCTCGAGTTCGACGAGGAAGAGTTTCCGGGCGGTGGCATGTTCCTGTTCGCGAGTGTGCTGGAGCGATTCCTCGCGCTGTACGCGAACATGAACAGCTTCACGCAGGTTGCGGTGCGCTCGCGCCAGCGGCGACGGCAGGTGGTGGAATGGCCGCCGCGCGCCGGGTGGCGCACGTTGTCATGAGGTATCGCACATGAGCAACGCCGCTGCTTCGACGCCAACCGACAGCGCACTTGCAGAACGCGCGCGCCTGGAGCGCGCGCTGCGCGCTCACGGCACGGGCTACGACTTCGTGCAGATGGTGCGGCTGCTCATGCGGCTGCATCCTGAGCGTGCGCCCGTGGGTGGATGGGACGATCCGGCCGACGAAGTGGTACGGTTCACCGTGCCACCGAGCCTCGCGTTTCCGCCCAGCCAGATTGCGAAGCTCACGTTGCCTGCGCATGGCGCGGCCGAGCCCGCGCAGATGGCGGTGCGGTTTTTTGGCCTCACCGGTCCGCAGGGTGTCCTCCCGCACGTGTACACGGAGCATGCAGCGGTACGCAGTCGTGTTCGCGACACCGCGTTTCGCGACTTCCTCGACCTGTTTCATCACCGCACGCTGTCTCTGTTCTATCGCGCGTGGGAGCGTTATCGCACCACCGTCGCGGCGGAACGGGGCGAAGAGGATCGGCTGCGTTCGCACCTGCTCGACTTTGCCGGTGCGGGCACCGAAGACACGCGTCGCCGCAGCCAGATCGATGCGGACACGCTCGCGTACTACGCCGGATTGCTCGCCCTTCGCTCGCGGCCGGCCGAGGGACTCGCGCAACTCGTGGCGGACGCATTTCGAGTGGCTGCCAGCGTCGAGCAGTTCGTAGGCGAGTGGCGCCCGCTGCAGAGCGGCGGACAACTCGCGCTCGACGATGACGGTCCCGATGGGCAACTCGGCGCCGCAGTCATCGGCAATGCCGTCTACGATCCACACGCACGTGTGCGACTGCGTCTCGGTCCCATGACGCGTGCGCAGTTCGATCGCTTCCTTCCGGGCGGCGAATCGCACGAGCCCTTGCGCAAGCTGGCCCGCCTGTACGCCGACGATCAGGTGGGCGTCGAGGTGCAGCTCGTGCTGGCGAAGAACGAAGTGCCCCAGGCACAGCTCGGGGCAAGTGGTGCACCGCGGCTGGGTCTCGGTACCTGGCTGCGTTCCCAACCGGCGTCGCGAGATGCCGATGACGTTCACCTTGCGCTCTGCTGAGCGCGCTCACTGTTCCCGACGCCCGTCTGATGGAGAATCAATGGCTGTGAACCTGCGCGGTCTCATCGCGAAGCTGAACGCTCCCGCTCGCGGAGCGGTCGAAGGCGCCGCTGGCCTGTGCCTCGCGCGAACCAACTACGATGTGGAGATCGAGCACTTCCTCGTGAAGGCGCTCGATGCCACCGACAATGATGTCGCGGTGATCCTCAAGCACTTCGGGGTCAATCGTTCGCGCCTGGCCGACGATCTCGCGCGCGCACTCGACAAGCTCAAGAGAGGCAACGCGCGCACACCCAGCCTCAGCCCGTCGCTGGTGAAGCTGTTGAGCGAAGGTTGGGCCATCGGCTCGATCGAGTTCGGCGCACCGCGCGTGCGACACGGCCACGCCCTGCTGGCGCTGCTCACCGTCGACGAGCTCGCGCGCATGGCGGCCGACATCAGCAAGGAGTTCGACAAGATTGCGCCCGAGGTGCTCAAGAAAGAGTTTGCCACGATCACCGCCGCGTCGACCGAGGCGGCAGCCGAGATCGGAGCGATCGACTCGGCCGCGTCCGCGGCGAGCGCGTCGTCGGGCGGTGGTACGCCCAAGGCTGGTGGCCGCACGCCAAACCTCGATCAGTACACGGTGGATCTCACCGCCAATGCGCGCGCCGGCAAGATCGACCCGGTGCTCGGCCGCGATTTCGAGGTGCGTCAGGTCATCGACATTCTCACGCGGCGCCGGCAGAACAACCCGATTCTCGTGGGCGAAGCGGGCGTGGGCAAGACGGCCGTGGTGGAAGGCTTTGCGCGTCGAATCGCCGAGGGCGATGTGCCGCCGCCGCTGCGCAACGTCTCGCTTCGCTCGCTGGACCTGGCGATGCTGCAGGCCGGCGCGGGCGTGAAGGGTGAGTTTGAGAATCGCCTCAAAGGACTTATCGAGGAAGTCAAGAACTCGCCGACCCCGATCATCCTGTTCATCGACGAAGCACACACCATGATCGGCGCCGGTGGTCCCGCCGGACAGGGAGATGCCGCGAATCTGCTCAAGCCGGCGCTGGCGCGCGGCGAGTTGCGCACGCTCGCGGCCACGACGTGGAGCGAGTACAAGAAGTTCTTCGAGAAGGATCCGGCGCTGTCGCGTCGCTTTCAGCTCGTGAAGGTGGATGAGCCGTCGGAAGAGGTGTGCTGCCTGATGTTGCGCGCCGTGGTGCCCGCGCTCGAGAAGCATCACAACGTTCGCATCCTGGATAGCGGCGCCGAGGCCGCGGTTCGTCTGTCGCATCGGTACCTGCCCGACCGCCAGTTGCCCGACAAGGCGGTGAGCGTGCTCGATACGGCGTGCGCGCGACTGGCGCTCGGTCAGAGCGCAACGCCGGCGCTGGTGGAAGATGCGCGCCGCACGCTCGATGACCTCGCGCTGCAGGACCGCGTGCTGTCGCGCGAACAGGCGTCAGGCGCCGATCACCGCGAACGGTTGGCATCCATTGCCACCAGGCGCGAGGCCGTGCAGGCGGAACTCGCCACGCTCGAGGCGCGCTGGAACGACGAGCGATCGCTTGTGGAACGCATCAAGGGAGTGCGGGAGAAACTCGAAGGTCAGTCGGAGAATCCCGACGGGTCGGAAGCGGCAACGCTGCGTGAGGAGTTGACCGCGCTGAACGCGGAACTCGAGACGATGCAGGGCGAGACGCCTCTGGTGCGCGTGTTCGTGGATGCGTCCATCGTGGGTGAGGTCATCTCCGGCTGGACCGGCATTCCGGTGGGCAAGATGATGCGCGACGAACTCAGCACGATGCTTGAACTCGAGAAGCAACTCGGTGCGCGCGTGATTGGTCAGGACCACGCGCTGGAAATGATTTCACGCCGGGTGCGCACCTCCAAGGCGGGCATCGAGGATCCCGACAAGCCCAAGGGCGTGTTCATGCTCGTCGGGCCGAGCGGTGTGGGCAAGACGGAAACGGCGCTCGCGCTTTCGGACCTGCTGTATGGCGGTGAACACAACATCATCACCATCAACATGTCGGAGTTCCAGGAAGCGCACACCGTGTCCACGCTCAAGGGTTCACCCCCGGGTTACGTGGGCTATGGCGAAGGTGGCGTGCTCACCGAAGCCGTGCGTCGGCGTCCGTACAGCGTGGTGTTGCTTGACGAAGTGGAGAAGGCGCATCCCGATGTGCTCGAGCTGTTCTTCCAGGTGTTCGACAAAGGTGTCATGGACGATGGGGAAGGTCGGCAGATCAACTTCCGCAACAGCCTCATCATCCTCACGACCAATGCGGGCACCGAGTCGATCATGAAGCTCACCGCCGACCCGGATACGATGCCGTTCCCCGACGCGATGGCCAAGACGCTCAAGCCCGAGCTCGATGCCGTCTTCAAGCCGGCGTTTCTCGGGCGCATGGTCATCGTGCCGTACTATCCCGTGCGTGACGAAAACCTCAAGCAGATCGTACGGCTCAAGGTGCGCAAGATCGCGCGGCGTCTCAACGAGGCGCATCGCGTGGAAATGCTCTACGACGACACGCTGATTTCGCAGGTAGCCGCGCGCTGCACGGAAGTGGAGAGCGGCGCGCGCAACGTCGACAATATCCTCAGCAATACGCTGTTGCCGGAAATCTCGCGCATGCTGCTCTCGTCCATGGCCGAAGGATTGCACGCCACCGGCATGCGGGTTGGCGTGGGAGACGACGGCGACTTCACGTACGAACCGGTCGCCGACACGGCCATGGCGGCAGTCTGAGCCGGCGGGTTCACGCGCATCTTCGAGGAAACGCCTGATGGCCTATTCGCAGAAGGGTCGCCCGTTCCGACTGGACACGCCGCTCGGTGAGGACGTGCTGTTGCTGACGCGCTGGGAGGGGGAGGAGCACGTGTCCTCGTTCTTCCGGTACACCGTGTTCGCGATCAGCGAGCGCGGTGACCTGGCCGCGAAAGACCTGCTGCTCAAGTCGGTCACGCTGCACATGCGATTGGACGATGGTTCCGACCGAACCATCCACGGCGTGGTCAGCCGAATGGCACGCGGCGGCAGCGTGGTCGCGGGCTACTCGGGTTACACGCTCGAGATCATGCCGTCGCACTGGGTGCTCGCGCTCGACGAGGGCTTCGAGATCTTCCAGAACAAGTCGGCGCGCGACATTGTCGACGAGCTGCTCAAGGGCACGCCGCACGAGTGGAAGCTCACGCGTACGCTCAATCCGCGGCCGTACTGTTTTCGCTATCGCGAGAGCCGATGGCAGTGCGTCGCCCGCCTGTTGGAGCAGGAGGGCATCTTCTTTCGCTTTGACCACAAGGGCAGCGAGGCGAAACTCGTGCTCGGCGACTCCACGGCGTCGGCGCAACCGGCGTGGGGGGTGTCCAAGCTCAAGTTCAGCTCGCAACGGCATATCGGCACGCATCTCTCGTCGCTCTCGGTGGAGTCGCTGCCGTACGTTGCCGAGACGCGCGTGCGCACCGCGAGCGAGTTCCTGGCCACCAAGAATATCGGTGACGTCACTGCGTCGTCGGGCGGGTTCAGTCCACCGGGAGACGTGAAGGCGTATCTGTTCGAGCAGCAGGCCGCGGCCCATCGCGCCGGCATCTCGCACAGCGGCGGTGAGACGGCGAGTGACGCGGCCAAGCTCTCGGCTGATGCGAAGGCGTATTCACGACTCCGACAGGAACGCGCCGAGGCGATGGCGGTGACATACGTGGGGGCCTCGAGCTACACCGGTCTCGCCTCGGGCGCCAAGACCGAAGTCGTCGAACATCCGGACGCCGGCATGAACGCGTCGCTCTTCGTGACCACAGTGAGGCACCAGGGCAGCAATGGCTCGTACCACGCGGCGGACGAACTGACCGAAGGCTACAGCAACACCTTTCGCGCGATTCCCGCGAACACGCCGTTTCGCCCGGAGCGCGTGACACCGTGGCCGCGTGTGAGCGGTTCGCACGTGGGAATCGTGGTCGGCCCGGAGGGCGAGGAGATCTATACCGACAAGCACGGCCGCGTGCAGGTGGTCTTCAAGTGGGACGTGGATGACTCACGCAAGCTCACGAACTCCTGCTGGATTCGCGTGGCGCAGTCATTTGCGGGCCAGCAGTTCGGCAGTGTGTTCCTGCCGCGCATCGGCCACGAGGTGATCGTCGAGTTTCTCGATGGAGACCCGGACAACCCGGTGGTCGTGGGCAGCCTGTACAACAGCGCCAACCTGCCGCCGTGGACGCTGCCCGACAACAAGACGCAAAGTGGCGTGCGAACGAAGAGCACGCTCAAGGGCGGCGCCGACAACTTCAACGAGCTGCGCTTCGAGGACAAAAAGGACGCGGAGCAGATCTACATGCAGGCCGAGAAGGACCTGCACACGCTCGTGAAGAACGATGAGCTGCGCGAGGTGAACCACGATCGCACCACCGTGATCACCAATCACGACACGCGCACGGTCAAGGAAGGCAACGACACGCATACCATCGAGAAGGGTGAACAGAAGGTCACCGTCTCGGACAACAACCGCCTCCTGCACGTGGAGAAGAACCACACCGTCACCGTGAACGGCGAGGAGTCGATCACGGTGGCGAAGGATCGCACGGTGGTGGTGGACCAGAACCAGTCGCACAAAGTCGCACAAGACAACAAGGTGACCATCAAGGGCAAGCAGGACACCAAGATCACCGGCAACGATACCACGAAGGTCGAGCAGGGCAACGTGTCGCTCGAAGTGAGCATGGGCAACTTGGCCACCAAGGTGAAGATGGGGAACATCACCGAGAAGGCGGACCTGGGCAGCATCACGCTCGAGGCGATGCAGAAGATCACGCTCAAGGTGGGCGCGAACTCGATCACCGTTGATCAGACGGGCGTCACGATCAAGGGCATCATGGTGAAGATTGAGGGCACGGCCATGGCGCAGGTGAAGGCGCCCATGACGCAGGTGAACGGCGATGCGATGGTGATGATCAAGGGCGGCATCACCATGATCAACTGACCGGAGGCATCATGACCACGCCGCTTGTTGTGTCTCCCGATCCGATGGCTGCGCTGTCGCCGCTCATGCGATGGCTTCTGCAGCGCGCCGCGCCCGATGACTCGGCGCTCGAACTGGTGAAGCCTGAACTCACGCTCGACGCAATGTACGAAGCCTGGCTCGCGGGTGAGCAGGTGCCCTCGGCGATTCGTCTCATCGCCGCGGTGCTGCCGTCGCGCGAAAGCATCTGGTGGGCTTGGATCTCGGCCCGGCACGCTACGCAGATGCCCGGTGGCGTTGCCCCCACGGCCGACGTACATGCGGCACTGGGCGCCATCGAGCAGTGGATCGTGCGTCCCGATGACACCACCCGTCGTGACGCCTGGGATGCCGGCAACGCCGCGGGACTCGATACGCCCGTGGGACTCGTGGCGTCCGCGGTCTTTCTGGCCGGCACCACGATTGGGCCGAGCAACCTGCCGCCCGTTCCGCCGCCGCCAGCTGCGGCGGTGCCACTCATTGGCGGTGCCGTATTGCTCGCCGCGTCAGCCAATGACGACGCGACACAGATCGTGCCAACGATGCTCGCGTTTGCAGCGCAGGGACTCGAGATCGTCAAGCGGCTGGGCGGTTGGGATGCCACCGTCCAGCAGGCGCACTCCGCTCATCAGCGTGCCGTGCAGGAGTACGCGCGCGCGATCGCTCCCGCGGAAGCAAAGGCAATCTGACATGGGACAGCCAGCCGCTCGCATCACCGACATGCACGTGTGCCCGATGGTCACGCCGGGCCTTCCGCCCATTCCTCACGTGGGCGGACCCATCTTGCCGCCGGGCGCACCTACCGTGCTCACCGCCATGCTGCCGCAAGCCACTGTCACCGGCATGTGCGTATGCGTCGGGCCGCCGGATGTGATCGTGAAGGGATCGATGACCGTGCTGGTGCAGAAGCTGCCCGCGGCACGCATGGGCGATATGACTGCACACGGCGGCAGCATCGTGCTTGGTGCTCCGACGGTGCTCATCGGCGGCTGAGCCCGCGCGCACGCGCGCCGTTGCGTGCTCAGTCGTCCCCGAAGTACTTCTTGCGCTTCTCCATGCCAATGTCGCTGCGCACGTTGTTTTCGCTCAGCGCTTCGCCGAGGAAGTCCTTGAGTCCGACGGTGCGATATTCCTCGCTCCGGCTGTCACGACCTGCGTCGCCGTGGAGGTAGTGCATGCAGTGAATGAGCTCGTGTGCCAAAGTGGTGTGCATCGGCAGCGGTTCGCCCGACTTGGTCATCACTTCGCGGTTGGCAAAGAACATGTAGCACACCGAGCCTGTGCCCGCCTTGCCGGACGCATCGAACTCACTTTCCTTGCGATTGTCGGGCTGCGCCTGACACTTGGCGGCCATCTTGAGCTTCAGTCCGCCCACGCCACCGCCCTTGCCGGCCCTCCAGTCCTCGTAGACCTTCTTCCCGCCAGCGCCCTGGAAACCACCGGCGTTGATGCCCGAGGTGTACGCCCGGTCGATGGGCGGCGTGATCAACACGTGGCAATAGTTGGGCCAATTCGGCGGATAGTGCCCCGGCTTCGCGTCCTTGATCTTCGCGAGGATCTTCTTCATGGTGGCTGATCCGTCGAGCATGTTGAGCGCGGTCATCACATTCGCCTCAAAAAACGGATCCTGAGAGTCTTCGTACTGGATGGCCAGCATGGGATACTTTGAAGGCCGCTTGGTGATGTGCATCAGAGCTCCGGTCGTTGAGTGTGTCGCGCAGGCACGAGGCAGAATAGGGATTGTGGCATTCGTGCGCCGCGATGTAAAGCGGGCGGGAGTGCATCAGCCCGGCGAGCAGCCCCCGGCCAACAGTGACACCACCTGCTGCTGGCTGCGCGAACGGGCAAGCGGGCGCGCCGTGGCGAGGGCGAGACAGGCGGAGCGTGCGTCCTCCATGAGCAAATGTCCTTCGGCCTGCCGAAGGTAGGCCCAGGCAGAATCTTCGGCGGTGCCAAGTCGTGGCAGCAGCTCGCGCAGTGCGGCCACGGCACGCCGAGCTTCGGCAGCGGTGGCGGTCTCGGGGTTGAGCGCTGTGCGCAAGCTGTCCAGCGAGCGGCGTGCGCGTACTGCGGCGTCGGACTCGCCAGGCGGTGGGGACGACAGGCCAGAGGTGGGCGAGGGCGAAACGGATGATTTCGACTGCGTATCCACCGATCGCGGCGCAGGCTCCTTCGCGGTCGACGCGGTAGCGCGCGGCGTCACGGGTGCCGTTTGCACGGGCAGCTCGGCGCCGGGCAGCGCGTCGCTGTTGGCCGGCAGCGATTCCGGTCCCGCGTACGCCAGGTCGAGTTGTTCCGGCGTGTCCGACTCTACAGCCGGCGCTGCAGGAAGTGCGCCCTCCGATGTGTCGCCGGTCTCGTCCTGCGTGAAGATGAAGGCGAGCACCACGACGCCCAACACGGCGGCGATGCCAGCGGCGATGCCGAGCACGCTCCGGCCACCGACTGCTGGCGTGGTGCTCGGCGTCGGCGGCGCGGGTGCTGGTGCGGGTGGGGGTGTGGGCGCGGGCGCGAATGCGGGTGCCGCCGGCACTGTGGCTGCCGCAGGTGCTGCGATCGCCGCCGGTGCTGCGACTCCGGCCGGTTTCGGCGCCACCGCCGCCTCGAAAGCCCGGGCAAACGCGCCGGCGCTCAGATACCGGTCACCCGGTTCCTTGGCCAGTCCACGATCGAATACCGACTGAATGCTTGTGTTCCAGACAATGTCTGGCCGCACCACGGCCAATGGCTGCGGACTCTCGGTCAGACGCGCCGTCATCGTGCGCTCGGGCGTGCTGCTGTCGAACGGCAGCGCACCGGTCAGGCACTGATACGTCACGAGTGCGAGCGCATAGACATCGCTCCGGTGATCGACCGCCGCGCCGAACAGTTGCTCCGGCGACATGAACTCTGGCGTACCAACGACGAATCCCGTCTTGGTCAATCCCGGCTCGCCTTCGCCACCACCGACGGCCTTCGCGATGCCGAAGTCCACGACCTTGCAGCGGTCGCCGAGTTCGGCATCCTCGATAACCATGATGTTGTCCGGCTTGAGATCGCGGTGCACGATACCCAGCCGATGCGCCGCGTCGAGCGCCTCGCCAACCTGTCGCGTGATGCGCGCCGTGCGCTCGAGCGACTGCACACCGTCGGCAGCGATGATCTGCTTGAGCGTGCGTCCCGGCACGTATTCCATCGCCAGATAGACGGTCCCGTCGGCGGTCTCGCCAAAATCGAATACGCGCGCGATGCGTTCGTGTTCGATGCGGCTGGCGTTTGCGGCTTCGCGGTTGAAGCGGGCCACGGCATCACCGTCTCGCACCATGTTGCGGCGCAGGACCTTGATGGCTGCTTGCTGCGGCAGCCGCACGTGCCGCGCGAGGTACACGGTGCCCATGCCGCCCGCGCCCAGCAGCTCCGTGACGAGGTAGCGATCGGCGATGACGGTGCCGATCAGCTCCCCGTCCTGCTCCGCGTTGCGCAGCGTGGAGCCGTCGGTGGGGCAGAAGCTGGTGGTATCGGCGTACGATGCGCCGCAGACTGGACAGACCTTGGACATGGCTTGGACGATGAGACGAACGAGGGGTGAGACGCGTCTGCCTATTGACGATTCAGCTGGGCGGACGCGAGGTTCCCCTGCGTGCAGTTGGACTCGGGCCGCTGAGGCGCTCTCAAAGCGAGGATGGCAATGACTTCATCGTTCTTTCCGTTGGTATCGATCACGCGCCGGCGCGTTCTTCCGTGGTCGATCGCGGCGCTCACGATGCTGTTGGGTGGGGCCACCGTGGCCGTGCAGGCGCAGGACGCACCGCGTCCCACTGTGGCCGTCATGTACTTCACAAACAGCGCGCTGGTTGGCAACGCCGATTATGCGGCGCTGAGCAAGGGCATGGCCGAGGTGCTGATCACCGACTTGTCGCGCAACCCGCGCATCAGGGTGGTGGAACGGGATCGGCTACAGCAACTGCTCGACGAACAGAATCTGTCGTCGAGTGGACGAGTGGACAAGGAGACGGTTGTGCGCGTTGGGCGCATACTCGGCGCCGGCCACATGCTCATGGGCACGTTTCTCATCGACGCGCGCGAGAACATGCGCATCGACGTGCGGGCCGTGAACACGGAGACATCGGAGATCGAGTACGTCGAGTCCATCGAGGGCAAGGCGGACAAGCTGCTCGCGATGGTGAGCGAACTGGGTGCCAAGGTGAACAGCGGTCTCAAGCTGCCGCCGCGTCCGGCGGAGGCGAGCAAGTTCAGCGATGCCGGCGGACGCAATCCCAACCAGTTCCGCGCGCTGCTGCTCATGAGCCGCGCGATTGAAGAGCAGGATCGCAAGAACGTGCCGGCGGCCGTGGCGCTCTACAAGCAGGCGATCGATGCCAATCCGGACTTCGAGCGCGCCAAGGTGTTGCTGGCCACGTTGGAGCGGGGCACTCCCGAGCCGTGATCGAAACGGCCCGGGCGGTGAAATCCCGCCAGTTGCACAAACGGTGGCTTGGCTACGGAATGCGTACCGGCTGCGACACCTGAGGATAGGCGAGCACGTCGCCGGTGATGTTGCCCTGCAATGAGAATGTGCAGGTTTGCCGGGTGAGCGTGCCGCTCCATGAGCATGGAAAGAAGAACGGATAGACCTCGTAGCCCACTGCCGTTGTTGCGGTAAGCGTGATCGGCACCGTCGAGGGCAGTCCCATTGGCACGATCCAGTTGCACTGCACGCCGCTGGATGGTGCGACGTAGGTACAAGCATCGAGCGACCGGAACCCATTGACGGAAATCGCGACGTTCAAAGTGGGATTCGGTCCGCCGTCCACATCGACGAAGATCGCAACCTGCGCCGGCCGTCGAAACTCCGCCGCCGCCGTAATGCTGGGGCTCGACACGGTGAAGGTGCACGTCAGGTTCGTGGAGCCCGGGCAGGGAGAGGCGGCGCCCCAGCGACGGAAGATGCCCATGTTGGCAATGTCCTGCGCCTGGAGCGTGACCAACGTGCCGTAGCTGTACTCCTGATTGCAGTCGCCGCTCGTCGCTCCGTTGGTGACATCGCAGGCGATGTCGCCGTTGCTGGTGATCACCCGGCCAAGCGCATCGGCGGCAATCACCGACGTGACCCGGATCTCCCCTGTGGGCGCGATCGCGCTGAACGACGCCGTGACCGATGCTGCGCCGGTCACGGCAATCGTGCAGGTGGGGCCGCCGTTCGAAGCACACGCGCCGCTGAAGCCGAGAAACGCGCCGCTGCCGGCCGGTTCACCGGAGAGCTTGAGCGACTGGCCGAGTCGCGCTTCGAACTCGCACTGACGCGACGTCTGCGAGTCGCTGAGTTCGCATACGACGTCGCCGTCAGCGCGAACACGTCCGCCGCCGCTGCCGATGAGGTTGAGCGTGATCGGCGCGACGTCGAGGGCGAACTCCGCCTCGAGCGACGCAGCAGCGCCCACGGGAACG
>JBBQNT010000043.1:0-19067 GCA_038330215.1 Gemmatimonadales bacterium
GGCGTTTTGCGCGGCGACACGCTGCCGAGCGCACGCTTTCGCCTGCAGCAGATCGACACGGTCATCTCGGTGGCCAACGCGCGCGCCGAATATCGGCCCGGAGAGGTGGTGCGGCGCGAACGCCTGAGCAGCGGGCTGCAGGAATACCGCATGTTCATTCCAACCGTGCTCGATCTGGTGGACGATGCATTCGCGCGCGTGCACTGCTTTGCCTTCGGTGGACGGGAATCAGAGGGCGAGGAAACGTGGCTGCGCCTCGACGTGCGCGCCTCCGACCGTCTGCGTGAGCCCGATGTGCACGGCAGCTTCTGGCTGGACAGCACCAGCTCGGAGCTTCGCCGTATGCGCCTCGAACTCAGTCGCCCGGATCGTCTGCCGCGCACGATTGGCGGCGTGGAAAGCGTCACCGTCACCACGGACTTTCTCGAGATTGCGCCCGGCCTCTCCATCATCGAGTCCATCTGCAGCATCACGCGTCCGCGTTCGGTTCGTCGCGGGCGGGCCGTGCCGTTGATGGGCGAACTGCAGCAGCTCGGATCCTATCGGTTCACCAATGCACCGGACGGTGTGGCGGGGTCGGTCACGTTGCCGCTAGCGGAGTGGCGGGCGGGGGACGAACTCGCGCGCTCAGAACTCTGGTGCGCCGAGCAGGACCGCTGAGCTTCTTACATGCGTGCGTGAAAATGGTGAAGGACGTTGCCGGTGCCGGCCGTATCGTGCCGCATGCCTTGCGCCCCATCCCCCATTGCCTGCAGTCTATGTCTATGCCCTCCGTCGTATCCCGCCAGTGGACGGCCGCTGAAGTCCGCGAACTTCCCGATGAACCCGGGAAGCGTTTCGAATGCGTGGATGGGGAGCTGCTGGTGAGCCCGAGTCCACGGCTCTCCCACCAGTGGGCGCTCGGCGCGCTCTTCGAGGCGCTGAGTGCGTACTGCCGCACGCACGGCCTTGGCGCCGTGGGGATGGCGCCCTCTGATTTCGAGCTCGATCGCTACACGCTCGTGCAGCCGGACCTGTTCATCATCCCGCTCGTAGGCGGACGGCGACCCGTCACGCTGGACGAAGTGGGCCCCCCGCTGCTTTTCGTGGAAGTGCTCTCACCCAGCACCGCACGAGCCGACCGCGTGCTCAAACGTGAACGGTATCAGCGGCACGGTGTCACATACTGGATCGTGGACGTTGACGCGCGCCTCGTGGAGCGCTGGACACCCGATGCCGACCGCCCCGAGATCGTGAGTGGTACGCTTACGTGGGATGTGGCAGGTACGCCGGTGCCGTGCACGATTGATCTCGACGCACTGTTTGCGGAGGCGCTGGGCGAGCGCTGATCAGCGTGGGCTGTCTGCGTGAAGATGATGAAGGACGTTGGCGGAGCTGCCCCTATCATGCCTCATGCCTTGCGCCCCATCCCCCATTGCCTGCAGTCTATGTCCATGCCCTCCGTCGTATCCCGCCAGTGGACGGCCGCTGAAGTCCGCGAACTTCCCGATGAACCCGGGAAGCGTTTCGAATGCGTGGATGGGGAGCTGCTCGTGAGTCCGAGTCCGCGACTCACGCATCAATCGGTGGTCGGGTTTCTGTGGCGCGAGATCGAGGACTACGTTCGTGCGCACCGAGTTGGTGCGGCTTTCATGGCCCCCGGAGACCTCGAGCTCGACACGCACACGCTCGTGCAGCCCGATGTGTACGTGTTGCCGCTGGTAGACGGTCGCCGCCCGCGAACGCAGGCGGAGATCGGGCAACCGCTGCTGTTCATTGAGGTGCTGTCCCCGAGCACAGCGCGATTCGAGCGCGTGGTGAAACGGCATCGGTATCAGCGCCAGGGAGTGGAGTACTGGATCGTGGACCTCGACGCGCGCCTCATCGAATGCTGGTTCCCCGATTGCGATCGACCGAGTGTGCACACGGACACGGTCACGTGGCAGCCGACCGGCGCGGCGAGCGCGCTCACGGTCGACTTCACGCCGATATTCGTCGAGGCGTTGGGGGAGTTGTAGTCGAAGCCGCAGCGCCTCCACCACGCTGCTCAACTCAGCGGATGCCGCCAGTGCAGTCCGGGAAAACGCGCAAACTCGCGATCGGTCGTCACCCAGACTCCGCCTCGCTCGATCACCAACGCCGCATGATAGGCGTCCGGCACGAGATTACCGCGGCACTCGGTGCCGGCGGCAAGAGACGTGAAAATCGACCAGTGGCGTTCCCCGGGTCGCAGCGGCACTGCGGCCGGCTGCGTCCGTAGTGCCTCCGTGAACGCGAGCGCATCGCGAATTGACAGCGGTTCGTTGAACACGCGTGGGTGCGTCAGGATCCTGACCACCCCGGACAATACGAGCTCGGAGAGCCCCACAGGCTCGACACCCGCGAGCGCCTGCTCGAGCCACTCCCGGTATGCTCCGTGCCCCGGCGTCTCTTCGCGCGCCGCATACACGAGCACGTTTACGTCGGGCACGATCACCTGGTTGGGTCGTCCCGCTCCATGAGCTCAAGCAGCGCCGCGCCAGAATCCAGCGACACACCTTGACGCAGCGTTCCGCCAGCGAACACGGGCAATGGCGCTGCCTCGCGCGGAGACTGCTCACGGAGCACGGCCGCCCGGATGGCCGATTCGATGAACTCATTCAAGGAACGGCCTGCGTGTGCGGCACGTGCCTTCGCTTCCCGAAGCAGTGCGTCGTCAAGGCGAACGGTAGTGCGCATGTACGTACGATATCTGTGTGACATTTAAATGTCAAAGTAGCCCCCCGCCTTTGATTGCGCGAAGGCGAGATTGCTTGCCATGGCCTACTGTCTGCCGCACTGTAGGGGAATCGCCGCATCCGCGCGCTACCCGCCTCTCCCGCGCGATGACCACACTCGAAGCTGTCCACCTCGCACTTACCGAGCGATACGAGTTTGTCGCGACACTCGGTGAAGGTGGCATGGCGTTCGTCAGCCGGATGCGTGATCGCAAACTCGGCCGCGATGTGGCGCTCAAGGTGCTCAAACCCGCGCTCACGCAGACACTCGCGGCCGAGCGATTCCTGCGTGAGGTGAACGTCACTGCGACGCTGCAGCATCCGCACATTCTGCCGCTGTTCGATTCCGGCGAGGTGGAGGGCACACCATGGTACGCCATGCCCTACGTCGCGGGCGAAAGCTTGCGGCAGCGACTCGAACGCGAAGGACGGCTTGGCGTCAGGGACACGGTGCTCATCGCGCGACAGGTATCGGCAGCGCTGTCATATGCGCATCGGCACGGCGTGGTGCACCGCGACATCAAGCCCGAGAACATTCTGTTGCATGACGGCAATGCGTATGTGGCTGACTTCGGCATCGCGCTGGCCGTAGCCCGTGCCGACACGGGGCGACTCACGGCGACCGGAACGCTGCTCGGCACGCCGCACTATCTGAGTCCGGAGCAGGCGAGCGGCGACGCCGACGTGGACGCGCGATGTGATCAGTGGGCGTTGGGCGCCGTCATGTACGAAATGCTTGCCGGTGCGCCGCCACACTCCGGTCCCACGCTGCAGGCATTGCTCACGCGCATCGTGGTGGAAACACCGGCGTCGCTCACGCAGTTGCGACCGGCCATTGAACCGGATGTTGAAGCGATCGTGATGCGTGCGCTGGCCAAGGTGCCGGGTGACCGTTTCCGACGACCGAGTCGTTTGAGGAAGCGCTCGCTCATGCGGGCGGGATGGTCACGGGCGCGATGGCGTCGCGCTCTGGCTCTCCGGGTACCGACGCTGGCGTCGTTGGCGATGGTAGCGCGAAGCCCGATGTTGTTGCAAAGGAGACAATCAGGCATGTGCCTCGAACGCCAATGGTTCTTGGTGGACTGGGTGTTATCGTCCTTGCCGCTTTTCTGTATACCAAGCGAACGCCTGCCTCCAGTGACGCTGCAGCTGCGATCGGCTCAACACCCTCTGTCATCGCTGTTGTGCCATGCGAAGATGACACTGGCGCTGATGGTTTCGCCTGGGCAGCAGAAGGCCTCGGTGAAAATCTGGTCAATCGTCTGTCGCAACTCTCCAACCTGCGCGTGCTGCCGCGCGGTGAAATTGTCGCTGCGGCCGCAGGTGAAACACAGCCCGCCGCACTCGCTCGGCAGTTGGGTGCGAGCCATCTGATCACATGCAGCGTCTCGCGGGCCGGTGATCGAGTTCGTGTTGGCGCGCAGCTCATGCAGGCGAACCCACCGCGCGTGTTGTGGGGGGACGCACTGGTGGGAACGCCGGCAGAACTGCTGGCCATGGAAGACTCGTTGCTGCGAGTCGTACTCGCGTCGGTGCCCGTGTCCATGTCGGTCACGGAATCACGTGCGCTCGCGCAGGGTGCAACACGCGACGGCGAGGCACAGCGATTGTATCTGCTCGGACGGCATCACTGGCAGCGCATGTCGGGCCCGGAGAACGCGAGAGCGCTCGGCTACTTCGAGCAGGCACTCGCGCGGGACAGTTCGTTCGCCCCCGCGTATGCCGGTGTGGCAATGGTGAACATCGTCGGCGGTTTCGGCATGGCACCTGGAGATCCCCGCGCAGCACGGGATCGTGCACGCGCAATACTCGAGCAAGGGCTTGCTGCGCGGCCCGGCGATGCGGACCTGCTCGCAATCCGCGCCGTGGTGCATCTATGGTTTGATGCTGACCTGGCCGCCGCGCGACGCGATGCGGACGCTGCACTCGCCGCTCGGCCGGATCTTGCCGTGACACAGCAAACGATGCAGCACGTGCTGGCTGCGGAGGGCAAGCTCGACTCAGCGCTGCTCGCGAGCACACGCGCATTGCAAGCCGATCCGACGTTTGGTCGACTGCTTACCGACCGGGTGAGCTATGAGGTGATGGCCGGTCGGCTTCAGGACGCACGCGCCACTGCACAATCGGCGATCGATCTCGATCCCGCATCGGTGCTTGGATCTACTTGGCTGGCCACCACAGAGGCGTTGCTGGGCAACGTCGCGGCGGCACGGACCGCATTGCAGTCGGCGGCAGAAGTGGGTCGTGGCAGCAACTTCGTACGCACCGATCGCGCGCTCGTGCTCGCACTGCTCGGCGAACGTGAAGCCGCCGGCGCACTGATCGATTCGATGGCTATTGCAGGTGCTCGTCCGGAGTTGGCGCTTCACGCGGCTGCACTTGGGGCCATTGGCGAGACGGATGAGGCGTTCGTCTGGCTCGAGCGCGCACGTAATGAAGGTTCGCGTTGGTTGTTTACCATGCCATGGGATCCACGCTTTGCCGCACTGCGCACTGACCGTCGCTTCGATGCGTTCATGAAGTCGCTGCGCCGCGAACCGTAGCGACCGATGCGCGATGTTCAGCGACGGCCGTGCGGTCGACGCGCGCCATCCAGCCCGAGATTCGGCGCCATCGCGTGCGCGGCCAGCGCACGAAAAGTGGTTTCGCTGTCCGGTCGCGTTGGGCGGTGCGCAGTTCGAGATGACGTTCGATGCGTCAGTGCTCGGCCGCTCATTGCCTCGCAATGATCCGCTACTCTTTGCGTATCTCGCCCAGCAGGACGAGCGATTGCTGGCGTCGATTCCGCAGACGGATAGCACGGCGACGCAGGTGAGACGCGAGGTGACGAGCGCGCTGGCATCGGGCGAGGCGCAGCAGTCGCTCGTGGCACGGCGGTTGGCGATGACGCCGCGTACGATGCAACGAAGGCTCGCAGTCGAGGGCACGAGCTTCGCGGAGATTGTCGAGGCAGTGCGTCGCGAACGCGCGGAGTTGTTGTTGTCGGACATGAACCTGACCGCCAGCGAAGTCGCATTCCTGCTCGGCTTCAGCGAACCCGCGGCGTTCTTTCGCGCATTCAGTCGGTGGACCGGTGAGACGCCGCAGCGGTGGCGGGCGGCCAGGCGCAACGGCTGACGTGGTGTCGCCCGAAGAACTGGTGATGTTGCGGCTCAGGCGGGTCGTATCGAGCCGGCGGCAAGGCAGCCCAATGATTGTTTTGCTTGAGGCTGAGCCGAAATCGGGCTTGTGGTGCATAAGTGACGCATTCCGGGTCATTTGAGAGGCTAGTGCGGCAATTCTGACGCTTTAGGGAGTAGAAGTTCTCATGGACGTGGGACGCTGCCCCGCAATCTGACTTGCATGTCATACTACGGTTGCATAGTATACAACAATAGTTTATGAAGCGTACCCAGCGACCGACCAAGCCCATGAAACCCCACTTCTTCTTCATCCTGCTCTCCGTCTCCGCCGCGCCACGCTACGGCACCGCAATCCAGGACGATGTGCGCGAACTGAGCGACGGCAGCGTGCGCCTCTGGCCGGCGACGCTCTACGGTTCACTCGAGGAACTGGTGGAGCTGAAGTGGCTGAAGGAGGTCGCCGAAAGTGCGCGTCCCGAAGGAATCTCGGGTCGTGAGCGCTTTTATCAGCTCACGCGCAGTGGACGAACCGCACTCGAGCGCGAAGCAGCACGGCTCGACTCGCTCGTGCGCGTCGCGCGTTCACGGCTCGCACTGGGTGCAGCATGAACGCGGTGCGCGTCTATCGAATGGCGCTTCGTTTGCTGCCGAGCGAATTGTGGCGCAAGCACGGGCCCGACATGGAAGCCCTGTTCGCGCGCGAGCTCGAACGTGCCGCTGCGCGCGGAGGGCTACATCGCACACTCGCCATCACGTCGGGACTGTGGGATGTGGTTTCGCGCGCGGTGTATGAACAGGTGCGTACAGCACATGGAGCGCCCGTGGAACAGCATGTCTCTCGTGCGCAGCTGCTGCGCCGACATGCCTATGCGTTCTCCATTGCGTTCGTGGCGCTCACGTCGACCTTCCTGTTCCTGTTCTCGCGGAATCAGTGGCCTGCGCTTGAAGCAAGGGGAGCCACGATCGGAACGGTCGCGGAGGTCCTGTTGCTGGGGTTGCCGTTCACCGCGGCGATAACGATCCCGATGGCAGTGCTGTTCGCTGTGCTCCAGGTCTTCACGCGCCTTGGAGCGAACGGTACGCTCTCGGCAGCTCGGCGCGAGCGTGGTGGCGTGCGCCGGCTGGTGCTTCCTGTGCTTGCCGCGGCGACAGGCGTTGCGGCCCTCGCCCTGGTGGTGACCGCCGAGATCGTACCGCGTGCGAACGAGCGGCTCGCAACGGTCCTGTCAGGTCGCATCGGCGTGCCGAGTGATCGCACGCTGACCATCCCACAACTGCAGACGGCGGTACGCAACGTCGCTGTTGCAAGCGAACCGGTCGCTCGCGAGCGCGTTGCCTCGCTCGAGGTCGAGATTCAGAAGAAACTCGCGCTGCCAGCCGCCTGCATCGTGCTGGCTATCGCCGGCATGGCGATCGCGTTTCGCTTCCCGCGCGGCGGCACATGGCTCGTCATCGGCGCGACCCTGATCGTGGTCTTCGGATACTACACACTCATGATGACAGGCGAGACGCTCGCCGACCGACTCGTGGTGTCGCCATCGGTCGGTATGTGGGGCGCGAATGGTGTGATGCTGCTTGCAGCGATGCTTCTCGCGTGGCGTCGTGCGGAGTCGGGTTCGCCTCCCACAGTCGCCTGAGCGAAAAGTGACGCCAGCCAGCGCCCTGCGGGTTCTGCAGCGTATACTTTCAAGAACGCCAGCTCACCGCGGCTGCTGGCCGGTCAGGCGATGGGTGGCGTCGCACTCAACGTCGCCGTGCTCCTCTGGCACCCTGACCGATGGGGCATCGCCACCGCCGCCATCGCCGCATCGACCTCAGCGCTGCTGATGCTCTGGTTCGTGTCCATGATGCTGCTCGGACGCCTTATGAGCTGAGCTAAGCCACCCATGAGCCACAACGCTCCCCTTTCCCGCCTCTCCTCTCAGCCCCCTCCGCGACCTCCCCCACCACCGCGCCCTCGGCGCCGAAGGCGCCCCCGCTGGTCCCACCCCCCAGATCATGCCAGATTCGCCATTCGCCCGCTCGCTCCCCCTGATTCCCACCTGAATGACCGTCAGCGAAGTCCCCGAGCAGGGTGATGTCACGCGACTGCTGCACGTCGCCAGCGGCGGTGATGCGAGCGCCCTCAAGCAGGTGCTCGGCATGCTGCACGACCGCCTGCGCGTGATCGCGCACCGGCAGTTGGCGGGCGAGGGGGACGGACACACGCTCGAGACCGACGGGCTGGTGCACGAGGCCTTTCTGCGACTCGAAGGCCTCGATCGCATGCAGTGGCGCGACCGCAGTCACGTGCTGGCAATGGCCGCGCGCACCATGCGACGGGTGCTCGTGGACTACGCCGAGCAGCGTCGCGCGCAAAAGCGCGGCGGTGGCGAAGCGGCGGTACCGCTCGACCATGCAGACGCACAAATGGCCGCCGTCGATCAGCACGTCGATCAGCTGGCCGCACTCGACGAGGCGCTCGCGCGTCTCACGCTGCTGAATCCGCGACACAGTCAGATCGTGGAGTGCCGGTTCTTCATTGGACTGAGCATCGAAGAGACCGCCGAGGCGCTTGACCTGTCGCCTGCTACGGTGAAGCGCGACTGGACGGCCGCGCGCGCGTGGCTCAATCGCGAGTTGAGTGCCGAATGAATCCCGGCGAGCGGTGGGCCAGGGTCGAGTCGTTGTTTCAGGACGCGCTGTCACAGGCACCGCCCGACCGCGCGTCGTACCTCGCGCGCGTCTCAGCCGACCCGAGTGTGCGCGCCGAGGTGGGGACATTGCTTGCGGCGCATGAGCGTCGCGGTGTACTCGATCAGTTGGTGGACGAAGTCATGTCACCGCTGCTGCCCGCGCGAGCATCGCTGTCCGACCCCACGGTGTCGCTGCCCGCACACTCGCGCTATCGCCTCGTTGAACGACTCGGCGGCGGCGGCATGGGTGTGGTGTATCGTGCGAGCGACGAGCGATTGGGCCGGGAGGTCGCACTCAAGTTCCTGCCGCCGCACCTGAGTGCCGATCCTACGGCGAAGAAGCGCTTTCTGGTGGAGGCACGCGCGGCGGCCGCGATCGAGCATCCGAATATCTGCACCGTGCACGAGATCGGCGAAACGCCCGATGGCACGCTGCACATCGTCATGGCGTGCTACGACGGGGAAGCGCTTGCTCAGCACATCGCGCGGGGACCGCTGCCCGTCGCCGAAGCGCTGCGCATTACCAGCGAGATCTCGCGCGGGCTGATCAAGGCCCATCATCGTGGAATCGTGCACCGCGATATCAAGCCGGCGAACGTGATGATCACCGCCGACGGATTGGTGAAGATCCTCGACTTCGGAATCGCCAAGCTCTCCGATGTCACCGCCACGCAGGCCACGGGCGCCATCGGCACGCTCGCATACATGAGTCCGGAGCAGGCCTTTGGCGAATCGGTGGACCATCGCACTGATCTGTGGTCACTGGGCGTGGTGCTCTACGAGATGCTCGCCGGTGTGCGACCGTTTCGCGGACGCGCGGATCAGGCGCTGCTGGCCGCAACACTGTCGGCCGATCCGGCGCCATTCTCAGAAGTGCGCACCGATGTGCCGCCGGACGTCGAAGCAATCGTGCACACGCTGCTCGCCAAGCGACCGGGTGATCGATACGCCGATGCAGCCGCACTGCTCGACGCGCTGCTGGCCTGCGCTGCCGGCATCTCCGTTCCGTATGCGTCGCGTACGCCGCTCAACGGTGAGCGCTCCACAGCCGACACCATGCGCGACACCGCCATCACGCGCAGCGGCGAGCGGCGCCAGGTAACGCTGGTGGCGTGCACCATCGACGGACATGACGCCCTGATCGACCGCCTGAGTCCCGATCAGGCCGATGCGGTATTTGCGCAGATTCGCGATGCGGCGACAACGGCCGCACATGCGCACGGCGGTGTGCTCAATCAGAGCTCGAGTGACGGCTTGCTCATGCTTTTCGGTGTGCCCGCTGCGCATGATGAAGACGCGCTTCTTGGCGTACGGGCCGCGATCGCGCTGCAGGCAGGCGTGCGTGAGCTGGCCGCGTCGCTCACTGCGCGTCTCCCGATTGCATTGCGCGTGCGCATGGGTGTGCATGTCGGGCCGGTGGTTGTGCAGCACGCGGGCGCTTCCGACCGGCGCTACCGGCTGAGCGGCGCGCCGGTGGAGATCCCGTCACGTCTCGCGGCCGCCGCCGATCCGGACACGATCGTGATCAGCGCCGAGGCGAGGCGTCTCGTCACACCATATGTCCGCACTGCTGAAGCGCGTTCACCCGCGCGCTCGGCCGATGGGAGATCGATCAGCGCCTTCGTGGTGCTCGGCGAAACCGATGTGCGCTCGCGACTGGACAGCGCGACGCTGGAAACGCTCACGCCGTTCGTGGGACGCGATCACGAACGCAGCGAGCTGATGCTGCGGTTGGATGGTGCAGTGCGCGGCAGCGGCGGTTTCACGGCGATCGTGGGCGAAGCCGGTGTCGGCAAGAGCCGTTTGCTGCGCGAGCTTCGAGGCGGCGCCGTGGAGCGCGAAATGCGCGTGCTCATCGGCCGCTGCGACACGTACGCCAGCAGCACACCGTTCTCGCCATTCATCGAGGCCGTCTGCGAATCGCTCGGCATGCCCGACGGTGGCACGCCGTCCGAACGGCACGAGGCGATGGTGGTATCCGCGCGTGCCATTGATCGCTCGCTCGACGAGTTCCTGCCGTTGTTGCTCGCGTTGCTCTCCATTCCGAGTGCGGCATACCCGGTACCCGAACATGTGCGCGGCGATCTCTTTCAGGGCGCCATGCTCGAGGCGATCGCAGCGCTCTTTACACTCAGCGCATGTGACAAGCCCACACTACTGCTGCTCGAAGACTGGCATTGGTCGGACGAAGCGTCACGCGCCGCACTCCGGCAACTCGCGGAAGTGGTGGCGAACGCGCCGTTGATGCTCGTTGCAACGTCGCGCCCCGATGCAACCATCGAATGGGGCAACGCGGAGCAGCTTCGCATGCTGCACCTCACGCCGCTCACGGACTCTGCTACCGCCGCCATCGCACGCGGTGTGCTCGGCGCGACTAGCATTGCGCCCGAACTCGCACAGCAGTTGCATGAGCGAACGGGTGGCAATCCATTCTTTCTCGAGGAAGTGTGCGAGGCGCTGCGTGAAGTTGGCGCCGTCACCGTGCGAGATGGTGAGGCGTCGGCCGCGCAGAATGGCACCGAGCTGCTGGTACCGGAGACCGTGCAGGCAGTGCTGCGTACCCGCATCGACCGTCTCGATTCGCAGGCGCTCGATGCGCTGCGCATAGCCTCGGTGATCGGGCGTGACTTCACACGCGGTGTGCTGGAAGCCGTGAGTACCGCGCGAGAGACGCTGCCGCAGGCGCTGGAACGGCTCAAGGCGTCCGGACTTGTGCAGCAGATCAGTGTGGTACCTGAACCGCTCTTTCGCTTCAAGCATGCGCTCACGCAGGAAGTGGCGTACGACAGTCTACTCGAACATCAACGCGCGTCGATGCACCGCGCTGTCGGGCATGCGATCGAGGCACGCTATGCAACGCGCCTGGATGAACATGCCGATCGGCTGGCGCATCACTTCGGTCGCGCCGAGTCGTGGGTGGAAGCTGTGCGGTACGGTGTGCAGGCGGCCGATCGCACGATTGGTCTCAATCAGAACGCCGACGCGCTGAATACGCTCGAGCGCGTCGAGGGTTGGCTGGCGCAACTTCCGGACGACGATACACGCCGCGATCTCGAAGCGGACGTGCTGCTGCGGCAGGAGCGCCTTTCGGAAACGCTCGGCATGCGAAATCGGCAGCTCGAACTGGTGGAGCGATTGATTGGGCTGTTGGCACCGTTCGGTCCATCTGAACGATTGGCGCAGGCCTACCTGCGTCAGGGTGATGCGTTCACCCTGCTGCGTCGTTTCGAGGCTGCCGAGCGCGCGCTCGAAACCGCGCTGCACATTTCCAGTGAACGCGCGGACTCAGTAGGGGAGCGCAACGCGCTGCGCAGCATCGCGCTCTTGCGTTCCCATGAAGGGAGACACGCCGATGCACTATCCATCGTGGAACGCGTACTCGAACTCGGTCGGCAAGCTGCAGACACGCGCGCGGAAGCCGGTGACATGGCCACGATGGCAAACATCCTGCGCGCGATGGGCGATGTTCCCCGCGCGCTCACCGTTCTCGAAGCAGCGTTGCTTCGCACTGCGGCGACGGACAATCCGGTGCGCTACGGTGCCTTGCTCAACGTCATCGGCACCGTTCACCGCGACCTCGGCGATTACGACCTCGCGCTTGAGTATTTCAATCGCATCATGCGCGAAGGACTCGAGCATCGTCATCCGGTGGTGGCGAGCTTCACGCTGCCGGCGATCGCGCACATTCAGTTGCAGCAGGGTCACATCGAGGAGTCGCTTGCCACGTACCGGCAGGCACTCGATATCAATCAGAAGGCGCGCTTCGCGGAGGGTTCGGCGCACGCGAGTCATTCGCTCGCCGAGGTGCTGGTGAGCCTCGCTCGCTATTCTGAGGCGCTGCCGCACCTGCATCGCGCCGCGGAGTTGTTTGCACAGCTCGAGGATCACGTCAACACGGCGCTCATGTGGCGACGCATCTCGCTGGCGCACGAGCGGCTTGAAGCGTTCGACGAAGCCCGATCGAGCTGGGAGCGTACACGGGAGATTCACAACGCGGCTGGCAACCGTGCCGGTGAAGCGGAAGCACTGGAAGGGCTGGCGCGCTGCGAACGCCGACTCGGCGTGGAGCCGGCGCAGGTGATCGCGCGGTACGAGGACGCGTTGACGCTGGCCCGTCGTGTCGGTGATGGCAGGCGCGAACTCACGGTACGCAATGCGCTTGGCATCGTGCACTGGCAGCGCGGCGACTACCGCGATGCAGTGCGTCACTATGAACTCGCGCTTCGCCTTTGCCGCGAAGGCGCCGACCGTGTGCATGAAGCGCTCATCCTGAACAGTCTCGGCGCGTCGTTGCACAAGCTGCGGCGATGGGATGAGGCGCGCACCGCGCTGGTCGAGGCGGTGCGTGTAACCGAGCAGACGGGCGAGCTGTTGCTGCGCGCGCATGCGTTCGCCACGCTGGGTGACGTCGCGATTGCCAGTGGACGACTGGACGAAGCGCGTGAACGATTTTCGCAGTCGCTGCAGTTGCGTGTGCAGCTTGCCGACCGGCGCGGTGAGGGCTGGATGTACCAGCGACTTGCGCACGCCAACATGTTGCTCGACCATCCGGATGAAGTGAACGATGCGGCGGACGCTGCGATGCGCATCGCGCATGAACTCGACGATCCGGCGCTGCTGAGTGCGCTTTCCCCAACATCATTGTAGTGGTCACGACAACCCCAGCCCCTCGAGAGATACCATGCCGCGCTACATCATTGAACGCAACGTCGGGTCCCTTACGCCGGAGCAGTTGCACGCCGCCGGACGCAGTTCGAACTCCGTGCTCGCGGGCATGCCGGAGGTTGTGTGGGTGAAAAGTTATGTGTCCGACGCCGAGGGCAAGATCTACTGCGAGTACATCGCGCCGAACCCCGAAGCCGTGCTCGAGCACGCGCGCCGGAGCGGCATTCCGGCGCATCGGATCTCCGAGGTGTCGCTGGAGATCAGTCCGGAGATGTTTGTGTAGAGCCGTTGGCTCCTTCCTCCCGGGTCTCCACTCGGTAAGTCCGTCGCGAGCAGGCTACTGAAGATTTTTTCTCGCACTCACTGCGATTTCTTCGATTTGGCGACGGCCAAGGTGTCGTGCAGACTGTGCAGCACAGCCTGAATGCACTGATGCCACCTGTCGACAACGGAGAAGGATATGCGTGCCCGTTTCCCGTACAGTTCCGCCCGCGAACTGCTGGAGCACCCACCAACCCGGTCAGTCCATCCCGTGCATGTGTACCATGAGCGGATTGAGGACTACCACATGGCCGTTGCGAGTCGCGCCAGGGACGCCGTCACGGCACCTCGCACGGAATCGGAGGACGATGATCCGGAGCACGAAGCGTCGCGACTGCAATCCGCGCTGGACCGCATTGCGGAGGATCTCACAGGCGCGACACGTGGACTTGAGCAGCTGCTCGATTCGCTGCCGCCGGAAGTGCGCCGGAAAAACTTGCATGCCATCGCGATGCTCTCACGCGCTCACGATGACTGTTGTCAGGAGCTGGCCGAAGCCGGTGATGCACTGCGCACCGGAGCGGGCGTGCACGTACGCATCCGTTTAGCCGGCTTGTTCTCGGCGGTTGGGCGCGCGGAACAGGCCCACTACTACTGGCGAACGGCGCGCCCGCCCGCTTCCTAGACGTCAGAGTGCCAACTGCTGTTGCATCATGGCGTCGATCAGCTGGGACGTTTCGTTCTCGAGCTTGCGTCCCAGCGCAACAGCGTAGTACATGACGCGTGCGCCTTCCACCACACCCACCTGCCGCAGCGAGTACCGCGCACGCGCTTCCACGGCGATCGCCGTCGGCAGAGCGAGCAAGCCGAGTCCTGTCCGGCCCAGCTCCTTGAGCAGTGCACTGTCATCCACCTCGGCCACGATGCGAGGTTGCAGCCCTTCAACTGCAAGCCAGGCGTCCAGAGCTTGCCGCAGCACGGTGCCCTGCGGCGGCATCAAGATGGGGGCGCTTTGCAGCGACGCCGGAAAGCCACGCCGGAAGCTGCGGGCGAGCTCGGGACTGCCAAAGAGCGCGACATCCGACGCGCCCAAAGCGTGCGCGCGCCCAGTCATTCGCCCGGTGGCGGGCGCGTCAAGCAGCACCACGTCCAGCGCGCGATCGTCCAGCAGCGCCAGAAGCGACTCCGTGGAGCCTTCACGCACCACAAGCTGCGGCGCCTGCGGCAAGCGCAGCGCCGGCAGGAGAAAGCGGTGCACGAGCAGCTTGGGGATACCATCGGTAACCCCCACCCGCAGCGAGCGCGAGCGGCCCGTTGGCAGGCCGGAGAACGCGTCGTGCACCTCGCGCTCGAGCGAGAACACCTCCTCTGCAAACCGGAACATCAGGTGTCCGGCTTCGGTGAGATGCCGATCACGCGCCTCACCGTTGAAGAGTGCCGCGCCAATCGTGCGCTCGAACTGCCGCAGCTGCGAACTCACCGTGGGCTGCGTGAGATTGAGAATGCGCGCGGCGGCCGACACGCTGCCGACGCGCGCCACGGTCCAGAAGTACCGCAGGTGGTTGTAGTTGACGGAGGTCAACATGAGCCATCACTCTCGAGCGTCACCCGAAGCGCGCGCGCCTCCGCCCACACATCCCCCAGCAGCGCACTGGGCAACGACGTCACACGTCCCGCGGCGCCGCCATCCGATAGTCGCTGCACATCGCCGCCGCCTTCGAGCACTCGCGGCGATTCCAGGTCATCAGGATCGCCAAGTCCCGCAGTGCGATGCCGGCGCATCACGTCGAGAATCACGCCGCGCACTTCGTACGGATTGGCCAGCCCGCGCAGACGCGCTCGATGTCCCGCGCCTGTCGCATCGCCAGAGCCGCCGCCCGCCGTTTCCACTTCCACGTTGGAGAAGCCGAAGAATCGCTCGAGCGGACCCTGCGTCACGCGCACGTTCTGCGCGTTGGCGAACGTGAGCGTGGTCTCCTGCACGTTCCACACGCCTTCACGAATGAGCAAACTGCGATCGGTGATGACGTACCAGCGCATCTCGTAGTCGAGACGCGTGGTGACGTACAACGTGGCGGCCTTGGCCACCGCAACGAACAGCAGCGGAATCACAAGCAGCACGAGCCGCCAATCGGAAATCACCAGCGCCACGCTGAGCACCGCGATGCCCAGTCCCCACGCAAGCGCGTAGAGACGCCACTGGAACAGCCTCAGCCGCAGGAACCCCGCGTCCGCACGCTCGATGCGCAGCATCTCGTGCGCATCGTGACCGGCCGGCGGGTGCGGCTCGCTGTCATCGACGCGCAGCCACGGCAGGATGAGCCCCTTGAGCCATTCATACATCCGGGGATTCCGAGTCGTGCGCGTTCGACTGGCGCGCATTCGACTGCTGCGCGTTTGACTGCTGCGCGTTTGACTGCTGCGACTCGAGTAACGCGCGCACGGCGCGTAACTCGCCGCGAATGCCCGTGAGTGCATCCACCGCGAGCACTTCGCCACTTGTCGTGTGCACTGGCTGCGCACGCAGGACCTGCGCGCTCCCGGCGCCGATCGCAGCGCCCGGCGCGCCGTGGGAGATCGCACCCGACCGCCTCGCACCACGATGTCCGCGCATGTGCGCGTACAAATAGTTGCGCACTTCCTGAAACGCCGTGAGCCCGACGATGGACTCCGTCGCCGCCGCGCTGCCCGACGCAGTCTGAATCTTCACGGTGCCGATCCCCAACCACCGCTCAAAGATGTTGCGCGTGACGTGAATGTCCTGAATGCGCGCATACGTGAGGTATGTCTCTCGGCGCCAGATCAATCCGTACGACACCGACACACCGTCGTCGTCAAAGCGATAGCGGAGCGTCTTGTACCTGAAATACAGGGGCAGAATCGCAAACGGGAGCGCCACGTTCGCGAGCACGCTGTAAATGATGTACAACGTCCACAGCTGCGGATCGGGCCGGGTGATCTGCTGCACGCGCGCGGCGTCCACCGGCACGAGGTGTGCATCGGTATGCTCGGTCACCGTGTGCCCCCGACGGCCCTCATTCCGCGCGCGTCGCTCGCGCTGCATCCTTGTGATTCATTCCGGAATATACGCTTGCGGATGCCGTATCCACCACACTCGCGCTCGCTTGCATTGCGTAGCCTGTCGCTCAAACTTCGGGCAGGCGCCGACCCGTTCTTGCACGGGCCGCGCCGTTCACGCCGCTGTGCTCACTCCCCCTGCACGAACACCCGAAGCCACTCCGGCCAGTTGCCGCTCAGCTCGAAGAAGTCGTCAAAGTACACCAGTCCCGCTTCTTCGAGAGCCTCAATGATACCGCTGATCGTGTCCTCACCGACCAGCGGACCAACGGCAATGAGCGGTCCCTCCACGCGAAACTCCTCGTCCGTCAGGTTGAGGACCTCATCAAACTGACGACGCGTGAGCTCGGCGCGCTCGAACGCGTCCTTGCGAATGAGCAGGGTTGGGGCGGTTCCTTCGATGCGTAGGGGCATGGCTGAAAGATATGCAGGATCGACGTGTATGCGATCGGCGGAGGCTTGCGGCGCGATGTCACGCGCTAGAGCACACGTCGACCCAGCTTCGCATCGATTCGGTCGAAAAACTCCACAACGTTCACCTCGAGTCCGGCACCCGCGCCCGGCGCCCAGACAATGCGATCGTGGTGCAACGCGGGTGTCTGCTGCTCGGGGTACCATCGCTCGATCACTCGCGCGTCGAGGTCCACAATCCAGTACTCGGACACGCCGGACGCGAGATAGAAATCGCGCTTCACCACACGATCCGACCGCCACGAGCTCGGCGATAGTACCTCAATGGCCAGCAGCAGCGATCGCACATCGCTCCACTCCAGCGCGTTTCCGGCCGCGGACGTCTCGGCGGGAATCACAAACACATCGGGTTGCGTGATGGAACCCGGACGCAGCGCAAGATCTGAGGGCGACAGGAACGCCAAACCGACGCGCTCACCCGCGAGGTATTCATCGAGCAGCCGACACAGCTCAAACGCAGCCGCCTGATGCGCCAAGCGAGGTGCCGGCGTCACCAGCAACTCACCTTCGATAAGCTCGTAGCGCGGCCACGCGCGATCCTCGCGCGTGAGCGCACGCACATCCGCACTGGTCCAGCGACGATGGACAGCAGCCATACGCATAGTCTGCTCGGCGAGGAATAGTTTTGGCAAGTGCACATCGCACACACTGCACTGAGGCCTCGTCGCGAGCATCACCGTTTTTTCGCAACCGCAGTCATCGAGACGCGGTTCGCATCAACTCCGTCCACCCGCGATACTTTTCAGTCATGCCCCACTCCACACTCGCAGAAGCCACCTTCGACGTGCTTGTGGTCGGCGGCGGCCACGCCGGCACTGAAGCGGCCGTGGCCGCCGCACGCGCTGGCGCGACCGTCGGGTTGGTCACGAGTGCGCTTGAAACGATCGGACAGATGTCGTGCAACCCGGCGATCGGCGGCGTGGCCACGGGCACGGTGGTCCGTGAAGTCGACGCGCTCGGCGGCATCATGGCCCGCGCCACCGATCTGGCCATGCTCCAGTTCCGTATGCTCAATCAGGGCAAGGGCCCGGCAGTCTGGGCGCCGCGCGCGCAGTGTGACCGCGGGTTGTACCGACGAGCGGTGCGCACGCTGGTGGAAGAGCATGCGGGCATCCATACGATTCAGGGCACCGTCGCCAGGCTCCTGCTCGACGACAACGGTCGGCGCATCACCGGACTCGAAACTCTCGAAGGCCGACGCTTTGCAGCGCATGCGGTGGTGCTCACGACCGGCACCTTTGGTCGCGGCAAACTGCACATCGGCACGAACACCCAGATCGCCGGCGGACGCGCAGGCGAAGCGGCCAATACGCATCTGGGCGAGCAGCTCGACGCGGCGGGCCTCGAAACGCGACGATTCAAAACCGGCACGCCGCCGCGGATTGATGGACGATCGGTGCGCTATGACAACCTGCCCGTGCAGCCCAGTGAAGTGGAAGAACACGACTGGTCGTGGTCGCACTTCTGGGACACACCTCGGCGCACCGGTGAACGCACGCGACATCCGGAGCAGATGCCGTGCTGGATCACGTATCTCGATGCACCGGGCAAGGCGATCATCGCCGACCATATCGATGAGAGTGCGATGTACGGCGGCGCGATTGCATCGCAGGGACCACGCTACTGCCCGAGCGTGGAAGACAAGATCGTGAAGTTTCCGCACGCCGAACGCCATCAGCTCTTTCTGGAACCGGAAGGTCACGATACGCGCGAGCTGTACGTGAACGGGTTGTCCACGTCGCTTCCGGCGACGGTGCAGCTCGAGGTATTGCGTTCGATTGCGGGACTTGAACATGCGCGGGTAACGCGCTCGGGTTATGCGATCGAGTACGACTACTATCCGCCAACGCAGCTCGACAGCACACTGCAGTCGCGCGCGATTGCGGGATTGTGGTTTGCCGGACAAGTGAACGGCACGACCGGCTATGAAGAGGCCGCAGGACAAGGTGTGATTGCCGGCATCAACGCCGCGCGTTGGGTTCATGAACGCGGTGCGTTTGTACTCGGACGAGAGACCAGCTACATCGGCGTGTTGGTGGACGACCTGGTAACACGCGGTG
>JBBQNT010000044.1:0-18594 GCA_038330215.1 Gemmatimonadales bacterium
ACTCGTTACTCCGCCGCACGGGCGCAGGCGGTCCGGGCTGATGCCGCTCAGGGACAGGCCACGCAACCGCCGGCGGTCATTTCGCCTCCCGATCAGCCGCCAGCGCCTCCGGCGCCGCCGCAGGACGCACCGGTGCTCGCGGCCACTCCTGGCGCGCCCATCGGCATCAACGTGCCCGGCGTTGGAATCATCGTGCCAATGACGCGAGACCAACTGCGGGCGCTCGATGCAAGAGGCAGCCGACTGTCCGACCAGTTGCAGTCGGCACAGGGCCGTCGCGACCGCACCGCGCGAGAGATCGGAGAAGCGACGTCACCCGCCGTACAAACCGGTCTGGAGGAGCGGCTGACCTTTCTCGACGGACGCATCCTGACCATCGAACGGGAGATGGCTGACAACTCACAGCTGCGCGCATCGCTGTCGGCGAATCTGCGCACGTCGTCCACGGGTGACGCGGGCAGCGGTGACTCGGGGCGCAACGACGGTCCGCCCGATGGACTGATCGCACTCCTGGTGCTCATTCCCATCTCGCTCGCAGTCGCGCGAAGCATCTGGCGTCGCAGCTCACGGCGCACGATAGTCGCGTCCAACGCGCAGCAGGAGACCCGCTTCGCGCAGCTGGAACAGGCGATCGACTCCGTCGCGGTGGAGATCGAACGCGTATCCGAGGGCCAACGATTCGTGACGAAGTTGCTCCGCGAGGGCCAGCCCATTCCGGACTTCCCGGCTCAGCGCGGGTCCGACGCTGTCGGAGTGCGAAGCAGCGAGGAGAGCGGGCGCTGAAGAGATCGTCGCGCGTAGCCTCAGCGGTGCTCTCACTCGCAGCGCTTGCCGCGTCTGGAGTTGCGACCGGAGTGTTGAACGCGCAGTCAGCTGCTGAGGCATCGCGCTGGAGCGGCACGGCGCAGCTGAACGGCAGCCTGTTGTTCGGCGAAACGGAGCAGCGCGCGTTTGGCACGCGCACGTCGCTGGTGCGCGCCGATTCCCTGCTCGAGTTCAGCGCCAGCCTGCAGACGCTATACGGCGAGGCCTCGCTCGTCGACGAGCCACGGCGAGTCGTCAAGCGCCTTTGGCTTGGCTCGATCACGGCCGACTGGCGTCCCGAGGCGAGGTGGTCGCCGTTCCTGCTCGCGACCCTCGAATCGAGCCTCGAGAAGCGTCTTGCCCGGCGCTACAACACTGGCGTGGGAGTCAAGTACACCGCGCTCCGTACCGAAGACCATGAGGTGAGCGTGAGCGTGGCGCTGCTTGACGAGCGAGTGACGCCCGATGCGGCCGACGCGGTCACCAGCCGGCTCACCCGCTGGTCCTCCCGACTGCGCATCCGCCGCAATTTCAGTGACCGCACCCGGCTCTCCCACATCACCTTCTGGCGGCCGAGTGCGGCGGCCATCGATCAGTTCGTGGTGCAGAGCAGCACGGAACTCGCGGTGGGGCTGTCCCGTCGCACGGCGCTCACGGTGAGCTTCCTCGACAACTACGACAGCGAGGCGGTGTCCAGAGGCGCCCGTCGCTACAACGACGGTCAGTTTCTGGTGGGGCTCGCGGCGAATTGGTGACCACCGGGAGTCGCCCCCGAGGCGTCGAGGCGCTATGTTCGGGGGCTGTGGTCGTGAACACTGGACTCACCTTCACCACTTCCCAATGCTCGACAATCTTCCTCTGATTGCGCTAGGCGCCGGCGGCATCGGCCTGCTCGTTACCATTCTCACCTTCTTCGGCGTCAAGAAGAAATCCCCTGGCAATCAGGTGATGCAGGACCTCGCGGGGGAGATCCACGTTGGCGCCATGGCGTTTCTGCGCGCCGAGTATGTGGTGCTCATTCCGTTTCTTCTCGTGGTGGCCGGCTTGCTCGGCTTCGCCATCGGCACGAAGACCGCGATTGCATACATCGTCGGCGGGCTGTGTTCCATTGCCGCGGGCTGGGTGGGTATGCAGGGCGCGACAGCCGCCAACGTACGCACGGCCGAAGCGGCGCGCGCTTCGGGACAGGCGGCCGCGCTGAATGTCGCTTTTGGCGGCGGCTCGATCATGGGCCTCGCCGTCGCGTCGCTCGGACTCGCCGGTATTGCGGTGATCATCATGTTCGTCGCTCCCGACGAGATGACCGGCAACGCCAAGCTGTTCTCCGAAATCATCTCCGGATTTGCCATGGGCGCCTCGTCGATCGCGTTGTTCGCGCGCGTCGGTGGCGGCATCTACACGAAGGCGGCAGACGTTGGCGCTGACCTCGTCGGCAAAGTGGAAGCCGGCATTCCGGAGGACGATCCGCGCAACCCTGCCACGATCGCTGACAACGTGGGCGACAACGTTGGAGACGTGGCCGGACTCGGCGCCGACATCTTCGAGAGCTACGTAGGCGGCATCATCGCCACGATCGCACTCGCCGCGACATCGCTGCTGGTGCCGGAAGGCACGCGTCTCACGGCCATGCTTCTGCCCATCGGTTACACGGTGGCCGGTCTCGTGGCATCGCTCATGGGTATTCTCGCCATGCGCGTGCTGGCCAAGGGTGACCCGGCCAACGCGCTGCGCCTGGTGACGTTCATCGCGGCGGGCCTTTTCCTCGCGTTCGCCTATTTCATCACGCGGCAATTCCCGCTCGACATGACCCGCGCCGACGGCACGCTGCTGCCGGCCCTCGGACCGTTCTGGGCGGTACTGGCCGGCAGCGTGTCCGGCATCGCGATTGGCTTGGTCACTGAGTACTACACCGCCATGGGACCGGTGCGTCGCATCGTGGAATCGTCCAAGACGGGCCCGGCCACGAACATCATCGCCGGCCTCGCCATCGGCATGGAAAGCTGCATCGTGCCGGTGCTGCTGATCTGCGGCGCGATCTTCGTCGCCTTCTCGGTGGCCGGCCTCTACGGCATCGCGATTGCATCGGTGGGCATGCTCGCGACGGTTGGCGTGACGATGTCGGTCGACGCGTACGGCCCCATCTCCGACAATGCCGGCGGCATCGCGGAGATGAGCCACCTCGGACCCGAAGTTCGCAAGATCACCGACGGACTCGACGCGCTCGGCAACACAACAGCCGCCATCGGCAAGGGCTTCGCGATCGGCTCGGCGGCGCTCACCGCGCTCGCGCTGTTCTCGGCCTACGCTGCAGCCGTGGGTCTCCAAACGCTCAACCTCATCGACCCAATGGTGGTGATCGGCCTGTTCATCGGCGGCGTGATGCCGTTCTTCGTTGGTGCACAAACGATGACGGCGGTGGGCCGCGCCGCGCAGGGCATGGTGGAAGAAGTGCGCCGCCAGTTCCGCGAAATCCCGGGTCTGCTCGAGGGACTCCCCGGAGTGAAGCCGGACTCGGCGCGCTGCGTCGAGATCTCGACCAAGGCCGCGCTTCGTGAGATGGTGCTGCCGGGCGTCGTAGCCATCCTGGTGCCGGTCATCGTCGGCAAGTTCGTCGGTGTCACAGCCCTTGGCGGTGTGCTCGCCGGTGCAACGGTCACTGGTGTGATGATGGCACTGTTCATGGCCAACGCCGGCGGTGCCTGGGACAATGCCAAGAAGGCGATCGAAGGTGGACTGGCCGGCGGCAAAGGCAGCGATCCGCACAAGGCGGCCGTGGTCGGTGATACGGTCGGCGATCCGTTCAAGGACACGAGCGGCCCAGCAATGAACATCCTCATCAAGCTCATGAGCGTGGTGAGCCTGGTACTCGCGCCGTGGTTCCTCGCGTAAGTCATCGCGTCACGCAACACCGGTCTCAGCTCACCCAACCCCCGCCGGAATCATCCGGCGGGGGTTGTTCTTTCCCCGTTGGGCTCCAGCCCGTCCGGCCCCTCCATACTGGCTTGCCGCAACCGATCCTCAGTTGGGCGGTTCGGCTCCTACCCGTTGGGCCCGGCTGCCGGGACACAGCAGCCCAACCGGTGGGAGCCGAACCGCCGAACGCGCCGGCGCATGGTCGGACGCCTGCTGACTGGGCCGGACGGGGTGAGGCCCAACGGGGGGGGTGGTCAGGGTGCGTGCGGCGGGCGTTGTTCGCCGAGCCGTTCGAGCTCGTCGCGTACTCGGCCGAGCAGCGCAGCGAGTTGCCGGCGCAACTCGGCGATATCACGCAGCAGCCGTTGCGAGAGCTCGGGGGTAATCGCTCCGAGGTCATGCGCGAGCTGCAGGTGGTACTCCGCTTCGGCAGCCGACGCGAGCGCCATTTGCACGAAGCGCGCGAACTCGCGCCGAGATGAGTGACCGGTGCCCTCGGCCAGATTGGCTGGGATCGACGCTACCGCGCGACGCAGCTGCGATCCCAGACCAGGGAAGTCGCGCGGGCGAATGCGGGCGCTCGTGCGGTACACGACGAGTGTGAGCGCATGCGCGCGTTGCCACACGACCAGCTGTCGAAAATCTCGCATGCAGCGTTGTTGCACGCACCAGCTTTGACACCATCACCAATCCATCTCGCGCGCAATCGCTAGCTGTCCACCCGTTGGGCTCAGCCCCGTCAGGCCCACGATACAGGTTGGGCCGTTCGGCTCCCACCCGTTGGGCCCACGCCCACGCCCAGGCCCAGGCCCACGCCCAGGCCCAAGCGCCAAGAGCCGAACCGCCCAAAACCGCATTCCGGGCCCAACCGTCGGAAGCCCAAAAGCCAAACCTCCAAACACCACCCCCAGCCGATTCCGCGCCGATTCACCGTTTCGCCGCGATTAGATTGCGGGATTGTCGGTACATCACCGACGCTCACTGGCACCCCCGGCTTCATGCTCAAACTTGGTATCGTCGGACTCCCGAATGTCGGCAAGTCCACGCTCTTCAACGCGCTCACCGCCGCCAAGGCCGAAGCCGCGAACTATCCCTTCTGCACCGTCGACCCGAACATCGGCATGGTCGAAGTTCCCGACAGTCGACTCGACGGACTCGCGCGCATTGTGCAGCCCAGGCGCACCGTCCCGGCCGCCGTGCAGTTCGTCGATATCGCCGGCCTCGTCAAGGGTGCGGCGCAGGGCGAGGGACTGGGCAACAAGTTCCTGCAGAACATCCGTGAGACCGATGCCCTCGTGCACGTCATCCGCTGTTTCGAAGATCCCGACGTCACGCATGTCATGGGTGATCCCGATCCGGCGCGCGACAAGGAAATCATCGAGCTCGAGCTCGCGCTCTCCGATCTCGCGCAGGTGGAAAAAAAGCTCGACAAGACCAAGCGGGCGGCGCGTGCGAACGACAAGGACGCCGTGGCTGAGCTGCCGTCGCTGGAGCGCGCCAACGCTGCGCTGAGCGCCGGCACTCCGCTGTGGCGCGCTGGTCTCTCGGCCGACGACTTCAAGCAGCTCGAGGGACTACAGTTGCTCACCGCCAAGCCCGTGCTGTACGCCGCGAACGTCACCGATGCCGAGTTGGCGGGTGACGAAGGTCCGCTGCTGCGCAACCTTCGAGAGGCAGTCGCCGCCGGCAATGAAAATGCGGAGATTGTGCCGTTCTCAGCGAAGATCGAATCGGAGCTGGCTGAGCTGCCGCCGGAGGAGCGCGCTGAGTTCCTCGCCTCGCTTGGCATCGACAGCGCGGGTCTTGATCGGCTCATTCTGGCCGGCTATCAGTTGCTTGGCTTGCAGACCTACTTCACCGCCGGTGAGCAGGAAGTGCGAGCGTGGACGATTCACCGTGGTGATTCCGCGCCGGCCGCAGCGGGAGTGATTCACACCGATTTCGAACGCGGATTCATCCGGGCCGAAACGGTCGGTTACGACGAGTTTGTCGCGCACGGCGGCTGGAAGGGCGCAAAGGAAAAGGGCGTGGTCCGAAGCGAAGGCAAGGAATACCTCGTGCGCGACGGCGACGTACTGCTCTTCCGTTTCAACGTGTGACGGAGCGAGTGTCGCCCGCCCCGACGCCGATCTGACGCGCGTCGGGCATCGGCACCCTTTGACGCAGTCAGGGTAGAACCGTCGTGTCGCGCCTCGTGGACTCGCCGCGTAGCCTCAGCGCATCCCAGACTTCGACAATCCGCTTCGTGTCTCTACTCAATATGACAGAACCTGTGCGTCACATCACTGCCCATGCGCCCTCCGAGCTGCGACGATTGATCGGAGTGGTTGAGCTGCGTCGACTGCTCGCCGCCGTCGTCGTTGCCGGCACTGCGATGCTGACACTGCTCGCCGGGACTGCCGCGGCGCAGGGCAGCAGCGCCGGTGTGCGCGCGCAAGCGCTGCCGCAGTCGCAGCTGCGTTCGCCCTACCCGTCCCTCATTCCGGGTATGGCCGAGGTGCCGTTCACCGTCGGCGAGCGGTTGCAGTACGACGTCAGGTTTTCGTGGAAGTCGGTCGGCACGGGCGTCATGGAAGTCAAGGAAATCGTCGACGTACGTGGCCGTCCTTCATGGCATACCGTGTTCACGATCAAGGGCGGCATCCCGTTCTTCCGTGTCGACGACAGCATGGAAAGCTGGTTCGATGTATTCAATCTCAGCTCGCGTCGTTTCCACCAGCGCATTTCGGAAGGCGGATACAAGCGCACGCGCCTGTATGAGATGTATCCGGAGCGCGCCGTATTTCGCGAAGGCGACAAGGACGAGGAGCCGAGTGTGAACCTGCCGCTGGACGACGGCTCGTTCCTGTATTTTGTGCGAACGATTCCGCTCGAAGTCGGCAAAACGTACGAAGTGCCGCGCTACTTCAACCCCAAGTCCAATCCGGTGCGCATCACGGTGTTGCGTCGTGAAACGATCAAGGTGCCGGCGGGCGAGTTCAAGACCGTCGTGCTGCGCCCCACGTTTCAGTCGCGCGGCATTTTCTCCGAGGACGGCAAGGCCGAGGTGTGGATATCCGACGACGAATACCGCTTCATGGTGCAGATGAAGACCAATCTCAAGATCGGCTCCATCAACCTGTACCTCGAAGACTACAAGCTGCCGCCCGGTCGCGACGGCCGCGCATCGTCAGTCGGTCGGCAGTAAACCGGTCTCGTTCGCAACCCCTGCAACGTCTGCAACCAGCGGCTCGGCGCTCTTCGCATCATCGTGCGCCGGGCTGTTCACCCATGTGCTTACCGGATACGCGCGCATCACGCGCGCATCATACGGCACCAGCAGTGACTCCACGTCGTCGAGCGCCGAGCCGACATCGAGCCATGTCGCGTAGCGCTCGGGCGGCACGATCACCGGCATGCGATCGTGGATCTCACGCACGAGCTCATTTGCTGACGTGGTGATCAGCGTGCACGTGAGCAACTCCGTGTCTCCTTCCGCTGACTCCCGGTCGCGCCAGATATCCCAGAGTGCGGCAAAGCCGAACGGCGCATCGTCATGCATGCGCACGCACCACGGCTGCTTGCGCGTGCTGTCGTCGCGCTTCTGCCACTCGTAGAACAGGTCCGCAAAGACCAGTCCTCGCCGCGAGGCGAATGGCTTCCGGAACGAGGGCTTGGTGCGCACCGACTCGCCGCGCGCATTGGCCATGCGCGTTCCAATGCTCGGGTCTTTGGCCCAGGATGGCACCAGTCCCCACCGCACGCGCGCGGCCCTCGGGCCGTCGTCGTCCGCCAGCACCGCATGCACCGACTGCGACGGCGTGATGTTCCACCGCGGATCGGACGCGACCGCATCGGCGAGCAACGCCGCATCGAGCGGCAGCTCCACCAGGCGCGAGGGAGACGAGAGGCCATAGCGACCACACATTCGGGGAAAACTGAACGCCGGACCGGCCGAGCGCGAACGTGCCTTGCCCCGCTGTCCATTCCGGTCTAACTTGAGGGGCTATTGGTTACCAGCAGCACAAGGCTGAGGTACCCTCCTCCCGGAATCCGGCAGCCCCGGGGGGCCAACCGACCAAACGGTCACGACCACAGGGAGAACTGCCGAGTGGCAACACACAAGATGCGTATGGCGCCCACGCGTCCATACGAAATCGTCTATATCATCGATTCGGCGCTCGAAGATGCCGCAATCGCCGAGAAGCTCGAGAAGCATCAGGCGCTGCTCGAACTTACGGAACCGGCCGAAATCGAGCATTGGGGCCGTCGTCAGCTCGCCTACAAGATCGGACGGCATGAGGCTGGCTACTACGCGATCGCCAAGGTGCAGGCCGCCCCGGCGACGCTGCCTGAGTTCGAGCGCTCGCTCAAGCTCGATGACAGTATCGTGCGCTACATGGTGTCGCTGGTCGAGCATGTGCTCGGCGCGCCCCAGTTGAGCGATGAAGAGCTGGCCGCCCGTGCCGCTCTGGATGACGACGACGACGAGGATGACGAATAATGCGCCGCCCCAAGAAGCCCTGCCCCATTACGGAGGCCGGCATTCGTTTTGTGGACTACAAGGATGACCGCCTGCTCGCCCGCTTCATCACGGACTACGGCAAGATCCTGCCGAGCCGTCTGAGCGGCGTCGACGCGCGCCATCAGCGTCAGCTGTCCAAGGCAGTGAAAAAGGCCCGGTTCCTGGCGTTGCTTCCGTACGTCAAGGGGCAGCAGGGTTGATGTGACCACGGCGGCCGAGGGCACGCCGGTCGTCACCGCCCCAGGTGAGCGCGGGTGGCGATGGTTGGTCCTCGCGCTGAGTGGTGCCGTGGCGGTGACGTTCGTCGCCTCATGGCCGCCGTCGTTGGCCTTGCTGGGCCTCACGGTGCAGTGGGTGCTGCCGATCGAGTCGTTCGGCGTGCTCGTGTTATCGGCGATCGGTGCCTGCGCAGTGGCCAGTTGGGCGCGCGGCGGGCGCCTGTTGCCGGCAGTGCTGGTGGTGATCGCGTTGGGCCTGTGGGTCTGGCGTTGGCCTCCTTCGCCGGCAGGGCCTCGGTCGTTCGAGTTCGGCTGGTCGCTGTTGGTGAGTGCGGTGTTCGGCTGGGTTTGCGTGCTGTCGTCATTTCGGCCCCTGCTGAGCCGTGCGTTGCTGTCTATCGCTGGTGCCGCGCTGCTGCTCGTGGTGGTGCTGTCGGTCAGTGCGCGTTGGTCCGGACCCGGATTGGATTCGCTCAATGCGGCCTTCACGCAGGAGCTGGCAAATCGCCGGGATCGTGCGCTGACGGTGTGGCAGGGGCGGGTCACTGATCCGGCTTGGTTGGCGCTGGGCGCGCGAGTGCCCGCGGTCGCGCAAACCGGAAATCGAGTGGCGCAGCAGTTGGCGGAGGCGTCGCCGCCGGTGGCGGTGGTTCCGGCGTTGCTGGTGTTGGAAACGATGGCGGCGTTGGCGCTCGCATGGGCCGCCTGGCATCGCCTCACGAGATTTCGGCTGGGTCCGCCGCTGGCGAGCCTGACGCAATTTCGATTCAGTGATCAGTTGGTCTGGGGTTTGGTGGTTGGTGCGACCATGGTGCTGCTGCCCTCGCTGGAGGTGTGGTGGACGATGGGCGTCAACCTGCTGCTGGTGTTTGGCGCGCTGCACGCGTTGCGTGGTCTGGGGGTGCTACTCTGGTGGATCCCCGACCGGTGGGCGGTTGTGCCGCTGTTGCTCGTGTTGTTGTGTATTCCGCTACTCGGTCCCGTTCAGGTCCTCGCGACCGTCGCCGTTCTGGCGCTTGGCCTCGGACTGGGTGATACCTGGCGTGATTTTCGTCGCACGGCCCGTCCGTTGCGTCCGGATCCGCGCCCTTGACTGGTCGACTCGCGTCGGCCCGGAGTTACCATGGAAGTCATTCTTCGCAATGCCATCGACAAGCTCGGACACCCGGGCGATGTCGTGACCGTCTCGCCGGGCTACGCCCGTAACTTCCTGCTGCCGCGCGGTCTGGCGTATCAGGCCACGCCGGGCAACCTCAAGCGCATCGGTCAGGAGCGCGCGCGTCTGGTGGCGGCGGAAGCCGAGCGCGTCGCCGCGGCCGAAGAGATCGCCGCGAAGTTCGCCGATGTGTCGGTGACGTTTTCAGCGCGCGTCGGCGAAGAGGGCAAGTTGTTCGGATCGGTCACGGCCGGCGACATCGCGCACCAGCTCGAACTGCAGGGCTTCAAGCTGGAGCGTCGTCAGATCGAGCTCGATGAGCCGATCAAGGCGCTCGGCGTCTATCGCGTCGCCATCCGGTTGCACGCCGACGTGAAGCCGGAAATCAAGGTGTGGGTCATCAAGCAGTAACTGACGGTACATAACGCGGGCCCTGTCGCCCGCGCTTGCAGTCCGTCTGGTCGCTCTCGGCCGCAGTTCGCGTTGGCGCTATCGCCAGCGGATTGCGGCCGCGCCGCGTTTCGGAAGCGTCTCCGAGCTGCGATCCGGACGCATTCCGGACGCGCATTCCCGACGCGCATTCCCGACGCGCATTCCCGATGCGCATTCCCGACGCGCTCCGGCTGCATACGCTGCGTTCGTGAGGCGTCCCGCGGGTAATGCGGGTAGTGGGACGCGCGACGTGTACGTGTTGTCGCATTGTGCGCGCCGTCGGCGTAGATGCAACGTGTGTGCCGTCGGGCACTTTTCCCGTCCCCACCGGGTATAGCCACGCAGAACCCCTCGTCCCGCCCGCCATGACCGACCGTACCCGTCCGCAGTCCGAATTGCTCGCCCGCCGTGCCGCTGCCCTCGCTTCCGAGCTCAAGGCAGACGACGTGGTGATTCTCGACCTGCGCGGCGTCACCGACATGGCCGATTTTTTCGTGATCGCGAGCGGCACATCCGATACGCACGTTCGCAGCGTAGCACAACACGTCATGGACGAGATGAAGCAGGAAGGCATGCCGGTGCACCAGAGCGAGGGACTCAGCCAGGGTCGGTGGGCGCTACTCGACTTCGTGGATTGCGTGGTGCATGTCTTCCATCCCGCACTGCGCCAGTTCTACCAGCTCGAGCGGCTGTGGAGTGATGCCGTGCCTTTGGCAATGAAGCCCGCAACCAAGGGAGCCCGGTGATGCGACGGACGATCACGCAGGTCGCGATGCGCAGCGCACTGATCGGAGCCGTGGCGGCGGCGCTGTTCCCGGCCGCACGCGCGCAGGCGCAGATGTATTTCGGACAGAACCAGGTGCAGTATGACAAGTTCCGGTGGCAAGTCATCGAGACTGATCACTTCCTGGTACACTACTACCCGGAGATCGAAGAAGTCGCGCAGCACGCCGCCCGCATGTCGGAGCGGTCGTACGCGCGACTTTCCCGCCTCATGGGTCATCAGTTCGCCGAGAAGAAGCCGATCCTGCTCTACGGCAGCTCGGCCGACTTTGCGCAAAGCAACGTGTTCGGCGAACTGGGTGAAGGCACCGGCGGTGTAACGGATTTCATCCGGCAGCGCATGGCGCAGTTCTTTACCGGCGACATGCGCAGTTTCGAGCACGTGTTCCAGCACGAAATGGTGCACGTATTCCAGTACGACATTTTCTCGCGCGGACGTGCGGGCGCAAACTTCGGCGCGCTGGCGCAGGTGCGGCCGCCGCTCTGGATGATGGAAGGCATGGCCGAGTACTTCTCGATCGGCCAGGACCATCCGTGGACCAACGCGTGGGTGCGCGATGCGGTGCTCAACAACACGCTGCCCACCATTCAGCAAATGACGGAGCGGCCCGACAAGTACTTCCCGTATCGTTACGGCTTGTCGCTCTGGCAGTATGTGGGTCAGCGCTGGGGTGACGACGTGATCGCCGAGATCATGAACGCGATTCCGAGCATCGGGATCGAGCGCGCGTTCCGCCGTGAACTTGGCTACGGTCTGGATGACTTGAGCACGCAGTGGACCGACGCCATGAAGCAGAAGTATCTGCCGCTCGTGGCCACGTATGATCGGCCTCGTGAGTTTGCGGAACCGCTGCTGTCGCAGCGCTTGTCGGGTGGTTTCCAGAATTACTTTGTCGCACCGTCGCTGTCGCCCGATGGCAATTTGATCAGCTTCATTTCGTACGGATCGCTGCTCAAGGGCGAAGTGTTCCCCGATCTGTATCTGGCCAATGCCGAAACGGGTGAACGGATCACACGACTGGTGAAGTCGTCCACCAATCCCGATTTCGAGCAGTTGCGATTCATCTATTCGCAGCCGTCGTTCTCGCAGGACGGCAAGCTGCTCGCGTTCACGGGACAGCGGGCCGGCAAGGACGTGCTGTACCTCATGGATGTCGCGCGCCGCCGCGTCGTGCGCCGCATCGAGCCACCTGTGGACCAGGTGCTCAGCCCGTCGTTCTCGCCGGACAACCAGCGCATCGTGTTTTCTGGCTTGTCCGGTGGCATCACGGACCTGTGGGTCGTCAACGCCGATGGCACCGACGCACGCCGGTTGAACCGCGACCTGCATGGTGACTTGCATCCGCAGTGGTCACCCGACAGTCGTACCATCGCGTTTGCCAGTGATCGCGGCAGCGATACAGACTTCGAGGTGCTGCGTTTCGGCAAGCTCCGCATCTCACTGATGGACGTCGAGACGGGCGCGGTGCGCGTGCTGCCCAATCAGGACGGCATCAACATCAATCCGCAGTGGGCACCGGACGGCCAGTCGCTGATCTTCGTTTCGGATCGTACGGGCGTCGCCAACCTGTTCCTCTTCGACCTTCGCGACGAGCAGCACTATCAGCTGACGAACGTCGTTGGCGCTATTACGGCCGTCGCCGAGTACAGCCCGGCCATTACATGGGCACGTCAGGCTGACGCGCTGGCGTTTGTCTACTACGAGCGCGGTGATCACACGATCTGGCGCATCAACAACCCGCGCGCGCTGCGCAAGGCTCCGTTCCGCGACAGCACGGTGGTGATCGCCGACGCCACGCCGGCGCCCTCGGATACGGTCGCGACGCCGATGCGTCCGTCGCTCACCGGTGCTGCATCGCTTCCCGTGGGAACGGCTGCCGATACCTCGCTCTCGCGTCGTTCATACTATCGCGCGCCAACCACCGGCACGCGGCTTTCCGCCGAAGTACCGCCCGTGGTGCTGTCGCGTGGTGTGGCCGGACCAGTGACGGTTGACGCGCTGCTCGACAGCGCGGATTTCAACCTGCCCGATACGACCACGATGATCGGGTATCGCTACAAGGCGAAGTTCGCACCCGAGTACATCGCGCAACCGAGTGTCGGTGCGCAGGCGGGCGGATTCGGTCAGGGTGTGTACGGCAACACGACGATTATTCTCGCTGATCTGATGGGTGACCATCAGCTCGCGATCGCGGGCGGATTGAACGGTCAGCTCAGTGACGCGCAGATCTATACGGGCTACACCAATCTCGGTGGGCGACTGCAGTACAACCTCGCGGCGGGACAGCAGCCATTCTACCTGTTCGGTGGACAGGATCTGCAGCAGGTCAGCGAGACACAGTTCCTCCAGTCGATCAACTACCTGCGATTGGTGCAGCGCCAGCTGTCGGCCACGGCGCTCTATCCGTTCAACCGATTCACGCGCATGGAGTTCGGCGCGTCGTTCTCCAACATTGACTACCAGTCGTTCCCGTTCCAGCGCATCGTCGACCTCAATGGCTTCGGATCGGCGTGGGAACGCGGGCCCACGCGCAATCTGCTGTCGGTGAACACGCTGTCGCCGACCGCGGCGTTTGTCACCGACAACACCCTGATGGGCATTGTCGGGCCGCTCTCCGGCCGTCGCGTGCGCTTGCAGGTCACGCCGCAGTTCGGCACGTGGCGCTGGATGGATTATCTCGTGGACGCGCGCGCGTACAAGCCGATCATCTTCAACTATCTCACCTTCGCCACGCGCGCCTTCGCCAGCGTGACGGTGGGCCGCGACGAGACGGTGTTCCCGAAGTGGCTGGGACGCCCGGATTTCGTTCGCGGATACAATCGCGACAACCAGGGCATCGGGTGCGGTAGCATTGGCGGCGGTCTGTCGTGCACCGAAGACGTGGCGGTCGGCTCGCGCATCGCATTCGCCAACGCGGAACTTCGCTTCCCACTGCTGCGCAAGGGAATGAACCGAGGCTACTTCGGTCTGCCGCCGATCGAAGGACTGGTCTTTTATGACGCCGGTGTCGCGTGGAGTCAGGGCCAGACGGTCGGGCTGTCCCAACAGCCGGACCGGCCAGAGTCGGAATACCGCTCGGTGCTGCAGAGCTATGGCGTTGGCGCACGAATCAACGTGTTTGGCCTGATGGTGATTCGCTACGACTATGCCTTCCCCATCGGCCGCAACCAGCGGGGCTTCGGCACGCTGTGGTTTGGCCCGAGCTTCTGACGAGCTTCTGACGAGCTTCTGACGAGCTTCTGGCACTCCGCTGGGCCTACCGCTGACGCGGGATAGAGCGACGCCCGGGCGCGCAAGACCCTACCCCGCGCCCGGGCTTCATCAGTAACTTTCGATGATGCGTACGCTCTTCGCGTGGGCGCTCCTCCTGCTGGTTGGTGCCTGCGCCGATCGCTCCGAGCGCCCTGCCACCTCTGGTGCCCTCGCCTCCATTCCTGCCGGACCCGACCCGATCGTGCTCCGCGTTCCGCGTGGCGGCGGGTTGGTGGCGGCCGTCCAGTATCCCAACCTCGATTCCATCGTCTGGCGATCGAGTTTCCGGCTGCCTCCGCTCTCGCGGGTGCTCGGCTACAACCCGGACGACGGCTACCTCACCGCCGTCGATACCAGCGGACGCCCGGTGCGACTCGATCTGCGCCTCGGCGCGGTGGCGATTCCCGGTTCGGCAGGCGCGATGCAGCACGCCTCCGCCGACGGCGCGATCCTCTACGCCGTAAACGCGGACGGCGAGGTCGCACGCTACACGCCCGTAGGTGACAGCTGGGCCCTCAGGCCTGCCGCGATACCCGCCGAGTTGGTGCCGCTCAACGACGGATCAGTGGTGGTCGTGACGCGAAATCCCGCCGATCTGCTGCTGCGTCGCCTGCGTCCCCCTGACAGTGTCGTCGTGGATAGCATGCGCCTCGACGTCACGGCCGACTCGGCCAGCGTACACGGACTCACCGTTGCCGACCGCATGTTCCTCTCCGCCGGATCGAAGGTCTACTCGCTGCGCACGCGCGATTTTGCGCTCGACGTGGAGGTGGACGTCGGTGCGCCCGTGCGGCACGTCGTCACCTCGCCCAGCGGCGATCGTATTTTCGTCCTGCGCGACGGTTTGGCAAGCGTCAGCGTGATCGACCGCTTCGAAGGCGAGGTCGTCTCGGAGATCGAGCTGCCGGGTAGCCCCCGCGACCTGCGCATGGACCAGTTGGGACGAGTGCTGCTGGTGCGCGCCCCAGGAGACAGCGTGTGGGTGATCGATATGGGATCCACCGCGCTGGTGGGAGCGCTGCGCACTGCATGGCGCGACGATCTGCCGCTCGTAATGGCTGACGGCGCAATCGCCCTCATTCACGGCGACACGGTCACCATGGCGTCATCCGTCGACCTCAGCGTCGTGCGAACCCTTCCCGACGGTGCGAAAGACTTCTGGTACGCGATGCGCTGGAACGGATTTCGGCCTCGCGCGGAAGGGCTGGACGAGCCCGTGCGCTTTCGCGCATCTCAGGGCGGCGGCGCGTCACGCGAAGTAGCCGGCACGCTCGATGATTCCGCCACCGCGCCGTCGGCCGACAGCACGCGCGGTGATTCCGTTGCTGCCACAGCACTGCGTCCGAAGCGACCGGCGCGAACCATGTTCACCGTACAGCTTGCCGCCGTCCTCACCGAGGAGCTGGCGCGAAAGGCCGCCACGGGCGTCTCGGTCGCGGGGCGCACACCTCGCATTGCGAGCTCTGTGCGCAACGGGCGAACGCTCTACCGCGTGGTGCTCGGACCCTATCCCACCCGAGAGGCCGCTGAGGCGGCCGGCAAGTCCACCGGCCGCACCTACTGGGTGTTCGAGGGCGCTCCGTGACCGGTGCGTCTGATCAGAGCTGGATCGACGCCGAGGCGCGACGACTCGCGCCGCTGCTCGAAGGACAATCCGCGGTCGTCATCAGCGGGCCTGATGCCGTCACGGCCGCCGCGCTCGCGCTGGCCCTGGCGCATTTGCATGGCGCCACGCGCCGCGTCGCAATCGCTGATCTCGTTGGTGATGTCGCGCCGCTGCGCGACGCGGTGGCAGACACAGACAATGATGACCATCACGGCATCTCCGACAGCTTCTTGTACGGTGTCTCGCTGAATCGAATCGCGCGGCCGATCGACGCTGCGGGCAACGTGTTTCTCATGCCGAGTGGCACCGAGGCCGTGGCGCTCGAGGCCGTGTATCGGAACGATCGGTGGCGTCGACTGGCGGCGGGTTTCGGGCAGGTTGGCGCGCTACTGCTGGTGGTCGCGGTGCGCGACGTGCCGGGCTTTGATGCGCTCTGCCAATTCGTGGGCGCGTACTTGCCGCTGGGCGAAACGCATCCCCCGTCCATTCCTGACGTGAAGACGCTCTGGATGGCACCGCCCCCGCCGCCGGCGGCGACGGTTCGCAAGACGGAACGTGCGCGTGAAGTCGCAGCCGTGGACCGCAGCCAGCGCCAGAGCCGACTTTTCGCCACGCTGGCCGCCGTCGCTGCGCTGGTGCTGGCCGGGCTTGCCGTGTGGCCACGGGTGTCCGAGCGGTTCTTTCCGCCAGACGTGTTGACCACGGCCGACATCGATTCCGTCGCCGACAGCAGCGCCGGGTCGCTGGAGCGCGCGGCGGGTAGCGTGGTCGTCGAGACACCGCTTGCACCACCGGCAGCCGCGGGAGACAGCGCGGCGACGGCGCCGCTGGCCTCCGAACGGGCACCCGCGCGAATCCGATCGGGGCCGCTCGTGGTCGAGAACGCGGCGGATTCCGCCCAGGCGGCCGCGTTTGCTGTGTACTTCGTCGCTGCCAACACTCTCGAAGAAGCGCAGCCGCCCGCCGAAGTCGACGCGCTCTCGGGAGTGGCGATATCGCCCGTGCGCATCGGTGCGGGCGGCGCGCGCTGGTTCCGCGTGACCGTTGGCGCCGGTACCGACAGCGCTCAGGCGTTGGCCCTGCTGCAGCGACTGCGCGATGCCGAGCAGATCGGCGCGGCGTCCGGCAGTATCATTCGCGTTCCCTTCGCATTCAGGCTGGAAGAGGGACTCACGCCCAATGATGCACCCGCCGCGATTGCGCGCTGGATGCGCCGCGGCGTGCGCGCGTACGCCCTGCGTCAGACCAGCGGCGTGGTCACACTCTATACCGGTGCCTTCCAGAATCCGGCGCAAGCGACCCTGCTCGCCGATTCGCTGTACGGAGCCGGCATTGCACCGACGTTGGTCTACAGAACGGGGAGAACTTTCTAGTGCGGTTGACGAAGCTCGAAGTGCATGGATTCAAGGCGTTCGCGGATCACACGGAGTTCGTGTTCGATCGCGGTGTCACGGCAATTGTCGGCCCGAACGGCTGCGGCAAGTCCAACGTCTCCGACTCGGTGCGCTGGGTGCTGGGCGAGCAACGAGCGCGTGTGATGCGCGGTGCGAAGATGGAAGACGTCATCTTCCACGGCTCATCGGCGCGCAAGCCGGTGAACATGGCCGAAGTCTCACTGCACTTCGACAACTCCGAAGGCGACTTGCCGGTGCCGTTCAAGGAAGTCGTGCTGACGCGTCGACTCATGCGTACCGGAGAAAGTGAGTACCTGCTCAACCGCGCGCCCTGTCGCTTGCGCGACATTCAGGATCTGGTGCGCGGCACCGGACTCGGCGCCGATTCCGGCGTGGTGATCGAGAGCCGCATGATCGATGCGCTGCTCTCCGATCGTCCCGATGACCGCCGCGAGCTGTTCGAGGAAGCCGCAGGCGTTGGCCTGTACCGCGATCGCCGGCGCAGCGCCGAGCGTCGTCTCGAGGAGACCACCGTGGACCTCTCGCGCCTCGACGACCTGATCAGCGAAGTGCAGAGTCAGGTGCGTTCGCTTTCGCGTCAGCGTCGTCGCGCCGAACGTCACGCCGAGCTCACCGCGCGACGCTTCACCGTGGAAATCGCGCTCGCCACGCGCGAAATGGCCGCGTGGCGCGAAGAGCTCGACGCGCTCGACGAACGACTCGCCACGCTGCGCACCGAAGTGCCGGGTGCCGAAGCAGCGATTCGTGCGGCAGAAGAACAGCGTGAACGGGCTCACGCCTCGCGCGCCGCAGCGGAAGCGTCGCGTGCCGAAGTCTCGCGACTGGCCAGCGAACAACGTGAACGCACGCTGCGTCTCGAGCGTGAGCTCGCGGTGGCCGAGGAGCGTCAGCGCAGCACGGAAGCGCGTCGCACACGCGCCGAGCAGGAACGTCTCGAAGGCGAAGCGTTCGGGCAGCGACTGCGCGACGATCGCGAGAAGGCGGCGACTGATCGCGTGACACTGGAACAGGATCTGCGCGACGCCGGTGAAGGCCTGGCCGAGCGCGTGGATGCCGAAGAAGAAGCGCGTGCAGTTGTCACGCGAGCGCGTCAGGCGCTCGATACGCTCGAGCGCGAAGCGCGCGAACACCGCGACCAGGCGCGACGTCTCGAACTCGATCGCGAAGGGGCGGCGCGCGACCTTGCGGAAACGCAGCAGCGTCTCGACACGCTCGAGCGCGAACGCACGCAACTGGCCGATCAGTTTTCCGCCACGGAGCGTGAGCTCGTGAGCGCGCGCGAACAGCTGGAGCTGTTGCAGGGCAACGCGCACGATGCGCAGCAGGCGCTCGATCAGGCGCGCGTCGGCGCCAACGCCGCCCGCACCGTCGACGCGGAAGCGCGCGCGATGCTCGCTCGCGTGGTGGAAACGCACACGTCGCTGGAGGGACAGGTGGCGGCGCTCGAACGGCTCGAGCGCGAACGAGTTGGTCTCGCGCCGAGTGCGCAGCGACTGCTCAAGGACAAGGA
>JBBQNT010000045.1:0-18550 GCA_038330215.1 Gemmatimonadales bacterium
TCTTCGCGCGTCGTGATGCAGATGATCTTGCCCTTGCGCGCCTTCACTTCCTGGATGTTCGACACGACCTTCTCGAATACGGCGTCGTGCGGCGCGATGAACACGACGGGCATCATCTCGTCGATCAGCGCGATGGGACCGTGCTTCATCTCGGCGGCGGGATAACCTTCCGCGTGGATGTAGCTGATTTCCTTGAGCTTGAGCGCGCCTTCGAGCGCGGCCGGGAAGTTGTACCCGCGGCCCAGATAGAGAAAGTTGCTCGCGCGCTTGAACTCTTCCGCAATCTCTTCGAGTTCGTGCGCGCGGTCGAGGATCGACTGGATCTGACGCGGCAGTGCGGCCAGCGCCTGCGCGATCTCGCGTCCCTTCTCCACCGACATGTCGCGCAGTCGCGCCATCTTGAGCGTGAAGAGCACCAACGCCACCACCTGACTCGTGAACGCCTTGGTGCTCGCCACTCCGATCTCCGGTCCGGCGTGCAGATAGATGCCGCCGTCCGATTCACGCGCGATCGTCGAGCCCACGACGTTCACCAGGCCCATCGTGCGGGCGCCGCGTCGCTTGGCTTCACGCATGGCGGCGAGCGTATCCGCCGTCTCCCCCGACTGCGAGATCACGATGCAGAGCGAGTTGGGGCGCACGATCGGATTGCGGTAACGGAACTCCGACGCGTACTCCACGGCCACGGGAATGCGACACAACTCCTCGATCATCAACTTGCCGATGAGCGCCGAGTGCCAGCTTGTACCGCAGGCCGTGATGACGATGTTGTCGACGGCGGTGAGATCGTCCTTGAGGATGTTGATGCCACCAAGCTTCGAGAAACCTTCGTCCACCAGCAGCCGTCCGCGCATCGTGTCCATCACGGTCGTGGGCTGCTCGAAGATTTCCTTCAGCATGAAGTGCGGGTAGCCGCCACGCTCGATCTGCGCGAGATCCCAGTCGATGCGGCTGACCGGCTTGTCCTGATCCTCGGCGTTGAGATCCAGAATGCGGTAGCCGTCGCGCGTGAGCACGGCGAGCTCGTCATCGTCCAGATAGATCACTTCGCGCGTATGCGCCAGCACGGCGCTCGCGTCGGACGCGAGGTAGTACTCACCGTCGCCCAGGCCCACGAGCAGCGGACTGCCCTTGCGCGCGGCGACGATCTTGTCAGGCTCGTGACTCGAGATCACGGCAAGGCCATAGGTGCCGTCCACCTGATGCAGCGCCTCGATCACCGCCGCTTCGAGATTACCGGCGTACGCCGCTTCAATGAGGTGTGCGAGCACTTCGGTGTCGGTGTCGGACTTGAACACATACCCACGCGCTTCCAGCGAACGCTTGAGTGTGGTCGCGTTCTCGATGATGCCGTTGTGCACGACGGCAATCGTGCCATCGTGACTCGCGTGCGGATGCGCATTCGTGGTCGTTGGCGGACCGTGGGTGGCCCAGCGCGTATGACCGATGCCCAGCGTGCCCTGGGGCGGGCTGTCGAGAATCGCCTGCTCGAGGCGCGCGATCTTGCCGGCCGCCTTTCGCGTCTCCACCCCGTTCCCGTTCATGACGGCAACACCCGCCGAGTCATAGCCGCGATACTCGAGGCGCTTGAGGCCGTCGATGAGCACGGGCGTAGCGAGCTGGGGTCCGACGTATCCGACAATTCCGCACATGGGACGCTTGGTTCAGGTGAGTGGTACGAACGCTCAGGACGCGCCGACGATCGCCGACAGCGGCGCGCGCGCATCCGCGACGAGTTGCCGCGCAGCGTCTTCGGTAGGCGCTTCGGCGATCACACGCACGATCGGCTCCGTGCCGGACGGGCGCAGATGCACCCACCGATCCGGCCAGTCGAGGCGCAATCCGTCCTGCGTATCGGCAACGGCGTCCGGAAACGACGTGCGCAGCGCCGCGTACACCGCCGTCAACGGTGCGTCGGGCCGATCCAGCTTGTCCTTCACGATCACATAGCGCGGATGCTCCGTGACAAAATCGGAGACGCGCTTGCCCGTGGTCGCGAGCAGGTGCAGCATGAGCGCGACGGCCACCGGCGCGTCGCGTCCCAGATGCAGCTCCGGCAGGATCACACCGCCGTTGCCCTCGCCGCCGATCGTGGCGCCGACCGCCTGCATCGCGAGCGCCACATTCACTTCGCCGACCGGCGCGAAGTGAAACGGTGCGCCACCGTCACTTGCGGCGTCCTGCACAACCTTGCTGGTGCTGAGGTTCGTCACCACGCTGCCGGGGCGCGACGGCAACACCGCGCGCACTGCCATGGCCAGCGTGTAATCCTCGCCGATCGGACGTCCGGTTTCATCGGTTAGCGCGAGCCGGTCGACGTCGGGATCCGTAGCCAGTCCGATGACCGCACCGGATTCGCGCACCAGCGTACTGAGTGCACCGAGATTCTCGGCGACTGGTTCGGGGGGACGCGGGAAGCGTCCGTCGGGCTGCATGCCGATCGCGGAGACCGTGCAGCCCAGCGCGTCGAGCAGTTGCGGCAGGATCACGCTGCCCGCGCCATGGCAGCAGTCGAGTGCCACGTGAAACGCCTTGGCGCGAATGGCCGTCACATCGAGGAACGGCAGCGCGAGCACCGCATCCACGTGTCGCTGCACGGCGTCCGTGTCCGTGGTGGTGCTGCCCAGCGTGTCCCACGACGCGCGCGGAATGCCCGATTCCATGAGCGCGCGCATCTCCGCGCCTTCCGCGCCGGACAGGAACAGGCCGCTCGGCCCGATGAACTTGAGCGCGTTCCACTCCACCGGATTGTGGCTGGCCGTGATGGCCAATCCGCCCGCGGCATGGTGATGCTCCACCGCCATCTGCACCGTGGGAGTCGGCACCATGCCGATGTCGATCACGTGACAGCCCACCGACTCGAGCGCGCTGTGCACCACGCGCGTGAACAGCGGACCGCTGACGCGGCTATCGCGCCCGACGATGATGGGACGATCCGGATGATGCTGCTTCGCCCACGCGCCAAACGCCGCCGCGAAGGTGGCCATGATCTCGGGGGTGAGCGCCTCGCCCACGCGGCCACGCACACCGGATACACTCACCATCAGACCGTCAAACGCCATGAACTCCCTCAGCACGCAGAGGCGTGGGAAAAGCGGTAAACTATGTAAGATAAACGAGTTGAGCGCGCACTGCGTGATTTCAGTATCCGGGGGTTGCCCATCTGATACAGGGACGCCCCAGCGAGCCGCGCCGTTACATCGGCGGCAACTAGTGTGTCGGCGAGTCGAGTCACCAACTTGGACCGGATCGCTGCCTGGCCGAACGCGCCACGACCTATCGACGTCGCCTCCATGAGCAATCCGTTCTCACTGCTGCCCTACGCCATCGCTGCGGCCGGTGCTCAGGTCTCCAATCAGCCTGCCCAGGCCCTGGTTGCTGCGGGTGTGACGCTGCTTCAGCGCTGCGCCCCGCTGGTCAGGAGACTGGCGGTCAAACCACCGGCGGTGCTGCTACCCCGCGGTCCCGCGTTGGTCACCGCGCTGGCTGCGTGCGATGGACACGCGGCGCTGGTGGTGGAGGCGACGCTTGATATTGCGCAGCGGAAGGCCGAACTCGCGATCGCGCCGTTCGGCGTGCTGTTCACGATTCGTGCGCATGCGAGCGAGTGTCCCGCCGACGTGATGACCGTTCTGCTCGATGACGTGCCTGCCCGCGCCACAGTGCAGTTCGACGGAGCGGCGCGCGTGGTGGATCTGGGCTCGCACGTCGGGCTGCCGCTGGAGGGAGAGCGCGGTGCGGCGGGCAGCGATGAGCCGGTCGTGCGGTTCGTGCAGGACGGGCGCCTTCTACAGGTCAGCCACGCGGCGATGATGCGGGGCGAAGGGCCGCAGTGGCTCGCGGTTTGGCTAGAGATGCTGCTGGCGGGTGGTCAGGTGCGGTGATACAGCGTGCGGTGCGTCGGGCGCCGCGATGGGGCGCCGCGATGGGGCGCCGCGATGGGGCGATGCGACCGCATCTCAACATCACGCCGCGCGCATAGTCGCTCGGCGCAGCCGGGAGTCCGGCAGGGGAAACGCCCGTGCATCGAGTGCCCGGACGAATGCCGCCACGCAATCGTGATCGAACTGCGAGCCCACGCAGCGCCACAGTTCCGCGACGGCATCCTCCACCGCCATGCCGGCGCGATACGGTCGGCCGCTCGTCATCGCATCGAACGAGTCGGCAACCGCGGCAATGCGGGCCGCCATCGGAATGGCATCGCCCATGAGCCGATCCGGCGCACCGCGGCCATCCACTCGCTCGTGGTGTGAGCGCACGACGGCCAGTGCTGTGGGCGCGTCACGCAACAGCGGCGCGAGAATGCGCCAGCCGATCACCGGATGCTCCATGATGTGGCCGTACTCCTCTTCCGTAAGCGGCCCTTCCTTGTTGAGCACCGTCTCGCGCACGCCGATCTTGCCGATGTCGTGCAAGCGACTGCCGAGCTCGATCTGCACGAGCTGCGCTTCGTCGAGCCCCAGCTCGATGGCGATCGCCATGGCGTAGCGTCCCACGCGAAGCGAATGGCCCCAGGTATACGGGTCCTTCACTTCGAGCGCGTCCGCGAGCGACTGCAATGATGCAAGGAACAGCTCCTCGTAGGCCCGGGCCTGTGCTTGCACGCGCGCTTCAAGCTGCTCGCGGTGTTGCCGGTTCTCGAGCAGCAGTTGGCGCTTTTCGAGCGCCTGCCCCACTCGCCCGCGAATCTCCTCCACGCGAAATGGCTTGGTGACGTAGTCCATCGCGCCCGAGGCCAGGCACTGCACCGCCAGATCCACATCCGAGACCGCGGTGACCATGACGACCGCCGTGTCCGGCCAACGCTCGTGAATGGTGCGCAGCAGCTCGACGCCGTCCATCGCCGGCATGTGATAGTCGGAGAGCACCAACGACGCGGGTTCGTTTTCGAGGCAAGCGACAGCCTCAACGCCGGAAGCCGCGTCGCGGCAGTGGAACCCCTGTTGCTCGAGTATACGTCGCAGCACGGCGCGCAGCGGCGCTTCGTCATCAACGATCAGGCAGCGCGGACGGGAGTCGGCGGATGAAACGGACATCGGTATGTCGGTCAGCGGGGAAACGGTCGGTACGTCACGCTGCGCTCGGCGGGTCGAACGTGGGGCCGACGTGCGACCGCGTCTGACGGCCGCTAGCTTCCGACCATTCACGCTCCCTCTTTCGCATCACACCTGGATTGCCATGACACGCATCTTCCCTGACGATCTCGAGGCCGGACTGTCCACGCGGGCCATTCACGCGGGCCAGCGCCCGGAACCGCAGGCGGGCGCCATCATGACGCCGCTGTACCTGACGTCCACCTACGTGCAGGACGGTTTTGGCCGGAACAAGGGCTACGAGTACGCGCGGGGCAAGAATCCGACCCGCGAGGCTCTGGAGCGCAACGTCGCGTCCCTCGAAGGCGGACAGCATGGATTCGCCTTCGCGAGCGGCATGGGCTGCCTCGACTCGATCATGAAGCTGTTCCGCGCCGGCGACCATATCGTTGTCGGTGAGAATGTCTACGGCGGCACCTTTCGCCTGTTCGACAAGATCCTGCGTCATTTCGGGTTGTCCTTCACCTATGTGGACACACGCGATGCCCAGCGTGTGGCGGACGCGATGACGGCCCAGACTCGCGCCCTGCTGATCGAGACACCAACCAACCCGTTGATGCGTCTCGCCGATTTGACGGCCATGGCGGAGATCGCGCGGAAGCACGATGCCCTGCTCGTGGTCGACAACACCTTCGCCACCCCCATCTTCCAGCGCCCCCTCGAGATCGGTGCCCACATCGTCTGGCACTCGACCACGAAGTACCTCAATGGCCACTCAGATATGATCGGCGGCATCGCGGTCGTTCTTGAGGACGAGCTGGCAAATCGCCTGCAGTTCATTCAGAACGCGGCAGGCGCCGTGCCGGGCCCGTTCGATTGCTGGCTCGCGCTGCGAGGCACCAAGACGCTGCCGCTCCGCATGAAGGCGCACGATGCAAACGGCCGACAGATCGCGACTTGGCTGGCCGAGAAGCTCGGAGAGGAGTCGGTCATTTATCCCGGACTGGAATCGCACCCGCAGCACCAGCTCGCCAAGCAACAGATGAGCGGATTCGGCGGCATGATCACGGTCGAGCTGGGCACGGTCGAGCGCGCGAAGCAGGTGCTGGAGCGGGTGAAGGTGTTCGCGCTGGCGGAGTCGCTGGGCGGGGTGGAGAGCCTGATCAGCCACCCGGCGAGCATGACGCACGGTTCGGTGCCGGCCGAGCTGAAGGCGGACATGGGGCTGACGGATGGGATGGTGCGACTGTCGTGCGGCGTCGAGGACGCCGAGGACCTGATCGCCGATCTCGACGCCGCCCTGGCCTGACCTTCAGTCCGTAGACCGTAAACTGTTACCGTGAACGGTTTGCCGATCCCGCCACGTGCCGCGATCGGCCCCACGCCCGAAAACCGTAAACGGCTTACCGTAAACGGTTTACTGTGAACGGTTTTTCCGTGGCGCCGAGATGTGGAGCGGCTCTACGCCGCCAACCCGCAACCGTTTACGGTGACGGTTGACGGTGAACGGTTCACGGTCGACCAGCACCGACGTTGACGGTGGCGGCAAACGGTGAACAGTTCACGGTCGACCAGCACCACCGTTGCCGGTGGCGGTGAACGGTTGACGGTTCACGGTGGGAATGGAGGCGCCGCAACTTATTGGCGAGGTCCCGCGTAGGGACCGCAACCCTAGCCCGAGCCGCCATGACACAGGTTCCGCTTACCCAGATTTCCTCCGTGAGCTGGGAGCACCCGGCCGACCGCGCCGCCCTCAACTCGCTGCGCGCCCTCCCAGGATTCGACCTCGCAGTGCGCAAGATCGCCGGCTTCTTCGGCGAGCGCGGCATTCGCAACCTCTTCCTCGGCGACGCCGTGCTCGTTGGACCCACGCAGCGGCCCAACCTGCACGCGCTCTACCATGAAGTGCTGCAGACGCTCGACTGGCCGCCAGAAGGACAGGCGCCGCCGCAGCTCTACGTCGCGCAGACTCCCATCGCCAACGCCGGCGCCGTCGGTTTCGACAAGCCGTTCATCGTCATCAACTCCGGCGCGCTCGAGATCCTCTCCTACGAGCAGCAGCGCTTTATCCTCGCGCACGAGCTCGGCCACATCATGAGTGGCCACACCACCTATCGCACGATCGCCATCATCGTGATGACGTTCGGTTTGCAGGTGCTGCCCATCGTGGCAACCGTCGCGCTGTTGCCGTTCCAGCTCGCGCTGCTCGAGTGGTACCGCAAGTCGGAGCTGTCGGCCGACCGCGCCGGGTTGCTTGGCTCGCAGAACGTGCGCGAGTCCATGGGCGCGTTCTTGTCGCTCGCGGGCGGCAAGGTCGTCAACGATACCGTCGACCTCGACGCCTACATCGCACAGGCTCGCGAGTACGAAGTCGGTGGCTCCTCATGGGACGCCGTGTTCAAGGCGCTCAACACCGCGCTGCGTGTGCATCCCTTCCACACCGTGCGCGTGGGCGAACTCGATCGCTGGGTGGAATCGGGCGAGTACAGCCGCATCATCGGCGGCGCGTATGTACGGCGCGGTGAGGAATCGACGCGTCCGCTCGGCGATGATGTGCGCGAGGCCACGGACTACTACGCACGCGAGGCTCGCGCCGCCGCGGAGAAGGTCGGCGATGTGTTCACGCGTGCCGCCGATGCGTTCGCCGAAGCGTTTCGCTCGGCGACCGGCGCCTCGTACACGGCAACTGCCGACGAACCAAATCGTGACGGCACGGACAGTGATACGCCGCCGAGCGATGAGGCGTCCAAGGGGCCGCCGCCGGGGCTGTAAGCAACGAGGCCGAGCACATTCGGCGATGCCCACCGACGGATTACTTTTCGCTCCATGAAGATTCTCCTGGTTGGCAACGGCGGACGCGAACACGCGCTGGCGGACACGCTTTCGCGCGAGAACACGCAGGTCGAGCTGATCGCGGCGCCGGGCAACCCCGGTATCGCGCAGCTCGCGCGCGTGGCAGATGTTGCCGCGACCGCGAGCGATGCGCTCGTCGAGCTCGCACTGCGTGAACAGGTGAACCTCGTTGTCGTCGGTCCGGAAGCGCCGCTGGCCGATGGCCTTGTGGACCGGCTGCGGCTTCGCAATGTGCCCGCGTTCGGGCCGACGGCTGAAGCGGCGGAGATCGAGACGTCCAAGCACGTAGCCAAGCAGTTGATGGCTCGCGCGGGCGTACCGACCGCCAACGCCGAAACGCATCGCACAGCCGGCGGCGCGCACGAGGCAGTGCGCGAGCGCTTTGGCGCACCGGTGGTGATCAAGGCGTCGGGACTCGCTGCAGGCAAAGGCGTGATCGTCTGTCACACCGAGACAGAGGCGCACGCGGCCATCGATCGCATCATGGGCGACCGCGCGTTCGGCGACGCTGGCAATGAATGTCTCGTGGAAGCGTTCATGGCTGGGGAAGAACTCTCGCTGTTCGCGCTCACCGATGGCATCGACGTGCTCACCATGTTGCCCGCGCAGGATCACAAGCGCCTTCTCGACGGTGATGACGGACCAAACACGGGCGGCATGGGCGCGTATACGCCAGTCTCGCTCGGCACCGCTGCCCTGCTCGACGAGGTGACCGAGCGCATCCTGCTGCCGACCCTGCACGCGCTGCGAAAGCGTCGTACGCCGTTCACGGGGCTGCTATACGCTGGCCTCATGCTCACGGAAGAAGGCCCACAGGTGGTCGAGTTCAACTGCCGGTTCGGTGATCCGGAGACGCAGGCGATTCTTCCGCTGCTCGACAGCAGCCTGCTCGAGCCCATGCTCGCGATCGCGGGCGGTGCGCGCATCGGCAACATGACGCCGCTGGCGTGGAGATCGGGTGCTTCGGTCACCACGGTGGTGGCCGCACCCAACTATCCCGAGACGCCACGCGTTGGCGACGTGATCAGACTACCGGACGCCACGGACACTCGTCGCATCTTTCACGCGGGTACCGAAAAGGCGGCCAATGGCGAACTCATCTCCAGTGGCGGTCGCGTGGTAGCCGTGACCGGCCTCGGCGCGACATTCGAAGAGGCGCGCAAGATCAGTCGCGACGGCGCGGAGCTCGTGGAGCTCGACGACAAGCAGTACCGTACTGACATCGGCTGGCGGGAGCACGAGCGTCTGTCGTAAATGCCCGAGCTCCCGGAAACGGAGACGATTGCGCGCGATTTGAATGCGCGCATCGTCGGCACACGCATTGTCGGTGTCACCGTCCTGCGCGAGGACGTGCTGCGCGGCGCCACCGGAGCGACCCTCGAAGCACTCACGCTGGGTCGCGAGGTCGTGCGCGTGTGGCGCCGCGCGAAGCTGATCGTGCTTGATCTGCACACCACCCCCGGTGCGGCCGCCGACGAGTTGGTGCACATCGTTGTGCAACCGCGATTCACGGGCTCGCTGCTCGTGGACGACGGCACGCTGCCGGCAGATCTCGCCGACTATCTCACCGTGTCGTTCGCGCTCCACGATCGCCGCACCCTGCACTACCGCGACGTGCGACGACTTGGCACGGTCGCGTTCATGACGCACGAGTCGTTCCTCGCCAACAGCGCCGCGCTCGGTCCGGAGCCACTCGATGCCTCGTTCAGCGCCATGTCATTGCGTGACGCGCTCGGTGATTCGTCGCGCGCAATCAAGGCCGCCCTGATGGACCAGTCACGACTTGCCGGTGTTGGCAACATCTACGCCACCGAGAGTCTGTGGGAAGCGGGCATTGATCCGTCGCGCGCGGTACGATCACTGACAGACAGCGAGTGGTCTGCGTTGCATGCGTCACTGCAGCGAATCCTGCGCGCGAGCATATCGCTGCGCGGCACCAGCTTTCGCGACTATCGGGACGCGAGCGGTGGGCGCGGTGGTTTCGTGAGCGAACTGCGCGCGTACGGCCGGGAAAGTCAGCCGTGCACGAGGTGTGGACGCCGTCTCATTGCCACGCACGCGGTTGACGGACGGAATACGGTGTTCTGTGCCACCTGCCAGCGCTAGTCGCGCAGCGGCCCGTCGAGATACGAGAAGGTGGGCGTGTAGCCGAGCTGCTGTCGCGCGGGAGTGCAGTCGAGCTGGCAGGTATCCGCGAGATTCTTGACGGCGTAGCGTGTAAGTGGTGGCTCGCCGGACAATCCTCCAAGTTTCCACGCGCGCTCGAATCCGGCCGCCGCGGCCCACGCGATGGCTCTCGGTACGAATACCAACTCCACGTCGAGCGCGTGTCGCGCAAACATGGTGCGCAACAGAGAGTCCATGGTGGGCACGACGTCATCCGCAATGTCGAACAGGCCGTTTGGCGCCGACGGAGCCATGGCGCGTTCTACGGCCTGTACGATGTGATCGACATGCGTCACGGAGACGCGATTGCGACCGTTGCCCGGAACGAACAAGCGCCGACCTCGTCTTGCACTGCGAATGCGCGGCCACAGCGTGGTATCGCCCGGTCCATACACAATGCGAGGCCTGAGCACGACCGTCGGTCCACTTCGCCCGAGTGCCAGGTGTTCACCCTCGCGCTTGCTGCGACCATAGCTGGGCATGCTCGGATCATCCGCGTCCACATAGATGCTGCCGGAGCTGATGTAGATGAACCGTGCATGAGGCGCGACACTTTGCACGACGTGCTGCGTACCAGTGACGTTGACTGCCCTGAACTGCGTCTCATCGCCCCACGCCGATACGAGGGCGGCGCTATGCACCACCACATCAATATCCGCGAGCGGTATGGGACCGTCGGTGATGTCCCACGACGCATAGCGCGGCAGCTCATCCGTGAGCTGCGCGACCGGACGACGCCCGAACGACCGCACGTCGTGCCCTGCCGCGTGCAGTGCGCGGGCAATACGACCTCCAATGAAGCCGCTCGCCCCTGTTACAGCGACACGCAGTTTCACGTGACACCTGCATCGCGAAGGCCCAGCGACGCGCGCAGCGCCGCCTTGTCGACCTTCGCGGATCGCCCCGCTTCTGGAATCCGCGCGACCACGATGCGATCAGGTTGCGCAGATCGGTCAAGGCGGTGCGGCCCGCTGCGCAACTCACGGGCGATACGATCTCTCAGCGAGTCGGCGTCGACGCCAGGTTCTGCTTCCACCACCAGCACGACACGCTCGTCCGCGAGTGCCGGATCAAAATCGCCCACGATTGCCGCGCGCCGCACACCATCGATGCATTCCACGATGGGCTCGTACAGCTCGGGATAGATGTTGTGATCACCGCGAATGAGCATGTCCTTCGCGCGTCCGCACAGCACGATCCGGCCGTCGTGCAGCACCGCGAGATCGCCGGTTCCATACTCCGTCATCGGCGGCCCGCCCGCATAACCTCGGCACAGCCGCTCCCCGCGCACCACGAGCTCGCCGTCGCCGCGCACATGAACCAATACGCCTTCGATTGGCGCACCCACAAGATCACCGCCTCCCGTCCACGCAACCTTCTCCTCGAGCGAGACGCGGGCGATGGGCAGCACCTCCGTGGCGCCATACACGCACCAGGCGTTGCATGTTGCCGGCAATACTGTGCGCAGACGCTCCAGAAAGGGCGCGCGCACGGGTGCCGCGCCGATCATCAGCGACTGCAGCGACGCAGGCACGCGTCGTCCGGACTGCACGCAGGCATCGAGCAGCAGGCGACAATCGCGGGTGACCAGAAACGCGTGCGTAACCTGATGTCGACCCATCGCATCGAGAGCGCGTCCTCCACTGAAGCTGAGATCGCGCGGCAGGACCACCTGCGCGCCAACACTCAGGGCCGGAAGGATCAGGTGCAGATCCTTGCTGTAGACCACCGCTTTCGGCGCAAGGTCAAGCTCCGACTCGACGGTCGAGAGAATCGCACTGAGCGATCGCCGGGTGTGAACCACCGCCTTGGGTGCGCTCGTGGTGCCAGAGGTGCACACGATAAAGGCGTCGTCATCCGGCAAAGGCGCTTCGGTGCGCGATGGCATGATGTGCGACAGGGAACTTGCGTGCTGGCCGAGCGAGATCACGCGGTCAATGCGGATGGCCTTGGGCATACCGGGCAAGCGTGCGCCAACATGCACGAACTGCGCCTGCTCCACGCTCCCAAGCGGAGCAAGCGCGATCCCACGCCAGCGCAACAGCCTCGCAATCACGCTTTCCGACTTGACCAATAATGCGCTCTCCGCAACGACCCACCTGGGCGCGAGCAGCTTCATGCGCTCTGCGAACAGAACGTCGGCGACACCCGGGTCCTGCGGGATGAGCACGCCGCCGAGTTCGTACACCGCGACCACAAGCGCGACGGCATCGATGCCGGGGCGCACGGAGAAGAGTACGCGGTCGCCACAGGCAAACCCGCGCGCTTGCAGACCGGCCATGAGTGCGCGGACCCGTCGGACAAACGCGGCGCGCGTGATGCTCCGGCGAACGCGCGTCCCCACGACTTCTCGCACCGCGACATCGTGCGGCGAAAGTCGCGCCCGGTGCGCGATGCGTTCGAGCATGGCACTGTCCGATGCCACCAGCGGCTCGAGGCCTGCGGTCGGCGTCATGATGCCCGCTCGATGTGCAGTTCCTGCCACGCCGGAAGCAGCACGCCTCTCGCGGGGCAGCGCGACGCGATGCGAAGTCCACCCGGAACCACCGCCAGTGCCCCGATGGTGTACTGCAGTACTCGCTGTGCCAGAGTGAACCCAAGGCAGAAATGCGGACCGGCACCGTACCACAGATAGCGGGCGCGCGGATCGGGCGGACGTGAGATGTCGAACCTGTCCGCATTCGGAAAGAGCTGCGGGTCTCGCGCGAGGTTCGCGGTCAGGATCACCACACGGTCGCCGCGGCGCACGGTTGCACCGCCGATGCTCGTGTCATGAGCCGAGATGCGAACCGTTGCCGGCACGGGACATGTGTACCGCAGCCCTTCATCCACCGCGCGCGGCACGAGAGCCGGCTCACCTCGCAGCTTCGCCAGCTGTCCAGTATCGATGAGCAGCGCCACCAGGCGAGGCAGCGCAACGCCGAGCGTGAGCGCGCCGGCCACGAAGAAGATGGAGAGGATGCCGCGCGTCTCTTCGGCATCACAGCCAAGCGCCTTGAGACGCGCTACCAGTGAGGCGGGCGGCAGGTCGTCGCGCGCAAATGCGGTCGCCGAGTGTGCGAGCAGCCGCTCGAGATCTTTGCGCACCTCGCTGCGCACATCGTCGCGCCGCGAACGCGCAAACGGCGAGAGCTGAAGCGAAGACGCGATGCGCTCGCCGAGTGCGTGCACCTCGAGCGACGCCGCATCCACCGCGTGCGCTTCCGGCACGCTACCCATGAGCGTGAGGGTAAGGCGGCCGGACAGCAGGCGCGCGACACGTGACACGTCGATGCGCTCACCCTGGCGCAGCGCTTCGATCGCACGATCGAACGGGGGCCTCGCGTCTTGCAGCCACTGTTCCGCCTGCGCGGCGCTCGCCAGCGGCCCGAGTCGCTGCCGCAACTCGCGGTGTGCTTCACCGTCCATATTGGCGAGCGCGCGAGAACCGAACGCTTCCGTCATCACATCGGCGATCGACCCTGGCCCGCGCTTGGTGAAGTCGCGATCGCGTGTCAGCACGTCATGTGCAATGAGCGCATCGTTCACCACGATGCCGATCCCGGGCACACGCACCACTCGGCCGAAGGCGCGTATCGCACACGCCGCAGGCCAGGCCACCGGATGCGCGGCGAAGTTCACGCGCCGCTCCTGAATCATCGAACATCCACCTCGGCCGGACGGTAGCCGTGATTTCGGTACCAGCGCAGCACGTTTACGAATCCATACGCGCGAACTCGGCGCACCGAATTGAACACCACGATGTCGCGCCGCACCTCGGCGCGCGATGTGAGCGTGCGCACCCGCTCGGACAGCTCGCGGTCTTCGTGTGCCTGCTCGATGGCCGTGCGCGGGAAGCCGCCCGCTTTTGCGTACAGCGCGGCGCTGATGGCGAGGTTGTTCCCGGCCGCCATGAAGTACGGATACCTGAACTGCGCACCTCGACGCGTATAGCGGCCGTAGCGTTCCGCGAGCGCGATCATGAGCGGTAGCACCACTCGCTCCCGCACCGACAGACGCTCGTCCGCGCGCGGTACGATACGTCCGGCTACGAACTCGAGTTCATCGTCTACCAGCGCCTGCTTGAGCCTGGCGATCCAGTCCGGCGCCGGCAGGCAGTCCGCATCCGTGCGCGCGATCCAGATCGCACCGCGTGCAATCGCGTGCCGGAACCCGGTGTCGGACGCCGCACCCGTGCCCTTCTCGCGTTCATGCACGATGTCCACAGGGAACGGCGCTTCCCGCGCGAAACCGGTCGCCACGCCAACCGAGCGATCGGTGCTGCCATTGTCCACGAACACGAGCGTAAACGCTCGATCGGTCTGGTTCGCGAGCGCACGCAACGTGGCCATCATGCCCGCTTCCTCGTTGTAGCAGGGCACGACCACAAAAAATGTGCGCTCGTCGGCTCGCGCGGTCACGTGACTCACACGTCGATGATGAAGAGCGCCACGCTGATGCCGCTGGCCATCCCGAGCCACATCACGCGGTCACCGCCCTGCAGCGTGCCGTCAGCGACAGCGAGCGCGTGGGCCACAGGAATGGTCGCCGAGGCGATGTTTCCGTACTCGGAGACCGTGCCGCGCACCTTGTGTGTGGGAATGCCGGTGGCTGCCAGCATTTCGGCGTGATACGGGACGCCCACCTGATGCACGAACACGTGATCGATGTCGTCAAAGGTCACCTGCGCATCGAGCATCATCGCGTGCAGAATCTCCGGGCCGTTGGCGACAAATGCGTCCTTGAGCGCTGGACCATCGCCATGCAGATACGCGAACTCGTCACCACGCGGGTGCATCGAACCGCCGTACGGAACGGTGGCGAGAGGCCAGTGCGCACTGCGTGCGGCGAACTTGCTGTATCGGAGACCGCGCCCATCGCTGGCGGCCCTGAGCACGGCGGCGGCTCCGGCATCGCCCATGGTATAGCTCGGGAAGTACCGACGGAACTCGTCTGCATCGCGCACATCCCAGCGCACGGCGCGCGAGCAGATCTCACCGGTGACCACCAGCGCGTTGTGTGCAGCACCCGTCTGAATGAACGCCTCGGCAACCTGCAAACCATTCAGGAACGAGTTGCAGGCGTTCTTGACATCGAGCACCTGACAGTTGGTGCCGAGTTTGTGCTGCACAATGTGCGCCGTGGCCGGTTCGATCAGATCCTGGCTGGCCGCGGCGAAGATCAGCAGGTCGATCTCGTCCACCGTGATATGCGCTTGCCGCATCGCGTCGCGCGCGGCCAGCACCGCCAGGTCGGAGCACTGCTGATCGGGGGCCGCCACGCGCCGCGCCACGATCCCCGTGCGCGCCTCGAGAATGCCCGGCCGCACACGAAACCCGGGGCTCGCTGCGGCGATCATGGCTTCCACCTCGCGCGAGGATCGCACCGTCTCCGGCAGCACACCGGCAACCGACGCGAGCTGCACGAGCGGCAGTCGTCCGCTGCGGAACGAAGGCGCAGGCGCGACGCGTTGCTCAGGCTCGAGCAGAGATGACATATGTGGTCGCAGTATCATGCAGCGATTCGAGTCGAATGATCAAAGAAGGCCGCGCCGTTCTGCTGCCCCAAGTCTGGCGGATGGACCTACGGCGGGGCCATCGGTCGGGTTACGTAGTCGGTGACGTACGCTTGTGCGTTCACACGCCGAGCCATATCTTCGGTCTATGTTCGGACCACGCCTCGTGTCACGCGCCGCTCCTTCCGCGCAGCTCTCATTTCTCGATTCGGCCACGCGGCTCGATGTGTCGCCGCTTCGCGAGATTGTGCGGCGCAACGCGCAGAATGTGCCGGGTGTCTACCGCATGATTGGCGCGCGAGGTGATGTGCTGTATGTGGGTAAGTCGCGCAAGCTGCGAACGCGTCTGCTGAGCTATTTCCGGCTGCCCTGGCCCGAGCACCGGCACGCGCGCATGCTTCGCGAGACGGCCAATATCGAGTGGGAAGTCACTCCCAACGAGTTCGCGGCACTGCTGCGCGAGGCGCGCCTCATCCGGGCACATTTGCCCACCTACAACTCGCGCGGTGCACGCCCGCTGGACCAGTGGTGGGTGATCGTGATCAGGAGGGAGGCCGTTCCCCGGCTGCGAGTGCAGCGCGCCAGCACGGCGGCTGGTACGCGAGCGGGTGCGGGCGCGACGGTGATCGGGCCGTTTGCTCATCGTGCCCCGCTCGTCTCGGCGGTGCGTGTGCTCAACGATGCGCTGGGGCTGCGTGACTGCGCCGATCGCATTCCAATGGTGATGCGCGACAGCGGTGACTTTTTTGCGGACGACGCCCGCTACGCGCGCACACCGGGTTGCCATCGCTACGAAACGCGGCGTTGTCTCGGTCCCTGCGTGGCGGCTTGCACGCATGAGGAGTACCGCACGCAACTCGCACGCGCGCAGCGATTCATCGACGGCGAGGGCAACGAGCCGCAAGTCGCGCTCGAACAGGAGATGGCCGTGGCGAGCGCTCAGCTGTCCTTCGAACGAGCGGGCTGGCTGCGTGATCGGCTGGCCGCCCTCGAAACGCTCAATGCGCAGCTCGAGCGCGTGCGCGAAGCACTAAGGCGTCCGTCGTTTGCGTATCGCGCGTCGAGCGTGTCTGGTGCCGACCGCGTGTATCTCGTGCGTGAGGGACGCGTGCTGGCTGATGCGTGCATGACCGACGCCGACGCAATGGACCGACTGCTCACGCTCGAGGCGCAGCCGGCGGCGCGGGCCACGGCGCTCACGGTTGACGCGCTCGAAGAACTCACACTCCTGGAGCACTGGTTCCGAACGCGGGCGGAGGAGCAGCTGCGTACGGCGCCGAGTGTGCGCGAGATTCTGGCGAGTGTCACCGGGTGAGGTAGCTGCTTACAGCGGCACAATCTCCACATTCGCCCCACCGCGCGCGATTCTCAGCCGCGCGACGCTTGGCATGAGCTCGAACCGGCGCGGACCAGCAGCACCGGGGTTCACGACCAGCGTATCGCCAACGCGCGTCACCATGGGCTTGTGGGTGTGCCCATATACGATCACCTCCGCTGTCGGATAGGCAGCCACGAGGTTCTCCGGCGTTGGTACACCAAGCTCGTGCCCATGAGTCACGAGCACACGGATGCCACCGATCATGAGTTCCAGATGCTGCGACAGATCCGCTCGCCCGGGTTCATCGGTGTTGCCGTACACCGCGCGCGTAGGCGCGATCGTGCCAAGTTCAACGAGCAGTTCGTTGGCGCCCACATCGCCGGCGTGCAGGATCTCGCTCACTCCCTCGAGTGCGGTGAACACTTCAGGGCGCAGCACGCCATGCGTATCCGAGATGAGCCCGATCACGATCTGTTCGGCGCCCCGCCCTTCCATTGGAACCGGTGTCATACCTTTGTCCTTGCCCGTGATGTCATTGTGCGTCGCCCCAGCGTCGGCCGACGGTGTGTTCAATGTCGAACTGATCCAGCACCCGCGCGACCACGAAATCCACGAGGTCGCTAATTTTCTGCGGGGCGTGATAGAAACCGGGAGCGGCTGGTACAACAACGGCTCCGGCGCGTGTCACCGCGGTGAGATTCTCCAGGTGCACCAGCGACAGCGGCGTTTCACGCGGCACGAGTAGCAGTCGCCGACGTTCCTTGAGGGTCACATCGGCCGCGCGTTCCACAAGAGAGCGCGATGTGCCGTGCGCAATCGCGCTCACGGTGCCCATGCTGCACGGACACACGATCATGCCTGACGTGCGCGCGGAACCGGAGGCCGGCAATGCGCCGCGATCGTTGTCGTCGAACACGCGGACGCTTGCATCGAATGCATCCGCGCCGGCGTGTTCGCGCAGCGCCGCGAGATCGGCTATGCCGCTTTCCGTGTCAAGCAGTCGCCAGCCATGTGATGACACGATGAGCCAGATTGGCACCTCAAGCGCGACGAGCGCCTGCAGCAGCCGCACCGCGTATGGCGCACCGCTCGCACCGGTGATGGCGAGCACTACGGGATGCATGCTCATACGCCTGCCACCGCGAGAGAGCCACCGGAGACCAGCGTCGCCGCGAGCACACAGACGAAGAAGATCATGGAGATGATGCCGTTCATCGTGAAGAACGCCGCGTCTAGACGTGACAGGTCATCGGCCTTCACGAGCCGGTGCTCCCATACGAGCAGTGCAGCCGCAACAGCCACTCCGAACCAGAGCAGCGCCTGAGCAACACGAGCACCCGGCTGCGCAGCAAGTTGAAGCGGGTCCGATGCAATCACCGCTGACAGGCAGAGCACCGTCACCACGTGCAGCGCACGCGCAACCGTGATCGCCTTGTGCACGCCGATCGACGACGGCAACGAGTGCAGGCCATTGCGACTGTCGAACTCCGCGTCCTGAAGCGCGTAGAGAATGTCGAAACCACCGGTCCACGTCATCACGGCCAGCGACAGCGTGCACAGCATCCACACGGGGTCACTCCATGCGCCAGTGACGGCGAGGTAGCCGCCCACCGGCGAGATGCCGAGTCCGAGCCCGAGCCAGAGATGCGACCAGCGCGTGAAACGCTTGGTGTAGCTGTAGCCGAG
>JBBQNT010000046.1:0-18548 GCA_038330215.1 Gemmatimonadales bacterium
CCAACGGCCGACGTGAACAACAATCCCTCCAATCCGGTCATCAATACGCGTTCGTTCGGTGAGAATGCCAACGACGTGTCGCGATTGACGGCAGCGTTTGTGCGCGGCGTGCAGGAAGGCGGCGCGGCGGCAACGCTCAAGCACTTTCCCGGCCACGGTGACACCGATGTGGACTCGCATCTGGGATTGCCCGTCATCACCGTGGCGCGCGCGCGCCTCGATGCGGTTGAGCTGCTGCCCTTTCGCGCCGGCATCAGTGCCGGCGCCGCCGGTGTAATGACCGCGCACATCGCGCTGCCCAATGTGTACGGCGACTCCGTGCCGGCCACGTTGCGCCGCGATGTGATGACTGGGCTGCTGCGCGACACGCTCGGCTTTCGCGGACTCACCGTGACCGACGCACTCACGATGGACGGCATCGCCAAGGGCTACGGTGTGGCGGAAAGCGCCGTGCGCGCGGTTCGTGCCGGCGACGACATTCTGCTCATGCCCGGCAACGCGGAAGTCGCGATCGACGCAGTGGTGCAGGCCGTCGAGTCGGGGAGCATTCCGCGCGAGACGGTAGACAACGCAGTGCGCCGCATCCTCGAACTCAAGTTGCGCACGGGCGCGATCGCGCGGCCGATGGTCTCCATCGAAGCGCTGCGCGAAGTGGTGGGTTTGCCTGAACACGGGGCGACCGCGCGTGACATCGCGTCGCGCGCGATCACGCTGCTGCGCGACCGTCATGAACTCGTGCCGGTGCCGCGCAACGTGCGTACGATGCTCATCATGTATGCCCCCGACAACGACGTTGGTGCCGGCGCCGATTTCAGCAGCGCGTTCACTCGCGCCGTTCCCGGTACGCGCGTCGCGCGCGTCACACCACGAACCGGCGGAGCGGAACTCGACTCGCTGCTGCAAATGGCCCGCGGCATGGAGCGCGTGATCGTGTACACGTACACGCGCACGCTCGAGGGCGCAGGTCGTTTTGCCATTGCACCGAGAGTGGCCGCGCTGATCGAATCACTGGCGGACACGAAGAAGCTGGTGGTCGTCGCAGGCGGCAATCCATACGTGATTCGCCAGTTCCCCTCGGTGCCGGCGTACCTCGTCACCTACGGTCGCGGCGCCGCGCTCGAAGAAGCGGCGGCGCGTGCCGTCACCGGACAGGCCGACATCAGCGGACGCGTTCCCGTGTCGCTGCCCGATTTCTTCCGCGCCGGTGACGGACTCGCGCGCAGCGCGGTGGCCAGGCCGTGAGGTGCCGGCGGCCGACATCCTTGTGGGCGGGCGTGCTGGCCGTGTCCGTGACCGGCTCGGCCTGCCGAGCACCGGTCAACACCGCCGCCCAGGCAGCCGCAGAGTCAGCCGCGGAAGCGCGAGTTGCAGCGCTGCGCGTTCGCACGGTGACAGACTCGGTGGGTGCGGTGCTGGCGCGCGGCCTGGCGGATTCCGCCTATCCTGCCGCGTACGCGGTCGTCGGCAGTTCACGAACGATCTATGCTTCCTTCGGCGTCGGCGCACTTGACTCGATGCCGCCGCTGCCGACGCAGCCGGTGACCGACTCCACGGTGTGGGATCTTGCGTCGCTCACCAAGGTGATCGGCACGACGTCGGCGGTGCTGCAACTCGTGGCCGATGGCCGCGTCGCGCTCGACGCACCCGCGCGTTTGTACCTGCCGCGCTGGAACGCGGCGGGCACCGACTCCATCACCGTGCGTCATCTGCTCACGCACTCGGCCGGCCTGCCGGCCTGGCGTCCGCTCTACAAAGACGCGTGGTCGGCCGAAGAAGCCATCGCGCAGGTCTACGCGACGTCGCCCGACACGACACCCGGTGCACGCTACGTATACAGCGATCTCGGCTTCATCCTGCTGGGTGAACTCGTGGCGAACGTGTCGGGATTGCCACTCGACAGCTATGTGCTGGCGAACGTGTTCCTCCCGCTTGGCATGCGCGAAACGCGGTTTTTGCCATCGGCGCAGTGGCGCTCACGTACCGCGAGCACCGAGACCGATCCCTGGCGTCAACGCACGCTGCGCGGCGAGGTGCACGACGAGAACTCCTACCAGCTGGGCGCCGTCGCGGGCCACGCGGGATTGTTCTCGACCGCGCGCGATCTCTCGCAGTTCGCGCAGGCGCTGCTGCTCAGCGGCTGGATGGACAGCCTGCTCGTGGACCGACAGCTCGCCGTACGCGGCGAAGGCCTCTCGGTGTTCGATGGCGAAACCCTGCGCGCCTTCACGCGTCGGCAGGCACTGGGCGGCGCACATCGCGCGCTCGGTTGGGAAACGCCCACCGGAACGAATTCCGCGGGCCGAAGACTGAGTGCTCGTGCATTCGGCCACACCGGATTCACCGGCACCTCATTCTGGATCGACCCAACGCAAGACCTGTTCGTGGTGCTGCTCACCAACCGCGTGAATCCCACGCGTCAGAGGCAGGGCATCGCGGGCGTGCGAAGTCGGCTCGCCGACGCCGTGGTCGGAGCACTCGAGGCGGCAAACCGGCGCTCGCGAACCGTTGGGGGCAATCTTGAGTAATACAGTAGGGTATCGTTAGTTTTAGATGAGTGAGTGTTCGAGGGCGCCGCGCGGAGCTGCGCGGACACGTTGAACAAACCCAATGCACCGGCCCGCGGCCGGTCCCGGAGAAACGCGCAATGAGCACGATGCAGCAGCCGGATACGCTGGTTTCCATCACGGATGCGGCGGTCACGCAAGTTCAGAAGTTCATGGAAGCGGAAGGCGTGACGGCCGATGCCGGTGGCCTGCGCGTGTCCGTCATGCCGGGCGGTTGCAGCGGCTTCAAGTACGGCCTCGTCATCGAGGACAAGCGCGCCGATGACGACCTCGTGCTCGACCACGGCTCCTTCAAGGTGTTCGTCGATCCGTTCTCCGCACAGTACCTGAGCGGAACGATCATCGACTACGTCACGTCCATGCAGGGCTCGGGATTCACGTTCAAGAATCCGAGCTCCACCGGCGGCTGCGGCTGCGGCAGCTCGTTCTCGGCGTAAGGGCGGCACCTCGTCGCACGATCCGCCGCACCACGCGCCGCTCCACGCGCCGCTCCACGCGCGGCGATAGAGTGAGATGAGGTTGGGATGACCGCAGGGGCCCGCGATCCGGTATGGATCGCGGGCCCCTGTCGCTATTGTGCAGTCGAGCCTGCACCACTTTAGCCCTTCCCTTCCCCGTTCCCCCTCCGCATGACGGCCACCGGATTCACGGCACTCGACGGCATCATCGTCGTACTGTACCTGATCGGCACCACGATGCTCGGCGTCTGGCTGGGCCGAGGACAGAAGTCCGCTCGCGACTACTTCGTGGCGAAGGAGCAGGTGCCCTGGTGGGCCGTTCTCTTTTCCGTCGTGGCGACGGAGACGAGCGCGCTCACATTCATCTCGATTCCCGGCCTGGCCTACATCGGCAACCTCGGATTCCTGCAGGTGGCGCTCGGCTATGTGGTGGGACGCATCATCATTTCGTTCGTGCTGTTGCCACGCTACTTCCAGGGCGAGCTGGTCACCGCGTATGCGCTGCTGGAAACACGTTTCGGCTCCGCCACGCGCCGGTTTGCGTCGATCACCTTCATGGTCACGCGCACGTTCGGTGACTCAGTGCGACTCTTCGCCACGGCGATTCCCGTGGCGCTGCTCATCGGCCCGCTAGTGGCGCCGCAATACGTTGGTCCGCTGTCTATCCTGATCCTGGGCGCTTGCACGGTGGTCTACACGTATCAGGGCGGCATGAAGGCCGTCATCTGGACCGATGTGATTCAGATCGGCGTGTACATGGCCGGCGGACTGGCCGCGCTCTATCTCGTGGGCGGCGATGTGATCGGCGGATGGTCACGCATCTTCAGCGATGCCGATGCGCGCGGGCAGTTGCAGATGATCGACCTGTACACGGGCTTCGATCGTCCACACACGCTGTGGGCGGGGCTGATCGGCGGTGCGTTCCTCTCCATGGCGTCGCACGGCGTGGATCAGATGATCGTGCAGCGCCTGCTCGCCACGGGGAATCTCACGCTGGCCCGCCGCGCGCTCATCGGCAGCGGCTTCGTGGTGTTCGCACAGTTCACCATGTTCCTCATCATCGGCGTGGGTCTCTACGCGTTTTACCGGGGCGAAGTGTTCCCGCGGCCCGACGCCATCTTCCCCAAGTTCATCGTGGAAGTGATGCCGCCGGGCCTCACCGGCATCGTGATCGCGGCCATCCTGGCAGCGGCCATGAGCACCATTTCCAGCTCGATCAACTCGCTCGCGGCCGCGACCGTGCACGACCTCTACCTGCCCATTACGGGCAAGAAAGCCGACGATCCGTCGCTGCTGCTCACCAGCAAGCGCTTCACGCTGGTGTGGGCTGCGATTCTCGTCGGCGGCGCGCTGCTCTACCGGAACGAGGGCACGCCGGTGGTCACGATCGCGCTCTCCATCGCGTCATTCACGTACGGCGGCTTGCTGGGCGCGTTCTTCCTTGGCATGATCGTGCGTCGCGCCAGGCAGAAGGACGCGCTCATCGGCATGAGCGTCGGCATCTCGGTGATGAGCGTGGTGGTATTCGCCAACCAGCTGAGTACATGGTTCCCCGCGATCGCGCCCGTGCTGGAGCCGGTGCGCGGTGTGGCCTGGCCGTGGTTCGTGCTCATCGGGACATCGCTTACGTTTGCCACTGGCCTGCTGTGTTCCCTGTTCCCCTCGGCGCCGTCCGGGGGTGCCCCCATTCCGGAGTCTTCTGCATGAGTGCTGGTCCGCTCGATCCTTCTCCCCTCGTCGTCGGTGTGGACGGTGGTGGCACGCGCACGCGCGTCGTCCTCGCCGATCTCGAAGGGCGCCAGCTGGCGCGCGTGGAGGGAGCGGCTACGGCGCTGCGTCCCGGCGAGGAGCGGCAGTCGGCGGAGATCATTGCGGTGCTGGTGCGGGAAGCGCTGGTGCGCGCTGAGCGCGCCGATACGCGGCCGGCGGCGCTTGTGGTCGGCGTGGCCGGCGGCGGGCAGGAACGGGCCGCACAGGCACTCTGGCAGGCGCTGGCGAGCTCGCGCCTGGCTGACGACGTGAACGTGGTCTCAGACGCCGAAATCGCGCTCGACGACGCCTTCGGCGATGCCGCCGGCGTGCTGCTCATCTCGGGCACGGGTTCGGCGGCCTTTGCTCGCGCGCCGGACGGTCGTATCGAACGCTGCGGAGGCTGGGGCCCGGTCATGGGCGACGAGGGAAGCGGGGCGTGGATCGGGCGGCGCGCGATGAGCGTGATTACCGCGGCGCAAGACGGGCGAGAACCGGAGACGACGCTCGTGGGCGCGGTACTCACGGCATTGGAAGCGGAGTCGCTGGAAGCGCTCATTCCGTGGGCAGCCGAGGCGACGCCCGGAGATTTCGCGGCTCTCGCGCCAATCGTGGCGCAGGTCGCGTCCCAGGGCGATCTGCGCGCCAACGCGCTCATCAGCATCGCCGTGGAGGAGCTGGTGCTACACGTGCGGACGCTGGCCCGCCGCTGCTTCACCGACGAACGTGCGGCGGTGCCCGTAGCGTGCGCGGGCGGCATGATGTCGAAGGGGTCGCTCGTCCGGAAGCGCGTCGAGCAGCGGCTCAAGACGGCGGTGCCAGGGGCGATTGTTCGGTCCGAAGAAGTGGACGCGGCGCGGGGCGCGGTGCGGCGGGCGCTGCGTCTGATGGGAGTGGAGGGGTGACGGCGGCTAGAACGTGTACTGCAGCGAGTACTTGGCACGCACGGGGCGTCCGGTGGCATCGGTGGCCGGGCGGAACCGGGTCTCGGCCAGAATCGCACTGAGCTTGCGGTTGTAGCCCGCGTCGCGCGTGGGGGTAAACTCGAAGTCGATGGCCTTGCCGGTGGAATCGACGTCGAAAACGATGGTGATCGTCTTGCCCTTCACGTTTCTGGGGACCGGAATGGGCGGGATGAACAACTCGGCGGGCGTTGGAGGAAAAATCTTGCCGGTGCCTCCGCCCGTGCCGGCGCCGACGCCGCTGCCCGTGCCCGTGCCGATCCCGGTGCCGATTCCACCCCCGGACCCAGAGCCGGAGCCGGTGCTGCCATCATTGCCCGAGCCTCCGCCGGTGCCCGCGATCTTCGCGGCGGCGTCGGCCGCGGGAAGATTGATATCCGCCGACGCGACGCTCGCCGTGGGCACAGGCGTCACCTCAGGCGGTGGCACCACCGGTGGCGGCGTGACTTCCGGCGGCGGTACCTCGGGCAGCCTCTCCACCGGCGGCTGGATGAACTGCGTCTCTGACCGGACGACGGGAGGGGGTGGTGGCGGCACGACGTATTGCACGCGCTCGTTCACCACGCGTCCGCCGCCAGTCCCGCCGGTGCCGCCGCCTCCGCCGCCTGCGGGGCCCGCTCCGCCCGCTCCGGTGAACTCCGCGACGAGATCCGAGCCGAAGAACGGAAAGAGCAGCAGCATCACCACCAGCACGTGCAGCAGCACGGAAACGATGGCACCCGCCGTGCGGCGCTGCGTCTGGATCGGAACGCCGATGGGCGGCCGATAGCGTCGCCGATCGGCGATGCCCGGCTCGCTGGGCTCTGGTGCATCGGTTGTCGGGGGAACAGCAGTCATGTCAGCGCAGGAGAAATGAGAAGCGCGATCGTATTGCCGCACGCGCTTACCAACGCAATACGGCGGACGAGCCCATCGGGTTCGTCCGCCGTATTACCCCGGTATAGTCCGGGTGAGCCGCAACTGGCCAGTACTAACGAGTGCCGTCTATTCCTTCGCTGCCGGCGCCACGCCAATGACCTTGACGCCCGCACCGCGCGCCTGGTCCATGCCGAACACCACGTCGCCGTAGGTGACGGTGGAATCGGCCTTCACAAAAATGATCTTCTCGGGGCGCGTGTCATACACGGAGCGAAGCTTCGCGAACAGCCCTTCCTTGTTCACTTCGTCCTGATTGATCTTGAACATGCCATCCGGAAGCACTGACAACACGATCTGATTGGACGGATCGTTGGCTGCCTGCACCTGCGGATTCGGATCCGGAAGATTGGCGTCGATCGTTTTGCGGCTCATGGGGATGATCATCATGAAGATGATGAGCAACACGAGTAACACGTCGATCATGGGGGTGACGTTGATTTCGTTCGAGTGACCACCGCCCGAACCACCAGCTGAACTCATGCTCATACTCAGTTCCCTCCCTTATCATCGCCGCCAGTGAACATCCGATCGCTCGCGACGAGCGATTCCGTGCCGGGTGTCTGCTCGGTGATGAGCGCGGCGACGGCCACGCCACCACGCGCGACGATGTCGAGCGCGGACAGCACCTTGTCGTACGAGAGATCCTTGTGCGCCTTGACGTACAGGATCTTCTCCTCACGGTCGGGCGTGAAGACGTTCTTCGTCATCTGCTCGAGATCTTCCTGGCGGATGAGCGCCTTGTTGAACCAGTAGTTGCCGTCCGCATCGATGCCGAGCACCTGGTCGGAATCTTCTTCCGCGTTGGGCTTGAGGTTCTGTCCCTGCGGCGGCGTTGCCTGGAATCCCGCGTTGAGCTGCGGAATCGTGATCATGAAAATGATCAGCAATACGAGCATCACGTCGATCATCGGCGTGACGTTCGGATTCGAGCTGACGCCCTCACTACTTGCACTCATACCCATGGTCTATCTCCTCGGTCTTGACGGCGTGGCGCGAGCATGACGCTGGCCACGCCGCCGGTGTGGGTATGGACTGATTACTTGGACATCGGGGTCTGGCCCGCGGTGTTGAACTCGCGGGTGAAACGCGACCGTCCAAACTCGCCCGACACGCCCTTGATGAGGTAGTCGATCATTTCCTTGGACGTGTACGTCATTTCCGCCGTGAGGTTGTCGATCTTGGTCTGGAAGTAGTTGTACGACCACACGGCCGGAATGGCGACGCCGATACCGATAGCCGTGGTGATGAGGGCCTCGGCAACACCGCCGGCGATCGAGCTGATACCGCCCGAGCCGGACGACTGCATGGCCGTGAAGGAGTTGACGATACCCATCGTCGTTCCCACGAGCCCCACGAACGGCGCCGTGGCACCGACCGTCGCGAGCACGCCCAGACCACGCTTGAGTTCAACGACCGTCATGAGCATTTCACGCTCGATCGCACGCTCGGCCGAGTTGATGTCGGAGACCGTGACCGATCCGTCCTGGATGAGCGGACGCACTTCGGAAAGCGCACCACCGAGCACGCGCGCGACGTGCGACTTCTTGTACGACTCGGCCAGGTTGATCGCTTCGGTGAGGTTGTCTTCTTCCAGGAACTGCGAGAACTCCGGCGCGAACTTCTTGGTCTCGGACTGCGCCTTGCGCATGGCCCACCACTTCTGGATCAGGATCGTGGTCGCGTAGGCCGACATGATGAACAGCAAGTACACTACGCCCTTGGCGAACCAGCCCATTTCGTGCCACAGCGACATCAGGTCCATTTGCATGATTCAGTTTCTCCGAAAGATTGGTATGGGTGGCCGCGATTAGCGGGCCAGGCTGAACTGGAACGGCTGCTGCACGAGTTGCTTCACTTTGCGACCACCGACTTCGGCCGGCAGGTAGCGGATACGCGGGAGCGCATTCTTCACGGCGTTGGTGAACAGTTCATGGTCGGAGCGCAGCACCTTGAACGTGCTCATGTCCGCTCGACCGGAGGTGTCCACCACGAACGATGCCAGGACAGTGCCTTCGACCTGCGCGGAGCGCAGCATTTCCGGGTACGCCATGTTGGCGGCGCCGGACATGGCCGCCGGCTTCTCGACCTGGAACTCGAAGTACGGCGTGTCGCCCTGCGGTACCTGCGGTACGCCGCCTTCGACGCCCTTCGCGATGCCGCCGCGCACACCCTTGCCCGAGAAGTCGGCTTCGTCCGTCACCTTGCGGGTGAGGTCGATTTCCGGGATCTCGAGCGGGATGACGTCGGGCGGCTGCAGGACCTGAAAGCCCTTGGCAATCGGCGGCGCAACAACCACATCGGGTGGCGGCGGCGCCTGCTCGGGTTCCGGTTCCGGGGGCGGCTCGTCTTTCGCGACTTCGACGAACTCCACCTTCTCCTGCTTGTCGTCCTGCAGTTGCTGGCCAGCGTTCGCGGTCGCTACCACCAGGCCCGCGACAATGGCGCCGTGGATGATGATGGAGGCGAGGCCGCCTCCAGTCCGCTTGACCTTCTTGGCCTCGGATTCGAGCAGATTGTTGAACATTGCGTCGATCCACCAGAGGGAATGCGCGGCGGGCCCGTCCCACCGTCACTCTCCGATTCTACGTCCCTCACATGATCCGGCAATGTCAGCACCATTAGGATTCGATTAAGGCAGGGTTAGCAGTTGGTTGCTTCCTGTCACGAATCACACTGTATTGGCACCGGTCGGGAGCGTTTGAGCACCGCGCCGCGTTCACGCCACTTCAACCGGCAGGATCGAATCCGCCGAAGTCGCTCGCGGAATGTCGGCGGTGCTCGATGACACCACCTCGTCCGGCACCAGGGGAAGCTGCGCCGTGAACGTGCTGCCCCGGCCAAGGCGCGATTGCACGGTGAGCGAGCCGCCGTGTGCGTGCGCGATCCACTGCGAGATCGCCAGACCGAGGCCGTAGCCGCTTCGCTCCACCGCCCGCGAACGCGAGCGATCCGCTCGCCAGAACCGGTCGAAGACGTATGGCAGGTCGGCCGCCGCGATGCCGATACCCGTGTCGCGAACCGCAAAGTGCGCTTGATCCCCGACGCGCGTCAGCGAGATGGACACGCGGCCGCCGTGCGAGGTGTACTTGATCGCGTTCGTCACGAGATTGAGGAACAGTTGACGCAGGCGCACGAGGTCGCCGCGCACGTATGAAGGCTCGATCTGCTCTCCGTCAATCTGCAGCCGGCCCTCTTCGCCGAGCAGCCGCGCCGTTTCCACGACCTCACGCGCCAGATCGTCGAGCGCGATGAGGTCCTGCACCACTTCGAGCCGCCCTTCATCGGCCCGCGCGAGCGTCAGCAGCGAGTTCACCAACTCGGCCATGCGCGTGACCTGTTGCAGCGCCTCCTCGAGCGCAACGGCTCGTTCGTCTTTCCGTGTGGTCGGCGACATGGCGCGCTCGACATCGGCCCGCAGCACCGTGAGCGGCGTCTTGAGCTCGTGACTGGCATCGGCGGTGAAGCGGCGCAGCGCCGCAAATGACGTCTCGAGACGTTCGATCATTTCATTCAGCGTCACCGCGAGGCGCGTCAACTCCGTGCCCGCCGCGCCGATGGCAAGACGGCGATGCAGTGAGCGTCCGTCGGTGATGTCCTTGACCTGGTTCACCATGCGATCAATCGGACGGAACGCGCGCCCGGCAATTACGTAGGCCCACCATACCGAGGCCAGAATCAACAACGGCCCGAAGAAGAGCATCGTGCCCACCAACTGACGTGGCGCCAATGTCGCCGGTGCCGACGATACGCCAACGAACACGCGATCGATGCTTGACGCGCCCTGCACTCCCCGGTCGCGCATGGCGATCACGACTTCGTCGCGCACATAGCTCAGGTACACCTTGCTCGTCTGGGCGGTATCGCGCATCGTAGCGGCGGCGGCAATGAGTGCAGCGCGATCGTCGAAGCTCATGAGCTCCCGTACGCGCGGCGATGTGTACAGCGGCTCGTTCTGCTCGTCCAGCACGATCACATAGTCGCCGAGCACGTCGAGAAACCGTGTCATCGGCGTGGTGACGCCCGGCGCGAAGAGTGAGTCTGCCTCCACCTTGGCATACGCGTCGCCCGCGCTGCGCGTGCGCTCCATCAGCTGCACCGTCTGCTCCACTTCCATCTGCGCACGTTCGGCGATCTCGGCGATCGCCGCATCACGGCGCGCAATGAGCACCGCCACCGCAAACACGAGCAGCGATGCGGTGAACGCGCCGGCGAATGCCATGGTGATGCGTGTGCGAATGGGACGCATGGCGGACGCCTCCTCCTATCCGCGAATCATGTAGCCGACACCGCGCACGGTCGAAATGAGCTTCTTCGCGTGCCCGCTTTCCAACTTCTTGCGCAGGTGGTTGATCACGACATCGACGATGTTCGTGCCCGGATCGAAATGATACCCCCAGGCGTACTCCGTGATCAGCGTGCGCGACATGACGCGGCCGGCGTGACGCATGAGATACTCGAGCACCGCGAACTCCTTGGGCGTGAGCTCCACGAGTTCGCTGTTGCGGCGTACCTCACGCGTGCCCTGATCCAGCTCGAGATCGGCCACGCGCAGCACCGGCGAGGCGAGCTCGCGCGGACGACGCGAGAGCGCCTCGATGCGCGCCAGCAGTTCTTCGAACGCAAACGGTTTTGTCACATAGTCGTCGGCGCCGGCTCGCAACGTCTCCACCTTCGCATCTACCGCATCTTGCGCCGTGAGCACGAGGACCGGCCGGTCAAACCCACGCGACCTTAGCGAGCGCAGCACATCCAGCCCATGCTTGCCGGGAAGGCGCATGTCGAGCACCACCAGATCGTACGGCTGCGACAGCGCCATCGACTCGCCGTCGAGGCCGTTGTCGGACAAGTCCACTTGCCACAGCTGCTCTTCGAGTCCACGGCGTACGAACTCGCCGACGGTCGGATCATCCTCGATCACGAGAATCTTCATGCGATCCGCCTCGTCATTCGGAGCCAGCCGGACGGTCGGGTCGCTGGAACCCGAACTCGCGAATCTTGCGATAGAGCGTCTTTGGGGAGATGCCGAGCAGCTCCGACGCACGCCCCTGATGCCAGCCGGTACGGATCAAGACGGACTCGATGTGTCGGCGTTCGAGCTCGCCGAGCGTGAGCAGTTGAGTAGGCGTCGCGCGAGCGGCCGCGCCGATATCGACGCCAAGCGGAAGGTCGCGCGCTTCAATCAGGCCGTTGGTGGCGAGCAACGCGGCTCGCTCCATCACGTTCCGAAGTTCACGTACATTGCCGGGCCACCGATAACGTTCGAGCACGGCGACCGCCTCACCGGTGAGCCGCGGCGGCGTTGCTCCGCCGAATCGGTGCAGGAAGTGCTCGGCGAGCAGCGGCACGTCGGTGACGCGCTCGCGCAGCGCTGGCAGCTGCACACGAATCGTGTTGATGCGATGCAGGAAGTCCTCCCGCATCGCGCCGTTCGCGACCATGCGCGACAGGTCGCGGGTAGTCGATGCAACCACGCGCACATCGACGTCCACCTTCTGCGAACCGCCCACGCGATAGAAGCTGCCCGTCTCGAGTGCGCGGAGCAGCTTGGCCTGCAGGCGCACATCGAGATCGGCCACATTGTCGAGATAGAGCGTGCCGCCGGTTGCCAGTTCGAGCAGGCCCAGCGTGCGGCGGTCGGCGCCGGGAAACGCGCCGCGTTCCACGCCGAAGAGCTCCGTCTCGAGACCCTGTTCGGCGAGCGCCGCGCAGTTGAGGTCCACGAATGGCGACTGCGCGCGGCCGGAATGATGATGCAGCAATCGCGCGACGAGATCCTTGCCCGTGCCCGACTCGCCGCTGACGAGCACAGGTGATGCGCTCGGCGCAACGCGCTCCACCAGCGTCAGTACCGCTTGCAGCGGCGCGTAACTCGTGATGAACGTGGGCGCGGTCCCGCCCTGCTCTCTCGCTTGCAGCGTGTGCAGGATCGCGTTGTCGCGCGCGAGCATGCGCTTCTCCCACGCGCGTCGCACGAGCACCTCGATCTCTGCCATGCGATACGGCTTGGAGAGAAAATCGTAGGCGCCAAGCTTGAGCGCCGCGATCGCGGTCTCGATGGTACCATTGCCCGTGATGATGATGACTTCGGGCGGCGACGGATCCTCGCGCACCTGCCGAAGCACATCGAGGCCGTCTATTCCGGGCATCACGATGTCGAGCAGCGCCACATCGAACTGTTCAAGGCGCAGCAGGTCGAGCGCGCGATGTCCGTCACGCGCCGACGCAACGCTGAAACCGCGCGCCACGAGAAACTGCTCGAGGATCGTGCCCAGGTGCGGTTCATCCTCCGCGATGAGCACGCGGATCGGCGCCGATGTCACCGGCGCATCGGATGCGTCCGTCATCACGCAGCGCTCCCGATAGGTTCGTGGACGAGGGCCGGTATCCCGGCGCCCGCGGCGAGCGACGGCGCGCCGAGTGGCGGCAGCACCATACGAAACGTGGCACCCCGGTCCAGTGCACTGTCCACCGCCAGCAGTCCTCCGTGCTCCATCACCAGCCCGTAGCAGATTGACAGTCCGAGCCCCGTACCGCGTCCCGGCTCTTTCGTCGTGAAGAACGGCTCGAATACCTTCGACAGCGATTCGCGAGGAATGCCATGGCCCTCGTCGACCACATCGATGGCGCATCCGCTCGCATGACCCGCCAGCGGCACGTGCAAGGTACGCACAAGCACCCGCGCGCCGTCGGCACTCGCGTCGAGTGCGTTGAGCACCAGTGCCATCAGTACCTGCACCAGCCGGTCGGCATCACCGCGCACGAGCAGCGGTGACGATTCCTCGAGCTCCGTCACGAGCGACACTTTCTTGCCGCGCGGATGGTGCTGCATGAGGAACATGACCTGTCGCACGACGGCGTTCAGGTCCACGTCATCGAGATGAACCGGCTTGGGCCGAGCGAAATCCAGCAAGCCCTGGACGATCTTCTTGCAGCGCTGCACCTCGAGGTCGATAATGTGCAGCAGTTCTCGCGGATCGCCCGGTGGCACGCCCGGCGCCTGCGCATCGGCACGCTCCGCGTCTTCCGCCTGCAGTGACAACGTTTCCGCGCACGCCGCGATCGTGGCCAGCGGATTGTTGATCTCGTGCATGACGCCCGTTGCCATCTGTCCGAGTGCCGCGAGCTTCTCCGATTGCGCCGTGCGGTCGAGCGCCGATCGCCAGTCGGTGATGTCCTCGCCGATCGTGATCACGTGCGTCACGTGCGCTCGGCGTGAATCGTCGGTGCGCATGGGAATCTTGGAGATGCGGAACGTGCGCACGACGCCCGTCGCCATGCTCTCCATCTGAAACTGCTGCATGCGCCCGGACGCGAACACCTCGTCGAACTCTCGCCTGAGCACGGCGGCCGGCTGGCGATGCAGCACGTCGAAGATGGTGCGTCCGATCGCGCGCTGGCGCGAAACTCCCTGCAGGCCGGTTTCGCGCTTGAGATTCCAGGCGTGGATGCGATAGTCGCGGTCCACGACGTAGAGCCCGACCGGCAGCGAATCGATGATGCGCTCGATGAACGTACGCTGAGCGGCGATCTCGGCGACGCGCGCCGACAGCTCACCTTCGAGCGAAGCGCGAATGCCGGCGTCACGCAGGCAGAGGCCGAGCAACGCCGCCACCGACGTCCACTCGCTCTCGTTGGGAGGCCGCTCGTGCTCCCCCGTCACGGTGAGGTACAGCACCTCCCTGTCCCGGAGCGAGACGGGCGCGGTGAGGCTCGCCGTTCCCGCCTCGCCCGCCTCACCCGCCTCACCCGCCTCACCCGCCGGCGGATGGGGCCGCAGCACGACGGACTGCATGCCGCTCGCCACCCGCGCCGCCTCGAGCGCCGCGTCGACCGCGCCGGCCTGATCGGTGGAGCGCGACGTCTCCGCCAGCACCCGCACAACGGCAGACAGCGCGGTGTCTCCGCGTTGCAGTGAGTGCGTGAAGAGTGAAGCGTCGCTGGGCATGACCATGAGTGAAGCTATGGAGTGCGGGGAAATCGGACAAGCTGACCGACAGAGCCAGCGTAACTGTCGTTCCGGCGGACGATACGCCGAATCAGACACCCCGGGTGACATAAAGCCGCCAGGATGGCCGGACGGATGTGGTACACCAAATGCTTCTCTACGCAGGCGAGCGGCGGTCGAACTCCGGCGCCGCGCACTGCCAACCTTCCCGTCCCTTGCGGACGCATTGTGAGGAAACAGACATGACCCACCGCGTTTTTTTCGCGACCCCTGGCTTCGAAAAGTCGTTCCGTGGACTCAGCCGGGACATGGATCGCGCGCTCGGCGAGTTGTTCTCGCTCGACGCCACGCCTGCCGGCACGACGCAGCCCGTGAGCGACATCGTGGAGGACGAGGCGGGCTGGACGCTGACGCTCGAGGTGCCTGGAGTGCGGCCCGACGGCGTCGAAGTGCTCACCGAGGATCGAACGCTCACCGTTCACGCCACCCGCGCTGACGAGACGCTCAAGGAAGGCGCAAAGCGCATTGCGCATGAGCGCCAGGCCGGCTTGTTCTCGCGTCAGTTTCGCGTGCCGAAGACGGCCGACGTCGAGAACATCACGGCAACGGTCGAGCTCGGGCTGCTTTCGATTCGCATCGGCAAGTTGGCTCCCGCTCAACCGCGCCGCGTCCCGGTGACGAGTCAGGCGCCCGACGCCGTGGAAACCCCGTCCGCGACCGCGTAACCTGCGGGCGAAGGCCGTGGGGAGAGAGGCTCCGCAGCCGGGCAAACATCCGGGAAATTGTGGATAGCCGGAAATGTGAGATGGGGCGTGCCGCCTATCACGGATATGACAGCGTTGCGCCCCGTACATATTCTGTCACGTTGCGGCACTGTCACTAATCGGTGGGGGGGCTGGATTGCTGGCAATCGCTGAGTAGAATGAGTGGTACGTCCCTCCGCCGAGATCCTTCCTCCTCGAGACGCTCGCCCTTGTCCGTCACCGCTCCAGCCGTCGAAGGCATCATCCGCGTCTTGCTCGTTGAAAACGAGGAGGGCGACGCGGCGCGTTTAACGGCCGCGCTGGGCGATGCTTTCGGTGACCGCATGGCGTTGCTGCACGCGGCCACGCTGGCCGATGCGATCCGGCTGCTGATGGAAGGACCGGTGGACGTGGCCATTCTCGAGCTCGACCTGCCGGACGCCAGCGGGCTTGCCACTCTCGCGGGAGTGCGCGGCGCTGCACCCAGCATGCCGATCGTGCTCTACACGCGCACGCTCGACGACAACATCGCCGTGCGCGCGCTCCGGGTGGGGGCACAGGAATGCCTCTGCAAGAGCACGACGCCGGCCGAGCAGATTCCTCGCCTGCTGCGTCACGCGATGGAGCGACAGCGGCACCTCGCCGCGCTCGAGGCGGCACGAGTGGCCGCGGCGCACCGCGCCACGCATGACCCGCTCACCGGCCTGGCCAATCGCGCACTCTTCCTCGACCATCTCGACCGGGCGCTGGCCTTCGGCGCGCGATATGGTCGCAAGACCGGCCTGCTGTTCGTCGATCTCGACGGATTCAAGCTGATCAACGACTCGCTCGGACACGCGGTGGGCGATCGCCTGCTCATGGAAGTATCCCAGCGCCTGCTCGGTACCGTACGCCGTTCGGACGCAGTGGCGCGCCTCGGCGGTGACGAGTTCGTCGTGCTGCTTCCCGATGTGAACAGCCGACTCGATGTGGCGCACGTGCGCGACATGATCCTCGGCTGCCTCACGGATCCAGTGGACCTTGGCGACGGTCGCTTCGAGCGCGTGGCCGCGAGCATCGGGGGTGCCATGTCGCCGCTCGACGGCATCACGGCGCAGGAGTTGCTCGATGCGGCGGACGTGGCGATGTACCGCGACAAGTACGCGCGTCGACGCGGTCGCATGCCCACCCCCGCGTTCGGAATGCGCGTGCAGGACGAGACCACGGCCCATCAGCGCGAGGAGCGCCTTCGTGAAGCGCTCGATGCAGGTGAACTCGCCGTGCACTACCAACCGCAGATCGATGCCATCACGCAGCGTATCGTGGGCCTCGAGGCGCTTCTGCGCTGGCATGATCCCGACCTCGGCATGGTCGCGCCGTCGGCGTTCCTGCCGCTCGCGGAAGACACCGGCCTGATCGTGCCCATTGGCGACCTCGTGCTTCGCGAGGCCTGCGCCGCAGCGGTATCTTGGCGCCGCGATCATCCCGACAGCACTGTGCGGGTGGGGGTAAACCTCTCTGCAGTGCAGCTTCGGGAGAAGGCGTTCGAGCAGCGGGTCGCGCGCATCCTGCACGAGACCAACTGTCCCGCCGATGCGCTTGTGCTGGAACTGACGGAGAGCTCCACGCTGTACGAAGGTGACCAGACGCTCGAAGCCCTGCGCGCCGTGCATGCACTCGGCGTGCAACTCGTGGTGGACGACTTTGGGGTGGGCTTCGCGTCGCTTACGTTCCTGCGGGAGGCGCCGCTCAGCGGCTTCAAGATCGACCGCCGATTCGTGACCCGCATGCTCACGGACAATCGCGACGCGGCCATCGTCTCTTCGCTGGTGACGCTGGCGCGCGGCCTCGGACTCAACGTGGTGGCCGAAGGCGTGGAAACGGAAGAACAGTCGCAGCGACTGATCGCGATGCAGTGCACGGAGCAACAGGGCCATTTCTTCTCGCCTGCCGTGCCGCTCTCAGCGCTGGGATCGGTCTTCCGTCTGCATCCGCCGGCATCGATCGGCACGCGTCGCGTTCGCTCGGCGCAGGCCAGCTGATCAACTCGATCGGCCTGTGTCACGTTTGAGCAGAGTAGCAGCGAGTTGATCTTTACCGGAGCGAGCGTGGCGACCACAGCACTTTTGTGTGGTGTTGCGTAGCAGAGCCAGTAGCTTCCCGCCCGGTGCTGCGGCACCGCCCGCCCGCCTACTCCGCCCTGCCTCATGTCGCTCGTTACCGTCGCTCGACTCGACGCGGTTGTGCTGCGCGTTCGAGACCTCGACCGTTCTGTTCAGTGGTACTCAGACATCCTCGGCCTTTCGCCGGCACATCGTGACGACGCGACGGGCATTGCAATCCTTCATCTCGAGGGCGCGCCTCTCACGCTCTGGCGCACGCCAGAACTGCAGTCGGATGAACCGTCACGCAGAACCGGTGACGGTGCGGCTCGCGGCGCGTCGCTCACGTCGCACCTGTCGGCATTCCCGATTTTAGCGGTGAATGATGCGCATGCCGCGCATGCTGCGCTGACCGAGGCGGGCGTCGATGTGTCGACGCTGCACGAGGATCTCTCGGTGCGCTGGTGCGAGTTCGCCGACCCGGACGGCAATCGTCTCGAGGTGTGTGAGTCGGTGGTGTGAATCAGTGGTGTGAGTCGCACTGTCAAAACGCATGGAGCGTATCGGGATCGAACCGATGACCTTCCGCTTGCAAAGCGGACGCTCTCCCAGCTGAGCTAACGCCCCTCCATGCGTGCAACATAGCGACCTGCGTGCACACATTGGAAGTGCGCAGTTTCTTCACGGGTGCCCGTATGTGCAACGGGCCTCCGACTTGCAAAACAGTGACGCGTGATGCACAACGGGCCGCCCCTGACGTGAGGACGGCCCGTTGAGTACTGTCGCCCGTTGAGCCAAGGCTCGGTGAGGCGACGCGGCTTATTCGTGCGCCGGCAGCGGCTCCATGGTGCGAGGATCGACCGGGACCTGCACCTGATCACGGTACGGCGACGTCATCATGAACACGCGCATCTTGGGGAAGGCGTCCATGAACGCGAAGTAGCAGGTGAACCAGAGGCCGATCATGCCGATGGCGATGCCGATCTCCCAGATGCCGAACGGGAGCGATTCCACCACGCCATATATGGAGGGATACACTTCGATGTAGCGGTGTAACCACGTGCCGATCAAACTCGCCACGGCGAAAAACACGAACGTGGGGAAGTAGAGCTTGGCCGCCTTGGAGAT
>JBBQNT010000047.1:0-18293 GCA_038330215.1 Gemmatimonadales bacterium
TGATCTATCGTGCATCTCGAATCAGGGACGTCGCCTGTTCGATCGATCCTGAAAGCAGCAGTCCGCGGTATCCACTGTCGATACGGTCACGAAGCGTGGCGGCGGTTGCCGTCATCATGCTCGGCATCCCCGCCTTTGCCGCGAGATCGCGAACCGACGCGCACGCGGTCTCGGCAGCGAGCGCGTCGCCGCCGATGTCACGCGTCAGGCTGCCGATACCGCACGACAGCAGGCTGTAACCCGGAACGCTCGCGATCTCGGCAATGTTTGCAATCGCGCCCTTGTCTTCCACCATCAGCATCGCGACCACGTTGCCACTGGGGTTTGCGGGGGACCACACATTGGCGCCGGCGTCACGAAAGAAGCTTGCGGCCAGGCGCGCTTCGGCCACGCTGCGCACGTGCGGAATCACGACGCCATCCGCACCCAGCGCCAGCACTTGAGCAACGCGCGCTCGAGTCAGCGAGTCGCCGGCGGCCTCAATCGTGGGAATGCGAACAAGCAGTGTAGGGCGCGACGTTGCATCGGCCGCCTTCAGACCCGCGACCATCGCACCTACCGCGCCGGCATCGTACTCGCCTTCGAGGTTGAGGAACACGTAGTCGAGCAACGGCTGCGCCGCGAGCGCACGCGCGCCGGCTTCGGTGTACAGCGGCGGCAGTCGTCGGCCTGACGCGCCGGTTGTGTTGACCACTCGCTCGCTGGGCACGAACATGCCGTACGCTGGCTGGCCGGCTTTCCAGCGCGCGATGGATTTCACGGCTGGCTGCGAGGTGCCCTGCCCAGGTTGCGCATGCAATGGTCCTGTCCGCCAGACGGGCGTCAACAGCGCTGCGAGAATCGGGAGCGCAAGAATCCATCGGGCGTGGCGCATCGGTCGGTCTCTCCATGAAGTACGCCGCAGTGCGGACGGGCGGCCAAACGCAGCCTTGCCATCATCGCCGATCTGCGCGTGCGTCGCAAGACTCGCGCGATCCGAACGGCCCGCTACCGCAGCAACAACGTCGGCACAGTCGAAGCCCTGAGCAGGTCCGATGTACGGCTGCCGCGGAACAGCCGGCGAAACACCGAGTGGCTGTACGCGCCCATGACCAGCAGGTCCGCCGATCGCTCGCCGATTGCCTTGGCAATCTCGCGCTCGGGGTCGCCGGGTAGCGTGAACGCCTCGACGCGCAAACCGGCGTTGGCCAGTCGCGCGCGCGCCTTCTCCAGTTGCTCCGCGCCGCTTCGACCCACGTCGCCGGACATCACGATATCGCACTGCAATGATCGGAAGAGCGGACTGCTCGCGATCAGATCGATACCGCGACGTGTGACGGTGCCGCCGTCGAATGCGATCAGCGCCCGTTCCGGCTGTTTGAAAGCCTCGCCGACGGCCAGCACCGGACGGCGCAAACCCCGCACCATGCGCTCAAGATTGCGACCGAGGTCGCGGCCCGTCGCCTCCGCCGACTCACCGCGACGTCCGAGCACGAACAACTCCACGCTGGGCTGCTGCTCAACGAGCGTCTCTTCCAGCTCGCCATACCGTTGCCGAATGCTCGGGTTCTCGATGCCGTTGGCAATCGCGCGTGTGCGCAGCGCCGACAGAAATAGCCGACCGGCCTCTCGCGCCGCCTTGTTGCGAGCGCCTTCCTCGGAGACAAGCTGCTCCATGAGCGCGGCCTGCGGTTCCACGCCGAGCGTGCCGCTGTGATCCTCTCCGGACGACACCTCCGGATGCCGATCGAGAATGTGCAGCAGCTCGAGCGGCAGCGACATCTGCGCGGCCGCCCATGTGGCGTAATCAGTCACGAACTCTGCATACTGCGAGCGGTCGACACACGCCAGCACCTTGCGATCGTGATGCACCATAGTGCCCATGGTCAGTGTGCCCCAGCCAGTTCCACACCGTCGTGCTTGTCGTGAATCGCGAACCGGTCCACCATTGTCGCGCTGGCGGCGTTCAGTCCAACGACTTCGACATCGGTGCCTTCGCGACGGAACTTCACGACGACACGATCGAGTGCACTCACGGCGGTGATATCCCAGAAGTGCGCGCGTGAGACATCGATGCGCACCCGTTCGATCACCTCGCGGAAGTCGAACGAGGCCACGAAGCGGTCGGCGGATGCGAAGAAAATCTGACCCTCCACGCGATACGAACGCGAGCGGCCGTCGTCGGTGGTTTCCGAGCCTACATAGAGCAGTTTGCCCACCTTGTGCGCAAAGAAGAAGCCGGAGAGCAGCACACCCGCGAGCACGCCCTTGGCCAGGTCGTGTGTCGCCACCACCACAACCACGGTGGACGCCATCACCACGCTTGAACTCAGCGGAATCGAACGCGCGTTCACTACGGATTTCCAGCTGAACGTGCCGATCGACACCATGACCATCACGGCGACCAGTGCGGCCATGGGAATGCGCGCAACCCAGTCGCCCAGCAACAGGATCATGGCAAGCAGCAATACGCCGGCGCTCAGCGTAGACAGTCGCCCGCGACCGCCCGACTTCACGTTGATCACCGACTGACCGATCATCGCGCAGCCGGCCATGCCACCAATAAGTCCCGTGACGATGTTGGCCACACCCTGTCCCCGGCATTCGCGATTCTTGTCGCTGCCCGTATCGGTGAGATCGTCCACGATCGTTGCGGTCATCATCGACTCGAGCAGTCCCACCGCGGTAAGCGTCAGCGACACCGGCAGGATGATGCCGAGCGTGTCGAGCGTCATCGGCACATCGGGCCAGCCGAACCGCGGCAGGCTGTCGGGTAATGCGCCCATGTCGCCCACCGTGCGCACATCGAGGCCCATCGCGATCGACAGTCCGGTCAGTGCCAGGATGCAGATGAGCGGTGAGGGAATCGACTTGGTGATGAGTGGAAACAGGTAGATGATGGCCAGTCCGCCCGCAACCATTCCCAGGCCGATTCCGCTGGACATGGCGAGCTCGGGCACCTGCGCCATGAAGATGAGGATCGCGAGCGCGTTCACGAAGCCGGTGATCACCGAGCGCGACACGAAGCGCATGAGCGATCCGAGGCGCAACCAGCCTGCGACAATCTGCAACGCTCCGGTGAGCATGGTCGCCGCGAGCAGGTAACTCAGCCCATGATCGCGAACCAGCGTCACCATCAGCAATGCCATGGCGCCGGTAGCCGCCGAGATCATGCCCGGTCGGCCGCCAACAAACGCAATCACGACAGCGATGCTGAATGACGCGTACAGCCCGACCTTTGGATCGACGCCGGCAATGATCGAGAAGGCGATGGCCTCCGGAATCAGCGCGAGCGCGACCACCAGGCCGGCCAGCAGGTCGTTTCGAACGTTGGAGAACCACTCCAGATGGATTGTCTTGAATGACATGCAGAAAGGCGAACGGCACACGCGCCCCTCCGGACATCTGCCGGAGAGAGACGCAGCGGCGCTGAGTATATGGGGAACAAGCGGCACGTCGAAGCGGCGCGGTAACCGGCGCTGTCGATGCGTGCAGGCCCGATCAGGGCGGCGTGCTGGTGATGCTGTGTGCGGCGCAGAGAATCACGCCTGGGCGCGTGACCGCGCGAGCTTGGACCTTGGCAGTTTCAATCACAGCCTTGAAATATTGTTCCGGGGCAGGGCATGGGTCAACCACCAATTGCTCGGGTGGCGTCGTAGCCGCTGAATCGCATCATCACACACGAGTAAACGCGTAGCGATTCAGTATGGCTTCTGTCGGAACACTTCCCCCCGCTTCAGGCTGCGCTTGCGCTCCCGTCAGATCGTCGCTCACCATCACCGATCGATCTGCGCCTGCAACCGATCGATGTACCGATCGCCGTGCACCATGCTCGCCACTCGGTCGAGTTCTGCCAGATCGCCCGCTGACAGCTCGAGGCGAGAGGCGCCGAGGTTTTCCTCGAGCCGATGCACTTTCGTGGTGCCGGGAATCGGTACCAGCCATGGTTTCTGCGCGAGCAACCACGACAGCGCGATCTGTGCCGGGGTCGCATGCTTCTGCGCGGCAATGCGCTGCACCAATGCGATCACGACCTGATTCGCCGCGCGATTCTCCTTCGAGAGACGCGGAATGTTGTGCCTGAAGTCACCGGCCGCGAACGGTGCAGTCTGGTCAAGAGTGCCGGTGAGAAATCCGCGCCCCAGCGGACTGAACGGCACGAATCCGATGCCCAGCTCCTCGAGCACCGGAAACACGGATTGCTCGGGTTCGCGCCACCACAGCGAGTATTCGCTCTGCAGCGCGGTGACGGGCTGCACCGCGTGCGCGCGGCGAATCGTACGCTCGCCGGCCTCCGACAGACCGAAGTAACGCACTTTGCCCTCCGCGATGAGGTCGCGAACCGTGCCTGCCACATCTTCGATCGGCACGTCGGGATCAACGCGATGCTGGTACAACAGATCGATGTAGTCCGTCTGTAGTCGGCGCAGCGAACCGTCCACGCTTTCGCGCATGTGGGCGGGACGACTGTTCATACCGCCGCGATGCTCACCAGTAGCGGCGTCGATGTCGAAACCGAACTTGGTCGCGATCACGACACGGTCGCGCATCGGCGCGAGCGCTTCGCCCACCAACGTCTCATTCGCGAACGGGCCGTACATCTCGGCGGTGTCGAACAGCGTCACCCCAAGATCCACCGCGTGCCGGAGCAGAGCGATCATGGCCGCGCGATCCGCCGGCGGCCCGTAGCCGGAGCTCATGCTCATGCAGCCGAGTCCGATCGGGGAGATGGTGAGTCCGTTGGTGCCCAGAGTGCGCGTCATGGTCAGATTCTCCGCCAATGTGTGAGAGCTTCGTCCCACGCTATGCCGCGAAGCGAGGCGGCGCCACCGGCGGTGGCAGGTTCGGCGCAACGACGCCTCGAGACAACACCCCCCCCATCGGCCGCAGGGTTTGACGGGTTCGATGATCGGGCGTCGCTCGCACGCCGCGCGCTCGTGCTGCACATTAGTCGCTTGAACGTCCTGCGTTGCCCACCTCGACGGAGGTCCCACGATGCGTATTGCACGGGCAGTACTCGCGCCACTCCTGCTCTCGGCCAGTACGCTGGCAGCGCAGGCTCCAAATCATCCGCTGGATGGACTCTCCGGACTCGAGCACTGGGCGATCTACAACACGCTCGTGGCGTCGGGGCGCACCGATTCCAGCACGAGCTTCCTGTACATGGGTCTGCATGAACCCGCGAAGGCGCAAGTGCTCGCTTGGCGCCCGGGACAGACCTTCGCGCGTGAAGCGCTCGTGCACGTTGCACAGGGGGGCAAGGGCTACGAGGCGCTCGTCGATGTCACAGGCAATCGCGTGCTGACGTGGACGGAGGTGCCCGCGCGCCAGTTCATGATCCCGGGCAGCGAGTTCGGTCAGATGAGTGACCTCGTACTCAAGGACGAGCGGGTGACCGCCGCCATCCGTCGGCGTGGCATCACCGACTTTCGCCATGTCTCGTGCGGCGCGAACCACGGCTACCTCGACCAGACCGAGGAGCGCGGACGTCGGCTCATGCACATCACGTGCGCCGACGATCGCGGCGTCGTCACCGGATACGGTCCTGAGATCGAGGGACTCGTGATTGTGGCCGACCTTACTGACGGGCGTATCCTGCGGGTGACGGACAGCGGTGTGCGACCGGTCGGTGCGCCGTATGGTGCCTTCGACGCCGAGGCGATCGGTCCCGCGCGGGTGACGAGCAGTCCGGTGCGCATGGTGCAGCCGGGCGGACCGTCGTACGCGCTCGACGGTCAGCAGGTAAGCTGGCAGAACTGGAAGTTCCACTTCCGCGTGGATGCGCGGCGCGGTGTCGTGCTCTCGTTGGTGACCTATGCCGACGGTGGAAAGGACCGCTCGGTGATGTATCAGGGCGCACTGTCCGAACTCTTCGTGCCGTACATGGATCCGAACGATCCGTGGAACTATCAAGGCTTCTTCGACCTCGGGACGTACCCTGCGGTATTCGGCGGCATCGCCAGCAGCCTCGCACCGGGCATCGAGTGTCCAGACTACGCCACGTACTTCGATGCGATGGTCATCACCGGCAGCGGACAGCCGCGCGAGCGCATGCGAGCGGCCTGCCTGTTCGAGCGATCGGCGGGTGATGTCGCGTGGCGTCATGGACGTGAGCGCGGCAACGTGATCGAGACGCGGGTCAAGCGCGATCTCGTGCTGCGCATGTACATGACGGCCGGCAATTACGACTACCTGTTCGACTGGGTCTTTCAACAGGATGGCACACTGCGCATGGACGCGGGGGCATCCGGCATGGACGCCACGAAGGGCGCGGCTGGCACGGCAGACGACGAGAAATACGGGCGCCTCGTGGCACCGGGTCGCGTGGGCGTGAACCACAGTCACTTCTTCTCGTTCCGTCTGGATCTGGACGTGGACGGCACCGACAACACGTTGCTCGTGGACCGTCTGCGTCAGCAGCGCCTGCCGGCCGACAATCCGCGGCGGAGCATCTGGGCGGTTGAGACGAGCGATGCCAAACGCGAGAAAGACGCCCAGCGTCACTCGACCATGACAGAGCCCGAGAGCTGGCGCATCGTCAACCAGACCGTGCGCGGGCCGCTCGGTGGACCGGTTGGCTATCAGATCGACGGACACAGCGCGATGACGCTGCTCGCGGCCGACGACTACCTGCAGCGCCGCGCTGGCTTCACCGATCATACGCTCTGGATCACACCGTACGAGCGTCGTGAGCTGTACGCAGCGGGAGACTACCCCACCATGAGCACCGCGGGCGAGGGATTGCCGAAGTGGACGTCAGCGAATCGGCCCATCGCGAACACGGATATCGTCGCGTGGCTCACGATGGGCTTTCACCACATCCCGCGTCCCGAAGACTGGCCGCTGATGCCGGTCGCCAAGCATAGCTTCGAGATCCGGCCAGTTGGCTTCTTCGCGCGCAACCCCGCGATGGATTTGCCGAAGCAGGAGCGTTAGGGAAGCGCGTGCTGACGCCATCCAGTGCGGACATCATCCACGAATCGGAGCGGAGGTCGCCCTCGATTGCTGTCGCTCGGAGCGAAGTCAGGCCGGTGAGATGCCCCGCGCTACGCGAGACGGCGCGAACGGTGTCGCCGCGCTCGAGCAATCGCCGCGTGAGGCGACTGCCGACCGTCCCAGATGCACCAACAATCAGCCGCATGGTGCGGCTCTCAGTATCCGCGTCACGTCACTGCTCATCCGGCGCAGCCCCGTCGCGCCTCTGCAGTTGCGCGAGCAGTTCGTCGCTTTGCGCGGTTCGGCGATACTCGCTGTCTTGCAGCAGCTCCAGATAGCGCGACACAAGCCGCCCTGATGCGCTACTGCCGTACATGCGCACGTACTGCTCCATGTGCTCTCCCCGGAGCGGAATCAAGTTTTTTGTTTGCCGGTCGAACGCAGGCGTATTGTCCAGCCCGTCGAGGTAGAGTAGCAGATACTGCCGATACTTCGCGAGCACTACATCCGCGTGCATTGATGAGGGATATGCCTCGAGATGTTGCTCCGCCCATCGAATCCGTCGGGTCAGTTCGTCCAGCGGAAGCACCAGTGCAGCGTCTTCGGCAATCGGTCGACGCTGTTCCTCTGCCTCCATCGCGAGCAGGTCGTGCATGCCGCGGGTGAGATACGGCCCCATGATCTCCAGCAGGAGCGACTCGTTGCGCGTGAAGTACGTGTCGCCCTCACTGTGACGGGACCAGATTCCGTGCGCCTGGAGCAGCACGATCAGCGAGTCGGACCGTGCCTGCTCTTGCGGCGTGGCGCGCCGCTCGGCCCGCTCCTGCTCCCGCCATCTGGCCATCGCGGCAGCGCCCGATGGCCACACGTCGGCCTGAAACTCCATGTCGTTGAACCGCGACGCCACCTGCGCGACCTGCGTTTCGAGAACCTGTCGCAGACGCGCAACTGCCGAGTCGGCTGCCAAGGTGCCGGAGTCCGGCTGGAGCTCGGACTGTGCAGCGGCAATGGTCGAACGAATGGGCCTGAGCATTCGCGTGAGCTCAGGGTAGGATGCAACATCGGGCACCGTCACCGGACCAGTGGCTCCGCGCTCGCCTCCTGCTGGCGCATGCGTTCGGGGCAACCGCCCCGGCGAATCGCATGCGAGTAGCAGGGCCAGCGGGACACACGCGCATCTCACTCCGCGTCTGTGCTTCATGGAGCACAAACATGTGGTCGGCGACTGCGCTCAGCAATCGACCCGAAGACCTCCGCGTCGCATTTGTGGCCGCGGGCGGCGCGGAAGCGTACATTCCCGGGACGCATCCCATGCGGTCAACCCGCTGTCGGCGAACGGCGCTGCAACAAGCGGCGGCGCGACGAAAGGGAGCGCAACACAACATGCCTATACCGCATCGCTCGTTCTCCCGGTGCCAGTTGGGACCCTGTCGCGGCGAATCCGGGTAACTCAGCGAAAGGCACGTGCTCGCACGCTACATTCGCACGTTGTTCTCGCGAAAAGGAGCTGAGCAATGCAGCAGTTGAAGTTTGCATGGGAAACGCTGGTCAGCGCAGCGGAGCTGTTCTTCGCGAAGCAATCGTTTCAGGCTTCGGCGGCACTGGCGTTCTACACACTGTTCTCGCTGGCCCCGCTGCTGATTATTGTCATCTCGCTCACCGGCGTCTTTCTGGGCGATGAAGCGGTTCGCGGCGAACTTGTCGCGCAGCTCGACGGCAGGATCGGGACGGAGGCCGCGGAGCTTGTGCAGGACGCGGTGCGTCAGTCGCGGGTCGAGCAATCCGGCATATGGCCCACGTTGCTTGGCATCATCGCGGTGGTTTTCGGCGCCACGACGGTATTCGCGCAGCTGCGATCGTCGTTGAACGACTTCTGGGATGTGCGCGCCAAGCCCTCGCGCAACGACGTGCTGAAATTCCTCGTGACGCGCCTCGTATCCCTTGGCATGATCTTGACGGTCGGTTTCCTGCTGCTCACGTCGTTCCTGATTTCGATTGCGCTCGCCACTATCATGCAGTTCGCCGAAGAGCTCATCCCTGTGCCGTCACTTCTGGTCACCATCGCGAACGCGGGCGTGTCGCTGCTGATCATGACGCTGCTGTTTGGCCTGATCTTCCGCGTGCTGCCCGACGTGCGACTCTCCTGGGGCGACGTGGCGCGTGGCTCACTGCTCACCGGTGTGCTGTTCATGGTCGGACAGTCATTGATCTCCATGTATCTCACCCGCGCCGGACCCGCCTCCGCGTATGGTGCCGCCGGCTCGCTCGTGATCGTGCTTCTGTGGGTGTACTACTCGTCGCTCATTCTGCATTTTGGCACCGCCATCACTCGCGCATTGCTCGAGCGGGAGGGGCGTAGCATCACCCCTATACGCGGCGCGGTGCGCGTTCGGACGGAGGTGGTGGAGGATGAACCGCCCAGATGACGTGCTCACCGGTCTTCCAGCGGAGGGACCACCTTCCTGATCACTCACTCGCACCCGCGCCAACGTGGTGAATGCACCGCGAAGTACCCGCTTGACACCTCGCGCTTTCGGATATCGCGGCTCAGGTCGAACAACCGAACCTCGGTGTCTGCGGCGATCGGCGAAATGGTGCCACAGCCTATTTGCCACTTACGTGCAATGGCACGGTGGTGCTGCGGTCCTCACGTTCACTACATGAGACTGTCTGCCGTCATAACGCCATGGCTGCTCGCCGTCGGCCTCGGGGTGCCCGCCTCTGCCGTGGCGCAGGCGGGCGCCGGAAATCCTGACCAGATGGAAGCGCTCGAGGTGCGCGAGTTGCGCATCACAGGCGTTCGCTCCGTCGACAAAGAGCAGCTCCGGGCGACGCTCGCGACCGAGGCGTCCGGCTGCCTGAGCGTGTTGCTCAAACCCTTTTGTCTGGTGAGCAAGGCGCGCTACGTCTACGAGCGCCACTATCTGGATCGCGACGAGTTTTCCCGCGATGTCCTGCGGGTGCTGGTGTTCTACTTCCGCCGTGGCTATCGCGAGGCAGCGGCCGACACGGTGATCACGAACGTGGGCGACAACGGCGTCCGCATCGCTATCAACGTGACTGAAGGGCCGGCCACCACGGTGGCCTCGCGCATGGTGACGGACAGCGGCGGTCTGACCGCGCGCGAAATGCAACGCCTCTTTCGCCCGAGTGTGGGCGCGCCGATGGATCTGATCGCGCTGGATTCGAGCATGATCCGGCTGCGCTACGCACTGTGGGAGCGCGGCTTCGCGAACGCCGAGCTGACGCCGGTGGTGGAGGTGGACGACTCGCTGAACGCCGCCAGCGTCGCGCTCTCGGTCGCGCCGGGCAAGCTGACGACGATCGGTGATATTCGCATCGTCGGAAATCGAACGATTGATGAGTCATCGATCCGAAACTCGCTGCTGATCAAGCCCGGCGACCTCTTTCGACGATCCAAGATCGGCGAAAGCCAGCGCGCGCTCTACGAATCCAACTTCTTCCGGCGTGCGGTGATCGACACCCTGCCGCGCGATGCGTCAACCGCGCCGGATTCCGTGAAGACGCTGGTGATCAGCGTGCAGGAGGCTCCGCTGCGCGAAGCGCGTGTGCGGGCGGGATTCACCACGGCAGACTTTGCGCTGGTGGATGCGCGCTTCACCCACAACTACTGGCTGGGCGGCGCGCGCCGGCTCGACCTGAATCTGGCGGTGGGCAATCTCTTCGCACGGCAGTTGTCGGAGACGCCCTTGTTTGCTGATATCTCGAACATCGTGGTGGACAATTCGCTGGGACGATTCTATGTGCCCACGTATCAGGCCAGTGCCGATGTCCGTCAGCGGTGGTTTGGCTCTCCTCGAAATACAGTAGGCGCAGGCATCTTCACGCACCGGCGCAGCTCGCCCGGCGTGTTCGTGGACAACGGGTTCGGGGCAAACGCCACGTTCACGCACCGACTGGCCGAGCGCACGGCGCTGAGCGCGATCTACCGCTTCGAGATCGCGCGTGTTGAGGCGGGTGATGTGTACTTCTGCGTCAACTTCGGTGTGTGTGACGGGTCTACCATTGACGCGCTGCGCGGTGGGCAACGCATGTCGCCCGTTGCGACGGCGTTCACGCTGACGACGACCGACCGGCCATTCTCGCCCACGCGAGGATTTCGTGCACGCGCCGACTTCGAACACGCGTCGGCGTATACGGCATCGGACTTCCGCTACAATCGTGCGTACGCGGAAGGTGCCATGTACTATCAGTTGCCGTTCCGGAACGCGGTATTCGCCGTGAACGTGCGCGCGGGATGGGTGAAGCCGATCGCCAGCACAAGAGATGCGGTTGGCGTGAACGGTTCGGTGGGCGTACCGGGCGAAGAACTGGGACAGATCCTGCATCCGCGCAAACGCTTCTACGCCGGCGGATCCCAGAGTGTACGCGGATTCGGCGAGAACCAGCTCGGACCACGCGTCCTTACCATCGATCCGGATCTGCTGCGCGGCAAGCGAGATTCGGCGGGCACGACTTACTACGCCTGCGAGCCATCGATTCCGATTCAGCAGTGTGATCTCAACCGCGACGACCTTGCCGACGCGGATTTCCGTCCTCGTCCGCTGGGCGGAACGACACTGCTCGAAGGCGGCGTGGAACTGCGCATTCCCGTGTGGGGCTCGGTGGTGGGCGCGCTGTTCCTGGACGGTGCCATTCTGGGCGAAGGCACCCTCAACTCCATTGCGCGAGGAAGCGGCGCGCTCACACCCGGCTTCGGTGTGCGCTACGAGTCCCCGGTTGGACCGATTCGCGTTGATCTCGGCGTGCGTCCACTGTTGCGTCGGCCGCTTCCGGTGATCACGCAGGTGACGGACAGCACCGGTACTCGGCGACTCGTCAATCTGGCGCCTCCGGGTGGCTGCACCGAGCAAAGTACGGTGGGTTGCCGCGTCTTCCCTGATTCGGCAGAGCAGACGAGTTTTCTCGCGCGAATCACGCGCCGACTGACACTGCATCTCTCCATCGGGCAGGCGTTCTGATGGCAATCAAGATGAAGTCTTTGCTGAAGATCGCAGGCGCGGTAGCGCTGACGTTGATCGCGCTGAGCCTCGCCGCCGTGTTCGTGGTGAGCAACACCGACTGGGGCCGCGGTCAGCTGCAGTCGAGGGTCGTGTCTGCTCTCCAGGGCAGCGCGAATGGCATCGTGTCGCTCGGTCGCCTCGAAGGGAACCTACTTACCGGCGTTCGACTGCACGATCTCGTCATCACGGACAGCAGTGGCGCCCCGTTCCTTACTTTGCGTGAGGTGCGAGCGAAGTACGGCCTGCTGAGCACGGCACTCAATCGTCGCATCGAACTCGATGACGTTCTGCTCGATCATCCGGTGGTCGTGCTCGAGCAGAATGCCGACGAGGTCTGGAACTACGAGCGTATTTTCCCTTCGGACAGCACGGCGGTTCGCGACACGACTGGCCTGCAGTTCGGCGATTGGGTGGTACTGCGCGATGCCCGGATCATCCAGGGATCACTGACGGTGCGCATGCCGTGGGAACCGGTCAGTGGACTGACTGCAACCGAGGCCGACAGCGCCCAGCGCTTTGCTCTCTCCGGAGACAGCCGGGAAGTTGTACAGCGCACAGATGGTGGATTGCAGAGGGTGCAGCGTTTCGAGCAGATCGATGCACTTTTCCCGCTGATGCGCATCGCCCATCCGGATCACGCTACTCGTCGTTTCGAAGTAGACTCGCTGCGAATGCGCGCACTCGCCTTCGCACCACCGGCAGCGGAGGTGCGACAGCTCTCGGGCGCATTCGAACTCGATCCGGATTCCGTCTGGTTCTCCGATCTCGATGTTCGCCTGCCTGCATCCTCGGCCACGCTGTCAGGCCGATACACGATCGCCAACGGCGATCTCGCGCTTACAGCGGACGCGCAGCCCGTGGCACTGGCCGACGTGCGCTTTCTGTATCCGCCGCTGCCGGAAGACGGGTCAGCGCAGATGCAGCTTGCCGTGCTCTGGGCCAACGGGCAACAGCGCTACGATGTGCGAAATCTCGTACTCACGACCGGCGGCTCTCATGTCGACGGTGATCTCGGGATCACGCTTGGCGATACGATCCTGCTGCACGAAACCGATGTCAGCTTCCGCAATGTGACCACCGCTCTCATCGAGCAGCTGGTGCCTGGTGTCGAGGTGCCCGCGAGTGGGCTGTTGTCCGGCACGATGGCGGTCGATGGATCGATGACGGCGATGCAGGTGGACGGCGAAGTGATCTTCGTCGACGAGCAATCCGGTCGCAGCCGAATGCTGGCCGTCGGCGAGATCGGTTCGGACAGCGGTGTTGTCATCGCACGGGACCTCAGGATTTCGCTGTCACCCTTGCAAGTGGCACTCGCGCGCAGCGTCGCACCGGAGTTTCCGCTCGGCGGCGTGCTAACGGGGCAGGTGACGTTCGACGGATCAACGGCGTCGCGCATGAACATGCGTGGCATTGATCTCACGCATAGCGGCGGGCAGGCACGTTCGCGCTTCACCGGCACCGGTGCCGTTCGCCTGGGCCAGGCCACCGTGCTCGATCTCGATTTGCTGGCAGAACCGTTGTCCCTGCTTACGGTGGGCGAGTTCGCACCTGACGCGGGACTGCGAGGCAGCGTGCGTGGACCCATTCGTGTGAGCGGACCACTCGGCGATCTCACGATCAACTCCACGCTGCGCACCTCGGATGGCGGTACGATCTCCGCGGTCGGCAACGTCGATCTCGAGAGCGCGGAAATTGGCTATGCTCTGCGCGTGGCCACGGTCCTGTTCAACGCCAACGAGCTTGTCGAGACCGCACCGGTCACGTCGTTGAGCGCCGAGGCGTCGGCCGTTGGACGCGGATTCGACCCGGCCACCATGCGCGCCGAGCTCTTCGCGACCGTGAGCACATCCACGCTTGACACGGTGGCGCTCGACTCCGCGCGTGCGAGGATCCGCATCGCAGACGGTATGGCGACGATAGACACACTGATATTCCGCGCGCCGGGCACGTACATCAACGCCGTCGGCACGTTCGGGCTGTCTGAAACGGCGGCGGGTTCGCTTCGCTACAGCGCCACGATCGATTCACTGCACAAGCTCGCGCGGTATGTCCCAATCGATACGAACGTAGTCGAGCCGCGTCCGGCCCTCCGAGCCCGTCGTGTGGCCGAGGCGCGCGCGGACTCGGCGCGGACCGCTCTTCGACTCATGGTGGCGCGTGCTGCAGGCGTGGAGCCTCCCGCCGAGCCCATAGAGGTAGAAGATACTCCCGGTGTGCCGCGCGACTCGCTGGCAGGCATGCTGCGGGCAAGTGGTATACTCGCCGGAGGTCTCGGCGGCTTTGACACCCGCGGTGACGTCATGGCCGAAGGACTGCTGCTGCTCGGCAACTCCGCGCGTCAGGTACGCGCGCAGTACGAATGGCTCGGCGCGCTTACCGACAGTGCATCGCTCAGCGGTTCGCTCAGTGCCGCAACGGTGAGCGCCGCCGGCTTTGCGCTCGACAGTGTCGCCGTGAAAGCGACGTACCGTAATCCCGGCGGTTTTGCGGAACTGGCCGTCTATCAGGACTCGGACCGAGACTATCGCATCGCCGCCGACTATGCATTGTTCGCAGACAGCAGTCAACTGCTGCTCAATCGCATGCAGCTGCGATTCGACAGCACGCAGTGGGTGTCGTCGCACGCCAGCGCAGTGCGCTGGGGGCGACCGGGCATCGCGATCGATTCCATTGATCTTCGAAGCGGGCTGGAGGGACGCATCTTCGTAAATGGGCTGTTGCCCACGGAAGGGCCGGCCAATCTCGATGTGCAGGTGCAGCGTTTCCAGCTCGGCGATTTGCTGGGGCTCATGCAGAGCGACGTCGAGGGGCGCGGACTGTTCACGGCCAACGCGTCGCTGTCCGGCACGACGGCGGCGCCCGTGATCACCGCCACGGCAGCGATCGACGACGCGATGTACGCGGGAGCGATCGTACCGAACGTGCGGAGCCGGTTCGACTATGCCGCTCGCGAACTCACCGCGCGCGCCGACGCGACGTACTATAAGCGTGACCTCGCCAAGGTCACGGCCACCATTCCCATCAACCTGGCGCTCAAGTCAGACACTGCGTCGCGCATGCTCGACGCGCCCGCGATGATCGACCTGCAACTCGACAGTCTGCCGCTCGACCTCGCGTCGCGCTTCACCGACGTGGTCTCCCAGCTCGAGGGCTACACCACCGGCGAGGCCGCGCTGCGCGGCACATTGAAGGAGCCCGAGATCACGGGCCAGCTCGACATCGCGCTCGGCCGTGGTCGCCTCAACTCGCTTGGCGTGACGTTTCGGGACCTCACGGGCGCCGTGCGTATTGCGGGCGACTCGATCATTGTCGATTCCTTGACCGCACGCAGCGGCGGATCGATTGCGTTGCGCGGAGGCATTGGCATCGAGACCCTGTCCGAGCCGTCGTTCAACTTGCGGCTCGTGGCCGATAATGCCCGCGTGCTTGACAACGAACTCGGACGCGCGAACGCCGACGCCGAGATCCTGATGGAAGGTCCGTTTTCCAACGTTCTGGTGAACGGACGTGCGCGCATTCGGGAAGGGATCTTCTACATTCCCGAGAAGAGTCGCACGATGGCAATCGACGCGAGTGATCCCGCGGTGTTCGCCGTCGCCGCTCCCTCGGTCTACGCCGATGATGACATCGTGACCCGCAGCTCAGCGCTCGTTGATAACCTGCGCATGAACCTGCGGCTGGCGGTGGATCGCAATACGTGGGTTCGCTCCAATGAGGCGAACGTCGAGATCTACAGCGAGAATGACCTGCGTGTCAACATCGACCAGCGCCGGGACGCGCTTGCTGTCGATGGCATCGTGATCACCGATCGCGGTGAGTACGAGTTCCTCAGCAAGCGATTCCAGATCAAGCGCGGAACGGCCACGTTCATCGGCACGGAGGAGTTGAATCCGCTGCTGCAGCTGACGGGTGAAGTCGAGGTGAAGCAGGCCGGCCAGCAGGCGCTATCCATCCGCGTGCTCATTGGCGGCACCATGCTCGATCCGCGGGTCGTGCTCGAGAGCGACGCGCAACCACCGATTTCGCAGAGCGACCTGCTGAGCTACCTCGCGTTCGGCAGTGAGTCCGGGTCACTGCTGCAGTTCGGCGGCTCGAGCGTGTCGGGTGGCACGTCGGGCGGCGGGCTCGTCGGCACGAGCGCAGCGCTCGCCACGCGCCAGCTTGCCGGTGTCGCGCTTGGTGTGGCCGTCAAGGAACTCGAGGGCAAGGCATCGAGATCACTCGGTGCCGACGTCTTCAACATCACGCCTGCGAACGTTCCGACTGAGATCGCGAGCGGGAACTTCGGTGCGTTCGAGACCTTCCTCAAGGGTACGCAGTTCGAGTTCGGCAAGTACATCACGACCGGGACGTTCGTCGGCCTGCAAACTCAGGTCAGCTCCGTGCCGGGCTTTCGCGTTGAACATCGCTTTCGTCGCGCTCCTGGACTCAGCATCGAATCCACCTTCCAGCCGCGCTTCTTCCTGCCTGAGCCGTCGCTCAGCGAGCAGGAGTTGCGCAAGGCCAACTCACTCGGCTTCTTCCTCACGCGGATCTGGCGATTCTGAATTCCGTATGCGGTCGTAAGCATTCCGGGTTTGTCAGTGGAGCGCTTCACCGATGGCGCCGGAAGGTTTCGGCTTGTGGCGATTGCGCCGGGACGGTACGAACTGCTTGTGCGCCGCATTGGCTTCGCGCCGTTTCGTCGAACTGTCACGGTCGAGCGCGGGACCACGACCAACGTCGATGTGCAGCTCGTTCCTGTGCGTGCACGTTCACCCACTTTCACCCACTGACACTCACTACTCGTGAGCGGAGCGATCATGGATCTCGGCGCATTCTCAAGCAGTCTCGCAGTCAAGGATATTCATGCGTCCAAGGCGTTCTACGAGAAACTCGGTTTCACAACGTTGGGCGGCGACATCGCGCAGAACTGGGCGATCCTCAAGAACGGTGATCATGTGATCGGGCTGTTCCAGGGCATGTTCGAAAAGAACATCCTCACGTTCAATCCCGGCTGGGACCAGAGTGCAAACGAACTCGCGTCGTTTACCGATGTGCGCGAGTTGCAGGCGCAACTGACGGCGCAGGGCGTGACGATTCTGGAGGAGGCCGCAGACGGCACGGGTCCGGCGCACTTCACCCTCGAGGATCCGGACGGGAATGCGATTCTGGTGGATCAGCATCGGTGAGCTTTACCGCGGGGGCACACGGCGCCAGACGTCCAGTGGCACGCGCGTGCCGTGCGGTGTCACGCCAGCCAGCTTGCTGAAGTAGCCATACGCAGCGCGCGATACCGCCTCGACGAGTGCACTGCCGTCACCGCCGTAGTTGCTCATCACCGACATCGCGTACGCTCGACCCGGCAGCTGTACCAGCGCCCAGGTCGTGGCAACGCCGGTGATGCCGCCTGGCTTGAAGGCGATGGGCACGCTCGCCGGCACCGGCGTTCTCGTGGGACCGCCCTTCGGAATCGAGAGAATCTCGATCACGCGTTCACAGGCCGCTTTGCGCATGGGCACCTCACACGCGGCCAGTCGCTCCATGATGAGTGCGGCTTCCCGCGGCGTCGAGATGTTCTCGCGTCCGCGCGCGGACTGCTCCGGTTCGATCATGCGGCGCTGCACACGCGTCTGCGGCGCGCCAAGCGACGCTGCCAGCGCGTTGATGGAATCCATGCCCAACCGATCGATCAGCACGTTGGTGGATGTGTTGTCGGAGTGCAGGATCATGTAGATGGCATGATCCTCCAGTGAGAGCGCCGAGCCACCATCGGTGAGCACCTGCAGTACGCCGCTACCGCCGGTGCGTGTTGCGGCCGTGAGCTCAATGCGTTCGCGTCTCAGGCCGGGCTCAGCCTCGGCACGGCGGAAAAGCTCGAGCAGGATCACAACCTTGATTGCGCTGGCCTGCGGAAACACCATATCGCCGCGCACGTCGAAACGATGTTTGCTGGTGAGATCCACGATATGCAGGCCGGCGACGCCATCAAAGTCATCGGCGAGTTGCTGCAGTTCCGACTGGAACCGTTCACGCAGCAGCGCTTCGTGCGCTGGCTGGGCATGCAACGTCGCAAGCGGAGCCGAGGCTGAGGTCGCGAGCAGTGGCGCCACAAGAAACGTCAAGGCGACTGCGAGGCGGCGGGACACGGTTGGTGGCATGAAGCGCTCCATTCAGTACCGCCAACTCAGCGTATCCGCACCACTCGGTGCACGCGCGCGCATGCGATCAAGGATGCGCGGAATGTACATCTGGTGGTAGCGCAGCCGTGAGTACGCATTGCTTCGCGTTGCATCACCATTCCAGCAGTGTTCGGCGCGATCACCGTACGTGATCTCGCCCGTCCATTTGGGACTGACGGTACCTTTGAGAAAG
>JBBQNT010000048.1:0-18125 GCA_038330215.1 Gemmatimonadales bacterium
GGTCAGGGCATGGGCGAGGCGGTGGCACTCGTTACGGACGGACGCTTCTCGGGCGCAACGCGCGGGTTGTGCGTGGGGCATGTTGGACCGGAGGCGGTGCTGGGCGGGCCGATTGCGCTGCTGCGCGATGGGGATGTCATCGCGATCGACGCGGACGCGGGCACGATTGATGTGGAGCTGACGGCCGAGGAGCTTGAGCAGCGTCGCGCGGAATACGTGCCACGCCAGCACGATTTCCAGTCCGGAGCGATTTGGCGCTATGCGCAGACGGTGGGGCCAGCGCGCTATGGTGCGGTGGTGCACCCGGGGGCGCAGGCGGAGACGCACGTGTACGCGTCGTCTTGAGCTGTGGCGGCCGGCGGACGGGTTCGGCCGTTCGGCTCCCGGCTGTTGGGCGCTGTTCGCCGTCGATAGCGGCCGTTCGGCTCCTGGCTGTTGGGTGCAGTTTGCCGTCGATAGCGGCCGTTCGGCTCCGGGCTGTTGGGCGCAGTTCGCCGACGACAGCGGCCGAACGGGCGGGGGCCGAACGGCCGAACCGGGAATCGGGGTGGGGCATCGATATGGAGGGGCCGGACGGGAGGGGAGCCCAAGCGCGTGGCGCTGCCGCGCCGGCTGCCCCACGACCGACGACGCCCCGTTGGGCCTCACCCCGTCCGGCCCGGTCAGCAGATCGGTGACCATGCGCTGACACGTTCGGCCGTTCGGCTCCCGGCTGTTGGGCGCAGTTCGCCGACGGCAGCGGCCGTTCGGCTCCCGGCTGTTGGGCCCCGTCCTCACGCGAGTTCCCTCCAGCGTGCAGATCACAGCGCTTCTCCGGTGCTCGCGCGTATGTTTGCGTGATCGCGATTGCGTAGGTGCGAGACCCCGACGCGGCCAGCTGGCGGTATGTCCGCTCCGTGCGAACTGCGTCATGGAAGTCCAATGAAATTTCCACACGAGTGATTGTCATGCCGACGTTCGATTTTGCGTGTCAGGGCTGCAGTACCGGTTTTGAAATGCTGGTGCGGCCACGCGACATAGTGCGCTGCCCCGCGTGCGGCTCGGAAACGGTGGAAAAGCTGCTGTCGCTACCGTCGCTCAAGACCTCGAGCACACGCGGTCTTTCCATGCAGGCCGCCAAGCGTCGAGACAAGGCGCAGGCGACTGACCGCGTGTTCGAGCAAGCCAAATACGAAGCCAGTCACGACGATTGACGTCTGCCGATCCGATTGCCTGCCACTTCTCACCTCCCCAATCCCCCCGCCAATGTCGCACGCGTTTGCTTCTGTTCGTACCATCGTTGCCGCGAGCGCGCTGCTCGCCATCAGCGCCGCGCCGTCGGCCGCGCAGGCGCACCTGAACCCGGTGATCAGCCTGCTCGAAGCCAAGCAACCGGTGTTCGGCCTCTACGCCCCGGCCAACCGTCGAGTGCGTCCCGGCGCGCCAGCCTTGTCGGCCGACTCGGTCAGGTCCGCCGACCAGCTCGCGGCCGATGCAGTCGGTATGATGCGCGCGGACTACATCTTCGACGGTACGATGGAGGGCAACTTCGACGCGGGCTACAAGTCGTTCGTGGACTTTGCCGCCGGTGTCACGAAGGCACGCGCCAAGCATGCCGGACACTCGGCGTCCATGATGGCGCCGCTGTTCGTCAAGACGCCGGGCATTGCGGAGAATCCTGAGCTGGCGCGCGAGCGTATCGGCAAACAGCTCGATCTCGGGGCGAACGGCATCGTATTTGTCGATGTCGAGACGGCCGACGAACTGCGCGCGGGTATTGCCGCGATGCGCTACACGTCGCAGGGTGGCACACGCGCCGAAAGCGTGGGCGATGCACCCGCGCGGTGGGGCATCAGCGCCGATGCGTACAAGCAGAAGGCCGACGTATGGCCGCTCAACAAGAGTGGTGAGCTCGTCAACTTCGCGATCGTCGAGAGCAAGGCGGGACTCGCCAATGTTCGCGAGATTGCCGCGGTGCCGGGCATCGGTGTGCTGTTCCCGGGCGCGGGCACGTTGCGCGGTGTGTTTTCCACTACCGATGCCAACGGTCAGCGTCACTTCGATGCGGTAGCGTGGGAAGCAGCGATCCAGCAGGTATTGGCGGCGTGCAAGGAGTTCAACGTGCCGTGCGGGTATCCCGCGAGCGATGCCGACATCGAGATGCGCATGCAGCAGGGATTCAGCGTGTTCGTGATCGGCTGGGGTGATGCGGGCTTCAAAGCGGTGGAGTTGGGGCGCAAGAAGGCGGGACGCTAGGCTGCGAACGTTGGAGACATTGGCCCCATCGGAGATCAGCTCGCTCCTCGCGCACACAGCGCCCGCCCGTCGCTGCTCGCACGGCAAGCGATCACGTCGTATACGCGACCGACCCCGATTGAAATACCGATCCTGTCGATAATGCAGCAAACGGCCGCCAGCGAAGAATCGCCGGCGGCCGTTGCGTTGTACAACAGCTGCACTCACCTCGTACGACTATGCTCCTCGGTCGATGCAGCCGCCAAACTTGTTGTTGTTACGCTCGGCCGCCGGAATGATGAGATTCACGTCTGTTCCGTAGTTTCCGGCAAGCGGCGGACGAAGCGCACCGGTTGGGAACACGGTTTCCGAACCACGTCCATACTGACGAATGAGTCTGCGAAGATCCCCAAGTCGATGGCCAGTGAGCCACATCCACAGGGCGCGCTCTTCAAAGAGCATGTCAACCGCTGCTGCTTGCGTCGCAGGTGCCGTGGCGAGCGGTGGAATATTGGCAACTCCACCGGAGGCACGCAGGGAGTTGAGGCCCGCAAACACGGCGTCGCGGTCGGCTTGTGCGCCCCCGCGAAGGCGCGCTTCCAGTTCGATCAACCGGGCCTCGATACCATCGGCCAAGGTGACCGCCCCAGCGCGACCGTACTTCAGCTGATTCGGCAGATTGGTGTGCGCGCTGTTGAACCCAACGCGCGTGGTTGCCGTCCAAGGCACCCGGGGATCTGCGGGAGTGCGAAGGAACTGCACCTTTGCTTCGGCCGGGATGTACATCGCATACCGTGGCGCGGACACCGAGATGGCGTTCCAAATGCCATTTTCCTGGCGACCGCTGGCCTGCGAATGAAACAGCTGGTACTTGTAGTCTGTCGGCACACCAGCCACGGCAGCCGCCGCATCAGCCGGCCGATTCAGATTGAGCAGCGCACGAGCCCGCCCGATCCGGGCCAGCGAACTGATCTTGGCATCTGTCCCAGCCAGCGTGAGCGCGGAATCGAAGCTCGCGACCGCGCGCACCAGCATCTGCTCCGTGGTGAGCGGCGCCCCGGGCTCGTTTTCGTCTGAAAATGGCACGCCGGAGCAGAACATCTCCGCGAAGAGCATCTCCGAGTATCCGCGAATGGCGTACATCTCACCAATGTTCGCGGCCGGAGTGGGGGCAAACTCCTGCAGAATCGGAATCGTGCGAGACGCACCGGCACGAGCACGGTGCAGGTTTCGGTAGAAGCCATCGAGCGCGCCAAGCACTTCCGTCGTGGCTCGTTGATTCGGGAACAGCCGATCATCGAACGTGTCCGTCGAATAAATTTCGTCGGCCAGGTTTCCGCCGTGTACGACGGCACCATCCTGCGTTCCGGAGAACGCAACCGTGAAGTCCTGTATCACTCCCAACCGGAGCGGTGCCGCTCCGGCCGCGCTGGCAAAGTCGCCAACATTCAGCACGTCTGGATCCGTGACATCGAGTGAGGAACTCAGATCGCAGCCGAGCAATGATCCCAACGCAAGTGCCGAAGGTAGCAGCAAACGGCGGCGGCCTCGACGTCTGAAGACAGTTGTCATTGATGTCATATCCTTAGAAGGTGAAGTTCATGCGCGCGGTCCAGAGGCGCATCGGCGGCGTCGAGAAGAACTCTTCGTTGCCACGATTATCCGAGTTGCTCTGGGTGGTTTCCGGATCCAGGCCCGTGAAACCCGTCCACACCGCAAGGTTTCGGCCCGTGACGATGACATTCCATCGCGACGCGCGTACGGCATTTGCCCACGCGGTCGGCATCTGATACGACACTGCCAGCTCGCGGAACCGTGTGAAGGAACCATCCTCGAAGAAACCGGTGAAGATTCCGTTTGGCGTGGCCGCCAGCGCAGCTGCCTGGAGCTCGAGCGGAGCGCTGAGATCCATGCGTCCGCGGCAAGACGCGCCGCCCTGACACCGGTGCCGAAGCGTGTTGTTGAACTTGTACATGCCCGACTTGCGATCGAACTGCGCACTGACGCGGAGCTTGCGGTTGAGCAGTTCCACTGACGGCGCGATCACGAACTCCCGCGTCGGAAACGATGGGCCGATAAACTGCGCGCTGTCCGAGAACGTCATCTCCGACTGTACAAGGATGCCGTCGTTGTTGGCATCATTGTAGGTGTAGGTACGCCCCCACATTCCGTAGAGCGGAAACCCTGGCTGCTGGCGCATCGTGATACGTGATCCGGCACCGGTAAGAATCGGCGACACCCCTTCGCCGAGCGTCAGGAGCTCGTTCTTATTGGTGGATCCGTTCAGTGTGATGTCCGCCGAGAAGTTGTCGTTGTCGACCAGCAGCTGGTTCACCACAAACTCGAAGCCAGAGTTCCGAACGTTTCCGATATTCTCGAATCGAGACTCAATGCCGGCGAGCGAGGGCGCAATATCGCGGCGCACGAGTGCATCGCGCGTCTCCTTGCGATAGTACGTCAGTTCAAGGTTCGTGCGACTGCTGAAGAGCGTCGCGTCGAAGCCCGTTTCAACTTCCGCGCCGTACTCCGGCTTCAGGTTGCTGTTGCCGAGTGCGCTCAGCGTGACGGAGGGTCCGTCCACACCACCGGAGAGCGTGGCCGGAAACGGCGTGAAGAAACGGAGCGCGTCCGTTGCACCGGGTAGCTGCCCGGAGGCGCCGTACGTGCCGCGCAACCGCAGGGAATTGAGCCAGTCTGCCCGGGGCATGAACTCTTCCTCTGAGATCAGCCAGGACGCGCCGATCTTGGGATAAAGCACACCGCGCGCTTCGGAACCGAATGCACTCGCGGCGTCACGCCGGAGGCCGAGCGTGAAGAACATCTTGTCACGGACGGTGAGCACTTCCTCGACATAGAAGCCCAGGGTTCGGGCGTAGTCGAACGACTGCGCACTGTTGCGGATAGCCGCCGCCGTTACCGTTGTGGCGCCCGGTGGGAGATTCTCTCCCGTCCCGCTCGCCTGCAGGAAATCGTTCTTGATGTACTGTGCGCCAACTGACGTCTTGGTACCCAACCACTCAAAGAGCTGCCTGGATGCCGTGGCCCCAAGGTCTACCGTAGTCTGTCCGATCGTCGTTCGGAAGTTAGTCACTCGGCCGTTACGTCTCGGGAACTGGAACGGCCCTTGATCGAACAAGTTGATACCAAGGTCATCACGCACCGAATAATCGTGCCCCGCCGTTGCTCGAGCCGTCAACCAGCTCAGCGGTTCCCACCGTGCCGTGGCAGAGTTGGTAAACCGATTCAGATCCTGTCTGGTGGTGAGCGAGAAGATGTCGCCGATTGGCGAGCTGAAGATTCCGGGGAGCGGTACGCCTCGCGAATCCTTTCGATCGGGCAGCCACTGCCCACCCATTGCACCCACCATCAACCCCAGCGCGTTGTCGTTGTTCTGGGCTCGGTGCATCTGACTGTTCACGAATCCACTGGAGATCTGGAGCGAGGCGGTTGACGACAACTGCGCGGTCAGATTGACGCGAATGTTGTTCCGTTCCAAACCCTGTGGGCGCACTTGCTCGGCTGGGAGCGCCGTCACACCGCGCTCCAGTCGCAGACGCGCCTGCTCTACGGCGGGCATTTCGTACACGCCGTTCTCGCGCTCAACTTCAGTTGCGAAGTAGAACTGCAGTTTGTCCGAGCCACCCGAGGCTTGAACACCATACTGCTGCCGATTGCCGGTGGCGATCGGTGTCTGCGCCGGGTCATTGAGGATGTTGCCGCTCGTCAGGCTATCCTGCACGCACGATCCCGCAGCGATCGCAGTCAGCTCGCAACGCACCGTGTTGTTATTGCTCACGTTGCGCCCCCACGAGTAGTACAACAGTGGGTAGTCACCGGCTCGGGTGTCCTGCGTGAGCCCATATTCGGAATAGACGCTCCAAACAGTCGCGCCAGACCGGCCGCGCTTTGTCGTGATGTTGATCACGCCAGCTGCCGCTTCCGTTCCGTACAGCGTCGCCGCTGAGGGTCCCTTCACGATCTCGATGCTCTCGATATCCTCGGGATTGATATCGTCGAGCCGCGACGGGGACTGTCCGCCAACGCCGATAGCCGCGCTGCCACTGCTCGACGCCACGCGCACCCCGTCGATAATGACGACGGGTTCATTTGACAGCGAGATCGACGACTGTCCGCGAATACGAATGCGTGAGCCAACACCCGTCTCACCGGTCGAGGTCACGCTCACGCCTGCTGCGCGTCCCGTGAGCACCTGGCTCAAATTCGAGACCGGCAGTTCCGCCATTCTCTCCGCCACGTTGATCGTGGCCGTGGCATTCGCGAGTTCCACCTTTCGAGCCGATCCCGTGGCGGTAGAGACAACGGCCGCCAGCGAGAAGGCCGCCTGATTCAGGCGAACGTTGAGCGTGGTCGTGCCACCCGCCGTCACGTTCGCGATGACCGTTTGCGCGGTGTAACCGACGCGTGCGATGCTCAACCTCGAGGCACCAACCGGCACCTGTCGCAGCGTATATTCGCCGTTGTCGGCGGTGAGCGTTCCGTTGGTCGTTCCGGTGACCAGTACACGCGCCTGGGCAACGGGCGCGCCGGACGTGGAATCAGTGATACGACCGGTCACGGTGCCCACGGCACCCTGTGCCTGTGCACTCGCTGCTGCGGTGCTGATGACTACTGCGACGACACCGACTTGCAACATCTGCCACAGTCGGCGTGGCCGATGCACAGTGCTTCTCGGGTCCCGAGGCGTTCCCATAGCGACTCCCCCATAACTCAACATGGTTTTGACGGCACGATCCCCGGCAGGATCGTACGAATACCGATGCCAAAGCCGGTGAAACGCACCGGCGCATACGACGACATCGACACTTTGGTGCAACGGGAGGCACACACGGCGCAGTACATGCGCGGCGCTGACACCCGGAATGCTTGGAAAGGAAGTGAGGCGGGACGAACTGCGTCGCAGTAAGGCGACTGGACTTCAGGCGGGACGGGCGACGTTAGCAATCGCCCGGAAGACTGTCAAGACATTTTGTACACGGACGATGGCGCGAGTACCTACTCCGGCGTCGGCCGACGGTCAACAAACCCGTCGGCCGCACTCGCCATCAGTGGCCGCGCGGCGGCAGGTCGAGCAGCACAGCGCTGGCGCTGGCCGAGTCGCCGGTGAACTCCGCCGGTCCTTCCGGCAACGCGTTGAGCTGCAGCACGTACGTGACGACGTCCACGTATTGCTCGCGCGCGAGCGTGCCGGGGTTCTCGTCGGGCATGGTGGTGCGGATCGTCTCGAAAAACTCGTACAGCGACACGCCGTTCCAGTCCGCGCGGAAATCAGGGTGCGTGAAGTCTTCGAGTTCATGGCATTCCGCGCAGACGGACGTGTATACGGCCTTGCCGCGTTCCGCCTGGGCGGCGGTGTACACGCCTACCGAGTCGAAGAGTGTCGACAGGACCGGCAAATACGTGGAACGCACGCCGTGCGCGGCAGCCGTCGACGGTGACGACGCGGTGGCCGATCCGACGACGGCCGCGACGATCGCTGCCGGAAGCAAAGCACGAAGCAGGAACTGAGGAATCATGGCGGCAGCGGAAGGAGCGTTCGGTGACGAAAGAATGCGAAGCCGTTCGAAATCAGACGATCGCTGGACGGATATCGCCGTTGGCCAGCACCACATCCTCGGGCGTGACCTGCGGCATGCGGAATGCCCGGGCGGCTTCGAACAGCATGATACTCGCCAGTACAAGAAGAAACGCAGCAATCGCCCGAACCGCTGTGACGGTGTTGGCATTCGTCACCAACAAAATGAGGGCGGAGACGGTCATCACGATCATAAAGACCATCGGCACGGCGGCGAAGATCCACTTCCGCCCCGTGCGCCGCAGCCACATGGTCAGGGCCAGCAGGGCGAGTCCGGCCAGCAACTGGTTCGTGCCGCCGAATACCGGCCAAATCGCGCGCCATACCGGGATCACTTCACCGGTGGGCGTGGTGTACGTCACGAACGCCAGCGCTGCGGGCGGGGCCAACGTGACAACGGTCGCGATCCATCGCGTCACGGTTCGGGAGTTGTCCCAGCTGAAAAACTCCTGCAGGACATAGCGACCGAGACGCGTACAGGTGTCGAGTGTGGTGAGCAGGAACGTCGATAGCGCGAGCAGGCCAAGCATACTGCCGAACTGCACGGGAATGCCCAGTATGTTCATGAATCGGCCAACGCCGGTGGAGAAAAGCACCACCGGATTGCCTCGCAGCGCCTCGGGGCCGAACGTCATACCCATGATGGTGGCCAGTGCCAGCACCGCCACGACGCCTTCCACGAGCATGCCGCCGTAGCCGATGCGGCGCGTGTCCGTCTCGCACTGCACTTGTTTGGCCGTGGTGCCGGACGAGACCACCGAATGGAACCCGGAGCAGGCACCGCACGCAATGGTAATGAACAGGATGGGGAAGAGCGGCCCGAGGTGCGCCACCTCCGAGAACACGGGGTGCGACGAGCTCACGAACGCCGGCCAGGTGGTCTCGAGTCCGCCCATCACACCGCCCACCAGCACGCCCACGCCGCCGCCGAGCATTACGGCGTAGAGCAGGAACGACGACAGGTAGTCACGCGGGTGCAGCAGCACCCAGACAGGAGTGACCGAGGCGATCACGCAGTAGGTCACCAGCAGCACGATCCAGAAATGCTTCGGATTCGCGAACATCTCCGGGATGTAGCTGCCATCAGAGTGAAGGCCTGCCGCCCAGGCGATGGCCAGAAACAGCAGCGGCACGAATACCAGCGTCGAGGCGCTGAGCTTCACCTTGTACTTGTGCGTGGCCACACCCATGATGAGCGCCAGCACAATGAAGATGCCCGACGCAACGGCGACGCCCGTACCTTGGGCCGATTCCGCGCCGCTGGTGTCGAACGTGTCCACGAACGAGGCGGCGGTGAGGTCCATGAACACCACGATCACATAGACCAGCGCCAGCCAGATGAACGCCAGGAACAGCTTGAACGAGAGCGGCGTGATATAATCGCGGGCCAGCTCGGCCACCGAGCGGGCCTTGTGGCGCACCGAGGCGATCATGGAGCCGAAATCGTGCACGCCGCCCACGAAGATCGAGCCGAGCACGATCCAGATCACCGCCGGCACCCACCCGAAAAACAGGCCGGCCAGAATGGGTCCGACGATGGGACCCGCGCCCGCGATCGAGGAGAAATGATGGCCGAACAGGACGGGCGTCTGGGTAGGCACGAAGTCGGTGCCGTCGTACTGCGTCTGCGACGGCACGCGGTGCGAATCGTCGAGCCCGAACTGACGGGAGATCCAGGTGCCGTAGACCCGGTAGGCGACGGCAAAGAGCACGATCGAAGCGACAAGCAGGAGGGCCGGCATGGCTTGGCGGTGCGGGGAGGGAGAGCCTGCGGTGCGAGCGGCGACCTGTGCCGCCGACCGCACGCTACCGCCAAACCACGCTTCCTCGCAAGCTGCCCGAGCTGGCGTATTTGGCGCGAGCTTCTCTGAGGGCTTTCAACCGGCGGCACTGCGTGCTCGGATTCTCAGGAATCGACGACACGCCTCGGCATTGCCGACAACGGGACGCACAGCACGAAACGCGCACCTTTCCCAGCACCGTCGCTGTGTGCTTCGATGGTGCCGCCATGCATCTCCGCGACGTGTTTCGCAATGGCGAGGCCCACCCCCAGTCCTTCGCGCCGCGCTGTTCCGGTCGCGGGCGCGCGCACGAACAATCCGAAGATCTCCCCAAGTCGCTCGGCATCGATGCCGCATCCCCAATCCTGCACCTCGAACAGCGCGTTGCCGTCTTCACATAACACGCGCAAATGCACTCGTCCGCCTTCTTCACTGTATTTGGCCGCGTTACCCAGCAGGTTCATCACCGCCTGGGTGATACGCGCCGAGTCCACGAGCATGTCGCACAGCGGTTCCGATACCTCGCAGGAGAACTGCACACCCGCCTTCTCCATGGTGCTCTGTGCAGCCAGTTCGATGCTGTCCACCAGCTGATGCAACGTGATGTTCGCTGGCTTGAGCGTCATCGCGTTCCAGCGCAGCGTGTGAAAGTCGCGCAACTCCTCGGTGATGCGCGTCAGCAGCGTGACCTGGCGATCCATCGCGGCGTGCACTTTCTGTCGCATGTCAGGCGTCACCGCTGGTGAGTCGATCAGCGTGAGGGATTGCCGTAGCGTTTGCAGCGGCCCGCGCAACTCGTGCGCCAGCGTGCTCAGGAACTCGTCACGATTCCGGAGCGCCGAATCGAGCTCGGCTTCCAGAATGCGGTGGCGGTGCACGTCACTCAGCGATGCGACCCAGTGATGGCCTCCTTCGCGTCCGCCTGGTACTGATACCGCGCGGCACCAGAGCCAACGGTAACTGCCATTGGCGCGGCGACAGCGAAACTCCACGTCGAAGGCCTCCCCGGTCGAGGACGCGTGCGCCCAGATGCGACGGAGCGGTTCATGATCGTCCGGGTGCGCAATGGCGCTGATGCCGAAATCATGCAGCGCTGCAATGGGGCGTCCCAGAAACTCACGTGAGGCGCGGTTCTGGTACAGCGGTGTGCCGTCTGCGGACACGATCCACAGCAAGTCGGGCAGGGCGTCCGCATACATTCGAGCGCTGTTCGCATCCGGCATTGATGAACTCGCCTGGTGTGAGTCTGATTGGGCACGCCCTGACCTCTGCGCGAAATATCGTGTGACGCACGTCACATAGCTAGCGAACACAGCCGTCGTGATCGCAGGTCCCTGAAAGGATCGTTCGCGCGCCAAGACTTCGCAATCGTGCGCTACCACCAGCGAGCAATGTGTTGGTCGCGCGAGACGTCACATACTATCTGACTTACATCCGATTACATGTGATACATTCGGGACCCGTCCGGCGAACGCCAGCATCGCGTCCTCATCTCTCAGGAGCTCGATCATCGCGCTGTCCACGACACTGCAGAAACTTCGTTTCCGTTCCGGAACGCGACGCAAGCCGACCGGTGAGGACGTGCTCACCGGTCCGATTCGAGGCGAACTGTTTGGCGCGGAGCACCTCAGTGAACGCGCGCGCGACCTGGCCGCCGGTCAGGAGCTGTCCACGACGCCGCCACGGCAACGCACGCCGCTGCTTGCCCGGCTCGCGCAGACATCGCGCATCCTGGCGCGAGCGCATGGCGAACTCTCGGCCCACAGCGATCAGCGCGCGGATGTCGGTCCCGCTGGTGACTGGATGCTCGACAACTACCATGTGCTGCGCGATCACATCGATGAAGTGCGCGAGAGTCTGCCGCGCGGCTATTACCGTGAGCTGCCCACGCTGGCATCCGGTCCGCTGGCCGGCTATCCGCGCATCTACGAAATCGCGATCACGCTGATCTCGCACAGCGAAGGCCGGGTCGACTACGACAACGTCGGCACCTTCGTGAGCGCGTTTCAGGAAGTGCAGGTGCTCACGCTCGGCGAGCTGTGGGCGATTCCCGCCATGCTGCGACTGGGCTTGCTCGAGAACGTGCGTCGTATGGCGCTGCGCACCACGCAGCGATTGCAGGAGATCGCGCGCGCCGACGAGGCCGCGGCGCGCATCACGCAGGCCGCGGAAGCGGGCGGAATGTCACTCGAGGGCGCACTCGCACGCTTCACCGCGGATGCGCGTTCGCTCAGCGACACGTTCGTCGCGCGATTCCTGCACCAGTTGCGCGCCGAAGGCGGGTCGCTGCCAGCGGTGGTACGGCTGCAGCACTGGATCACCGAGGAGGCGCTGAGCGCCGAAGATGCCACGGCGCGTGCCACACAGCGGTTGGCGCTCACGCAAGTCGTGATGGCGAACAGCATCACCAGTCTGCGCGCGATCGCGCGCGTGGACTGGCGTACCTTCGTTGAACAGGAGAGCCGCGTCGAGGCGGTGCTGCGTGACGATCCGCTCGGCCATTACGCGCGCATGACGTTTCAGACGCGCGACCGCTACCGGCACGTGGTGGAACGCATTGCGAGGCGCACGAAGCGTGTGGAGGCTGACGTTGCGCAGATGGCGATTGAGCTTGCGCGCGCAGCGCTCGTGCATGCGGGCCACGACGGCCGGCGCGATCATGTTGGCTACTATCTCATCGACGAGGGTCTCGCACAGCTCGAGCGCATGACCGGTTACGCGCCCAGCGTCGACGAGTCGCTGTTCAAGCTGGTGCGGCGCCACCCGACGATGGTGTACCTGGCCGGTGTCAGTTCGACGATGATTGCGGCGCTGGCCACGCTGCTGTGGCTGGGTGGACCCGCCGTGCGCGAGTACTGGTTCATCGCGCTGATCCTGGGTGTGATTCCCGCGAGCGAGCTGGCGGTCACGGTGGTAAACCGGCTTGTGACCGCCCTGATGCCGCCCAATCCGTTGCCCAGGCTCGACTTGCGCACACACGGTGTGCCGACGGAATTCCGAACCGCGGTGGTGATTCCCACGCTGTTCGCCAGCGTCGAAGCCGTCGAGGAAGCGCTGCAGAATCTCGAGGTGCAGTTTCTCGCCAACCGCGAGAGCAACCTGCACTTCGCCGTGCTCAGCGACTTCACGGACGCGCCTTCGGAGCGCAGAACGGGCGATGATGCCATCGTAGCGGCGGCCGTTCATGGAGTGGAGGCGCTGAACGCGCGCTACGCGAATGAGCGCAAGGATGCGTTCTTCCTCTTTCACCGGCCGCGCCGGTGGAATCCGCGTGAAGGTGTGTGGATGGGTTGGGAACGCAAGCGCGGCAAGCTGGGCGAGTTCAATCGTTTCGTGCTCACCGGCAATCGAGAGCCATTCAACATCGTGGTCGGAACGGTTGCCGTGTTGCGCGGGGTGCGATATGTCATCACGCTCGACTCCGACACGGTGCTGCCGCCCGATGCGGCGCCCGGGCTCATCGGCGCAATCGCGCATCCACTCAATCGCGCGGTGTACGAGCCGGCGCGCGGCCGCGTGGTGCGCGGGCACGGCATCCTGCAACCGCGAGTCGGCGTTTCGCTGCCCAGCGCCCACCGCTCCGCATTTGCCACGATCTACTCCGGTCATCCGGGCGTCGACCCGTACACAACCGCCGTGTCGGATGTGTATCAGGACCTGTTCGACGAAGGCAGCTTTACCGGCAAGGGCATCTACGATGTGGAAGTGTTCGAGAAGGCGACGCACGGTCGCTTTCCCGAGAATACGCTGCTCTCGCATGATCTCATCGAGGGCAACTACGCGCGCGCCGGACTGGCCACCGATGTCATCGTCTACGACGATTACCCTACACGCTACCTGACCTTCGCGCGGCGCAAGCACCGCTGGATACGCGGTGACTGGCAACTGCTGCCCTGGATTCTGGGCACCGTGCCGGGACCGCAGGGGCCCGAGCGCAACCGGCTCTCGCTGCTGTCCCGCTGGAAGATCATCGACAACCTGCGGCGCAGCGTGGTGGAGCTGGCGCAGTTTGTGTTTCTGCTGGTCGGCTGGCTGCTGCTGCCTGTGCCTGCGCTGCGCTGGACGTTGCTCGGCGTGGCCGTCATCGCCGCGCCATGGATCGTGTCGCTGCTCATGGCGGTCATCCGGCCGCCGCTCGACAAGTCGCTCAGGGCGTACTACCGCGCCGTCGGCGGCGACGCGCGCACGAGCGTGCGGCAGGTGGCGCTCGCACTGGTCTTCCTGCCGCATCAGGCGTGGCTGTCGGTGGACGCGGTTGTACGCACGCTGTGGCGCATGTACGTGTCGCGGCGGAACCTGCTGGAGTGGCAGACCGCGCTGCAGAGCGAGCGCACCGTTGGCAGCGGACCACGTGCCGCGTGGCTGGCCATGTGGCCGGTAAGCGCCGCGTCGTTCGCACTCTTCGTCTGGGTGCTCTGGCAAGTGGCGTCGGCCGACGTGCAGCCGCTCTGGGTGCTCACGCTCAGCGTGCTGCCCATTCTCGTGCTGTGGTGCTTCTCCCCAACAGTCGCACACGCGCTCAGCACCACGCGCCTGCCACCTCCGCGCGAACTCACGGCCGAACAGCAGCGCAACGCGCGTCGGTATGCGGAACTGCACTGGAAGTTCTTCGACACGTTCGTGACCGAAGAAACGGGCTGGCTCGCGCCCGACAACTTCCAGGTCACGCCGGAGCCCGTTGTGGCCATGCGTACGTCGCCCACCAACATCGGGCTGCAGCTTCTGGCGATCGTGAGCGCGCGGGATCTGGGGTTCATCACCGCGCCGGACATGGTGCAGCAACTCGAACGCACCTCGGCCACCATGCAGCGCATGGCGCGTCTGCATGGCCACTACTACAACTGGTACGACCTGCGCGACCTGAGCGTGCTCGAACCGGCATACATCTCCACCGTGGACAGCGGCAACCTGGCCGGACATCTCATTGCGCTCCGGCAAGCGTGCCTTGAACTGGCCCAGGACGAGTCCGTTGACCCAGCGCTGCAGGTGCGCTTGCAGGCGCTCGCCGACTGGGCGCACCGTGATGCGATGTCGATGGACTTCAGCGTACTGTTCGACTTCAAGCGCGAACTGTTCTCCATCGGCCTGCAGCAGCACACCCACACACTCGACCCGTCGTACTACGATCTGCTCGCATCCGAAGCTCGCCTCGCCAGCTTCCTGGCGATCGCCAAGGATGACGTGCCCGCCGAACACTGGTTCCGTCTGGGACGCGGCCTCACCTACGCCGCCGGAGCACCGGCGCTCGTCTCGTGGAGCGGCAGCATGTTCGAGTACATCATGCCGCTGCTCGTCATGCATGCGCTGCCCGACACCCTGCTTGCGCAAACGTACGAAGGCGTGCTCGATCGTCAGGTGCGTGATGGCGCCGTGCGCGGCGTGCCCTGGGGCATCAGTGAAAGTGCCTACAACGTGCGCGACCGGCACTTCACCTATCAGTACCGTCCCTTCGGGGTGGCCGATCTCGCGCTCAAGCGTGGCCTTGGCCGCGAGTTGGTGGTCGCGCCCTATGCCACGGTGCTCGCCACCATGGTGGATCCCGCGCGCGCCTTCGAGAACCTCGCGCGCATCGAGTCCATGGGCGTGCTCGGTCCGTACGGCTTCCGCGACGCCGTGGACTTTACACGTCCCGACGTGGGCAAGAAGTTTGCGCTCGTCGACACCTATATGGCGCACCACGTGGGCATGAGCCTCGTCGCGCTCACCAACGCACTGACCGACAACCTGTGGCAGCGCCGCTTTCATGCCGATCCGCTGGTGAAGGCTGTCGACCTGCTGCTGCATGAGCGAGTGCCGCGCGAGGTGGTGCTGCAAGTGCCGCAGGGGGCGCAGCCGGATGACGGCCTCCCTGAAGCAGACATCGAACGACCGGTGGTGCGCGAGTTCACCACCGCCGATACGCCCACACCGCACGTGGCGTTTCTCGGGCATCAACCATATACCGTGATGCTCACCAACGCCGGCTCCGGCTACAGCCGGTACGACACGCTGGCGGTCAACCGCTGGAAGGCCGATGGGACACGCGACGCGACGGGCCAGTTCTGCTATGTCAAGGACACCACCAGCGGACGAGCCTGGTCCACGGCGCATCAACCCACTTGCGCGCTTGCCGATTCGTATCGCGCCGCGCTGGGCACCGAGCAGGTCACCTTCGAGCGGCGCGACGGCGATATCGTTACGCGCACCGAGATCGCGGTGGTGCCGGAGGATTCAGCCGAGGTCCGCCGCGTCACGCTCACCAATACCGGGCGCACGCCGCGTGAAGTCGAACTCACGAGTTACGGCGAAATCGTACTCGCACCCGCCGACGCCGATCGAGCGCATCCGGCGTTCGGCAACCTGTTCGTGGAAACCGCGTGGCACCCATGGTGCAACGCCATCACCGCGACTCGTCGCCCGAGGTCAGCTACAGAAGAATCGCGCTGGCTCGTGCATCTCGTGGACTCCGGACGCGAGCGAGTGGGCGAGATCTCGTGCGAGACAGACCGCGCCCGGTTCATTGGACGCGGGCGGTCCACGCGCGATCCGATCGCCGTTGAACGCGACGGACTGCTCTCGGGCACGACGGGAGCTGTGCTCGATCCGGTGTTCTCCATTCGCACACGCGTGCGGCTGCAGCCCGGGCAATCGGCGTCGGTCGCGTTCACGACGCTCGTGGCCACCACACGCGAACGCGCTTTCGCGCTCGCCGACCGGTACCGCGATCCTCACGCGGCGCAGCGTGCACTCGATCTGGCATGGACGTCGAGTCAGGTGGAGCTGCGCCAACTCGACCTCACCCCGGCCGATGCAGCGGTATTCCAGGAACTTGCCGGACACCTGCTGTACGGTCACCCGGCGCTGCGTGCGTCGCAGAACGAAATGCGTCGCAATCGCGGTTCACAGCCGCTGCTCTGGGGCTTCGGCGTCTCGGGCGACATGCCCATCCTGCTGGCCACCATCGGTTCAGAAGAGGGTCTGCCGACGCTGCGTTCGTTGCTGGCAGCGCACCGCTTCTGGCGCCGTCGCGGTTTATCGGTGGACCTGATCATCCTCGACGAGCATTCACCCACGTATCTGCAGGACCTGGGCGACCGCATTGCTGCCGCTGTGCATGCGGTAAACGAGTCCGCGTCACTCGACCGGCCGGGCGGTGTGTACGTGCGCCGCCGCGACCTACTCATTCACGACGCGGAACTCATGCTGCGCGCCACCGCGCGATTGCACGTGCCGTGCGACGGGCGGCCCCTCGGACGCATTCTCGCCAATACGATCGCGACCACGACACCCAGCGTGGCTGAGCTGCGCGCGCCGAGCAGCCGCATCCAGTCCACCCGTGAGGAACGGCGTCACACGCCGCGAGGGCAGGGCGTCATCGATCCGCTCATCACGCCATACGCCAACGGGTTCGGTGAACTGACGCCAACCAACGATTACGAACTGCGCGTGCGCGGCGACGTCGTGCCGCCAGCGCCGTGGGCGAATGTCATCGCCAATCCGCTCGGCGGTTTTGTCATCACCGAGCGTGGCGGCGGCTTTGCGTGGGCGGAGAACAGCTACTTTCTGCGCCTCACGCCGTGGCACAACGATCCTGTCAGTGATCCGGTAAGCGATGTGGTGTACCTGCACGACGAAAGCAACGGTGACACCTGGTGCGCCACGCCGGCGCCCATTCGCACCGCAACCACGTATCAGGTGGTGCATAGTGCGGGCGCCACGTCCTTCGAGCATGTGCGGCACGGCATCGCCACGCAGTACGTCGTCGGCATGGCCGAGGGCACGGCGGTCAAGACCGGACTGCTGCGTCTCACCAATAACAACGACACGCCGCGCCGCATCGTGGTCACCACGTATGTGGAGTGGGTGCTGGGTGCGCTGCGTGAACATGCGCAGCATCAGGTGCGCAACTGGTTCGACGGGGAGCGCGGCGCCATCTTCGCGCAGAACACCTTCGATCCGCACTTCGCTCGGTGGACCGCGTTTCATGCCATCACGGAACCGGTCACCGAGCACACGGGCAGTCGGCGCACGTTCCTTGGCCGCAACGGCAACAGCGCCTCGCCCGCGGGCATGCTCGATGGCATGGCACTCTCAGGCATCACCGGCGCCGGCATCGATCCGTGCGCGGCGCTGCGCTGCGTGGTGGAACTCGCGCCGGGAGCGTCGTGTGAGATCGGCACGCTGTTGGGGGCCGCTCCCACTGAGGCCGAGGCGCGCGAGCAGCTCAGCCGGCTGCAGACTGCCGGTGCCGTGCGCGAAGCGCTGACGGAATCCACCTCGGCGTGGAGCGAACGCCTCAGCGCGATTACGGTGCGCACGCCCCATGCCACGTTCGATGCGATGATCAATCGCTGGTCGCTGTATCAGGCGCTCAGTTGTCGCATGTGGGGTCGCTCCGCGCTGTATCAGAGCAGCGGCGCATACGGGTTCCGCGACCAGTTGCAGGACGTGATGGCGTTCGTGTACTTCGACGGTCCGCTGGCGCGCGAGCACATCCTGCGTGCCGCCAGTCGGCAGTTCCTCGAGGGCGATGTACAGCACTGGTGGCATCCGCACAC
>JBBQNT010000049.1:0-17884 GCA_038330215.1 Gemmatimonadales bacterium
AAGACCGGGCAGCGCAAGTGGCACTTCCAGATGGTGCACCACGACATCTGGGATTACGACACGCCGATGGCGCCCAATCTCATGGACGTGACCATTGACGGTCGCGTGCGCAAGATCATTTCGCAGTCTACCAAGCAGGGATGGCTGTACACGTTCGACCGCGCGACCGGTGAGCCGATCTGGCCAATGCCGGAGACGCCAGTGTTGCAGAGTGACGTGCCGGGCGAACAGTCTGCGGCCACGCAGCCAATTCCGAGCAAGCCCGCACCGTACGTGTTGCAGGGTCTCGAAGAAGACGATCTCATTGACTACACGCCGGCGATCAAAGATTCGGCGCTGAAACTCGCGAAGCGTTGTCGTATGGGACCGTATTACATCCCGCCGTCAACGCGTGAAGGCGGGCCGGCTGGCTTTACCTGCTCGTGGTATGCGCCAGGTGCGGCCGGTGGTGTGAACATTGACGGCGGTGCGAGCATCGATCCCGAGACCGGCATGCTGTACGTCGCCTCGCAGAGCACGCTCAGCACAACCGTCTTGCAGAAGGATCCGTGTTCGGAGTTCAACTACAGCTCCCCGCGCGACAACTGCGGACTGATCGGCGCGCTTGATCCGCCACCAGGCTACACGCCGCCGAGCGGTGCGCGTCCAGGCGGATTCGAGGGACGCGCCGGCGTGTCCTCGATTGGCGGCGTGTCTATCGTAAAGCCGCGTGAACTCGGCGGCGTCACGGCGTACAACATGAAAACCGGCGACAAGGCGTGGTGGATTCCGAACGGTGGATTCATTCAGACTACGAGCCGTGATCTGCTGTTCTCGGGCGTACAGCTGCCGCCGCGGTCGAGCAGTGGGCAGGCGCAGGTGATCACCACCAAGTCGCTGGTGATCTACGGAACGGGTCGCAGCGGTGGCGTGCCGGGTCAGCCGCCGCAGCTCTTTGCGGTGGACAAGGCCACGGGCAAGCAGGTGGGCGCGATCGAGATTCCGGCGAAGACTACTGCCGTTCCGATGACGTTCCAGCATAAGGGAGTGCAGTACATCGTGTTTGCGACCGGTGCGGGCACGAGCACCTCGCTGGTGGCGCTGCGGTTGCCGGGGCGGTAGGGTCGAGAGCGAACTCGGCGCGGCACTTCCGATCGACGGCGAAGGTTGGAATGACTGCACACAACTGGAATGACGACGCGGTCGAGGTGCGGACGTGGGTCCACGCCTCGGTGCGTGAGTCGGTAGGTGCCGCGCTGCGTGACCTGGTCCCGCACGTGCCCGTGCAACACGTCATCCGCCGTGATCAGCTCTACGAGGCGTTTCCGTATCGCTCGCGTGCGATTCTCGTATGCAGTGTTCCGCATCCAGGTAGTGAGAGTGACGGCGAAACTCGCCGGTCCTTCCCGCTCATCGACCTGATCTCCGATTGGGACGGGGCGCTGCTGCTCTACGGCAGGGCGGACGCCGAGTTCGCGGGGGGGGGGGCTTGAGGAGATTCTTGCCAGTCGGCTGGCGCCAAGGCTCGGCGTGCTCTCACACGGACAACTCAGTGATTCGCAGTTCCCGTGGCTGCTGAGGCGCGAGTTGCGGCGCGTAGTGACGTCGGCAAAGGTGCTACCGCTCTCGCGGCTCGTCATCCCGCAGGAGTGGCTCACGGGTATCGGCCGTCTGCCCAGGTCGTGGCAGAGCATTCTGTTCGGTGCGCTGGGCAGCCCGGACGACTGGCCAGTGAAGCGGGTGTGTGCCGTGCTCAGCATCGACCGAAGCACCCTTGATCGCGGATTCCGCAGGCAATCGCTTCCGACGCTGTCTACGATGTTCAGGATGTCTCGGGCCTGAGAACGTTGGTGGTACTTGTGCAATTGGGACAGCGGTGGCGTGCCGTTCCCCCAAGCTCGTCTCTTCGGCCGCTGCGCTCGCCCAAACTCTGCCCAAGCTGAACGCTTGCGACGTCTGACCGTAGAACCGTATCCTCTCTGCGCGTATCATCCTGTGGTACGACTCGATCGAGCATCTGGATGCGGCTCAAATGCCTGCTCGAGCGAGGTCGTCGAGTGATGTGCTCAAGAACGGACGCCACCACCCTCATGCCCAGTTGGAGAACGCCACTATGACTCAACGTCGACGTGAAACCGCCGCTCCCCGCGGCACACATGCTGTTTCTGCATCCCTGGCGCTCCTTGTTGGCCGCGAGCGGCTTGCTGATTGCGAGCGTGGTTGGCCCCACGATGGCCTTGGCTGACGGGGGCGGATGCTTCAGGATGCATGACTGGCGATCGAAGGAGCCGGGACTGTTCAATCCCTGGGACAGGTGGCATTCCACTCAAAGCTCCGTCATCTACGACCCGGAAGTTGTCGTCTGGGATTACGTCGCGGACAAGGGCTTCCGCTCGAATGCGCATTCCGACATGGAAGAGGGATACGTGGACAACGTCTCTCATCCCACATGTGGTGGCGAAGTCTGATCTGGCAACGCTCAACCCGCCTGGGAAGCTCAGGCGGGGAACGGCGCGATCGGAGGGCGTTGGAGCGCTTCGTTGAAAGAGCGTGGCTCGCCGTTGTTCTTCTCGCTGCATGCGACCGCTCGAAACCCGATGGCGTGCTCGAGCTGTCGCGTTCCCGCGACGGTCTTGAGTCGTGCGCGGCCATCACGGCATCGACGACCCCGATGTCACGCACCGATGGGGTGCGCTCGATCGTCGTACCGGACATGGAGCCAGTGTGCGAGGCCCGGCTCGAAGCAGTCATCCAGCTCATGGCGCCCGCCGGAGCGTTCGATCTCCTTCCCGGGAAATCGGTCAGTCGTCGAAGTGATGGCGTCTATGTCAGCAATGTGTTCGGCGAGAACGCGCTTGCGATCTGGGACAGCACGGGTCGCTTCATGCGTGTTGTCGGTCGGTCAGGCGCTGGTCCCGGCGAGTTCGCGAGTGGCATCCAGCCTGTGTTCGGACCGGGAGATTCGTTGCACGCCATGGACAACTCCCGACACCTCAGTGTCTTCGACGATGAACTTCGCTATGTGAGGCGGTCGCTGCAGCTGAACGCGCACCGGCCCGCTGGCTCATGGTTTCTCACCGTGGATGGGAGGCGCTTTGTGAGTCCACCACCTCCCGGCGTCCGCTCACATCACGTCGCTGAACTACACTCGGACGGAACGGTTCGCAGTCTGCTTGTTCCGGCGGACGCAGCGACAACGGGCCCTGACATTGAAGCGGCTGAGCGAACGATCGCGCATGGAGGCGGAGATACCTTCTGGATTGGTCCCACCCAGGTGCCGGAACAGAAGTACGAAATGGAGGAGTGGTCGCTGGACGGACGGCTGCTCCGTCGCATGCGGCGTGACGCCGCATGGTTCATTCCCTACAAGCTTTCAGAAGATTCGGAAAAGTCGTCCCCACCGTCCACCTACTTCGCGATGCTCCAGGTGGACGGCAGCGGATTCGTCCACACGGCAGTCAGCAGCCGCGAAGGCACGAACCGGAAGGCGCCGAGTGCGCGCACTAGCCGGACGGAACGGAAGGCCGGGATCTCGGTGCGATGGGAAATCCTTGATCCCAACTCTGGCGCGTTGATAGCCAGCACCAGGTTCAGCGACGTCGATTCCGTCCCAATGCCTTTCGTTCCGCACACCAGCACGGCTCCTATCCTTGTCGATAGTGGGGCAGAGAGCTTCTTGACCGTCATTGCGCGGTGGATTCTGTCGGCCCCGTCGCAGACATCGCGCTAACGGCGCGGCGTCCTCTCTTCAGTCATGCTTCACGCGCCACTAGTAGGGGGGACCGCCGTCTGGTCGAGCAGGTGGACAGGACTGTGATGGGTCGTCGAGCCAGGCCCCTATTCGGTCACGTCCCACTCGAGCAAACGATTCGGTCGCAAGCGCCCACCGCTGCAGCCGACAGATCAACGCAAGGACACGAGGTCGGTCGTACTGGGGGTCAGACTGCAGCGGGAGCCACCGAAACATGCTCACAGTCGTAACAATCGCCCTTGGCACTCATGCTCGCCAGCATGCCGGACGCGTGCAACTCCGTGCGGTACGCGGCCGCGGCATACTGGCTGGATTCAACCGGTCGTCGCAACACCTTCAACCAGGAGGTGACTATGGGGCGACCCGCTGGATGGACGAAGCAGTTGACCGGCAGGGATGCGATGCGCTCTCCGGGGGCTCCCTCGCATCGGCGAGAAGTCGAGCGTCAGTTCTGGGTACAGATTGCCACCGGAATTACCAGTGAGAAAGCGGCCGAAGCCGTTGGCGTGTCGCCGGCGGTCGGCACTCGCTGGTTCCGGCATCGTGGAGGCATGCCCTTGGACATGGCGAAACCTGTCTGCGGACGGTATCTGTCGTTCGCAGAGCGAGAGGAGATGGGACTATTGCGAGCCCAACAGGTTGGTGTGCGAGAGATCGCTCGTCGCATTGGCCGAAGTCCCTCAACGGTCTCGAGGGAGTTGCAACGCAACGCGGCTACGCGCTGCGGTAAGCTGGAGTATCGGGCGTCGGTTGCGCAGTGGAAGTCCGAGCTGGTGGCCAAACGGCCCACGCCAGCCAAACTGGTGACGAACCCGCGTCTGCGCGAGTATGTCCAGGATCACCTACAGGGGGAGATCCAGGATGAAGGTGGGCGCGAGGTCGCCGGCCCTCGACAAGCACCGTTCATCGGTCGCAACAAGCCCCATCGCGGTGACCGCAAATGGGTCAAGGGCTGGTCACCGGAGCAGATCGCCAACCGCCTCCGGTTTGACTTCCCTGATGATCCGTCCATGCGCATTTCCCATGAAGCCATCTATCAGGCGCTCTACATTCAAGGGCGGGGCGCCCTCAAGCGTGAGCTGGTCAGTTACCTGCGCACGGGGCGTGCGTTGCGCACGCCACGCGCCAGGTCCCAGGCCAAAGCCTGGGCCCATGTCAGTGACGCGGTGATGATCTCTAGCCGCCCGGCAGAAGCAGAGGATCGCGCTATTCCGAGGCACTGGGAGGGCGACTTGATCATCGGCCTGGATAGGTCGGCCATCGGGACGCTCGTAGAACGGTCAAGCCGCTTTAGTATGGTCGTGCACCTGCCGCGCGAGACCGGCTATGGTCTGACACCCCGCACGAAGAATGGGCCAGCGCTGGGGGGTTACGGAGCGATCACCATGACCAACGCGCTCAGGAGAACGGTGGAGAAGCTCCCTGCCCAGTTATGGCAATCACTCACGTGGGATCGTGGCAAAGAACTGTCCGATCATGCGCAGTTCACCATCGAGTCCGGTGTGAAGGACTTCTTTGCGGACCCGCACAGTCCATGGCAACGGGGCACCAACGAAAACACGAACGGGCTGCTGCGACAATACTTTCCCAAGGGCACCAACTTGTCTCGATGGAGTGAGCAAGAAATTCAAGCCGTAGCACTGGCATTGAACAACAGGCCACGCAAGACGTTGGGGTGGAAGACGCCGGCAGAGGCACTGAACGATCATCTAAATTCTGTCACACAACTCGGTGTTGCGACGACCGGTTGAATCCAGCCTGACTGCCGCGATCCGTGTGCATGATGAGCCCTGGCGCGGGGCGCCGCGCCTCGCGTGCCATGCGCAACGCACTGATCAACAGGTCGACCTCGAGCGTGTTTCGCATCGCCCATCCCACGCAGCGACGCGAGCCCAGATCCAAGACCGTCGCCAAATACAGAAAGCCTTCGCGCGTCGGCACGTACGTGATGTCCCCCACCCAGATCTGATTGAGCGCGACGCCGTGCACGTCGAACGCACGCGCCACACGATTGGGCGCGATTGGATCCGCGTGCGTCGAGTCGGTGGTCGCCACCCGGGGACGCGAGCGCGGACGCGCCACGAGCCCCGCCCCGCGCATCAGGCGCGCCACGCGCTTCGTGCTGGTGGGTAGCCCTTCGGCGCGCAGCTCGCGCTCAATACGCGGAGCGCCGTACGTCCATTGCTCGCCGAGAACGCCACGCGAACGCGCGCCATCAGCACCTCGTCGAGCAGCGCGCGCCACGGCTCGGGGCGCCTGAGATAGGCATAGAACCCGGCCACCGACACCTCTAACACCCGGCACATGAGTCGCACAGAGAACTCGCCCCGATGACGAGCGATCACGGCGCACCTCATCGCGACTCTTTCGCGAAGTACACCGCACTTTTTTTACGAAGGCCTGCTCTTGCTTGAGCGTGGCCAGCTCGCGACGGAGACGCCGGTTCTCCTGTTCGAGCGTCTCGCCGGGCACGGGGCCGTCGGTCCGATTCCCCTCAGCCTGCCGGCGCGCCCACACCCGCAACTGCTCGGGGCGGACTTCCAACTCGCGACTGATTTGCGCGAGCGACATGCCGGAGGTGCGGCGCTCCTTCATCATGCGCACCGCTTCCGCTTTGAACTCTGCGCTGAACGCACGGCGTTCGCGGCGCGCTTCCCCTTGCTTCGATCTCATGTGTCACCTCCGCCCCCAAATTAGGGCGAGTCAGGCGTCCACGAAATCGGGTCAACTCCAGTCCGTTGCGGTGACGAGCAGATATGGTTAGCTTGCTAGCATGAAAGCAACCATAGATTTCGACGAGAACCTCTACCGTCGCCTGAAGATCGAGGCGGCGCGCAGCGGGCGAACGGTTCGCGAACTGGTCGCCGAGGGTGTGCGATACGTGTTGGACGGCGAGCCGAGTGCATCGGCCGAGGTGGCGGCGGACAGCGCCGATGCGCGACCTGCGTGGTTCGGCATGCTGCGCGAGTATGGCGATCGGATTGACGACCACTCCATGGCCGCGGTTCGTCAAAGCATCGCCAAGGGCCGAGCAGGTTCGGCCGACAAGCCGTGAGCATCGCGCTCGACACTTCGGTGGTGCTGCGCCTGCTGGTGGGCACACCGGAGCCGCAGGCGCAGATGGCGCATGCCGCGATCGCCGGCGCCTCAGAGGCGGTGGGCGTCTCCGATCTGGTGATCGCCGAGACGTATCACGCGCTGCGTCATCACTACGGCGTGACCGTGTCCGATGCGCTTCAAGCGCTTCACAGCCTGCTGCGTGACCGCCGGATCCGTGCGCTGGGCTGCGCGTTCGAGGTGCTCGGTGACATGCGGGACGAGAACCGCTTGGCGTCGCGCGCCGGACTTGTCGACCGACTCATCGCCGCGGAGTATCGCGAATCGGCGCGCGAGACGCTCACGTTCGATCGCGACATGGCACGATTGTCGGGCGCCCGAATGCTCGAGTAGACGCATTTCGGGCAGGGGAGGCTCAAGAACATACATAAAGGGATTGAAATCGTCCTGAGGTCGGGGCATGCTTCCCTCATGTCCTCCTCTCTGGCGCTCGTTGCCCGGCTTTCCGTCGCGCTCCGTTCTGCGCGGCGCGCCCGAGGCGTCTCGATTCAGTCGCTGGCTGAACGGGCCGGTGTCAGTGCGCGACTGGTGAGTGAGTTCGAGCGGAACAGGCGTCCCCACGTTTCACTGGAAACGGCACTGCGCCTCCTGAATCTTGTCGAGGTGCAGGTCGCTCTCGATACGGCCGGAATCAGCGCGACCATCGAGCAGGGCACGCGTGAGCGCCGGGCCTCCGAACGCCGCCGAACCTGGGTTGGGGCCAAGACGACGCTTCGCGAGCAGCAGCCACCTAAGCCACCCGCGAGCCCCGAAGCGAGGCTGTCGGCGGTCGCCCGAGTGTCCCGACTCGCCGCTGCGCTCGAGCGGGCATCCTCAGATAGCGTGAATCGCACTGGAAAATGACGTCATCGGCTTCCGGCCGACCGAACGCATTCGACGAGGAAATGTATCGCCGCTCCGCCGAGAACGTTCGTCGATTGTTGCGCGCGCTTGAGCACTTCGGTGCGCCCGACGTTGTGATCGACGAGACGCATCTCGTAGCAGCGGACAGCGTCACCGCATTCGGCGCGCCACCGACACGCATCGATCTCCTGTCGTCCATTTCAGGTGTCTCATTCGACGAAGCGGTGGAGCAGGCAAAACACGTCATCATAGCGGGCGAGCCATTGCCGGTGATCGGCCTCGCCGCGCTTCGCCGGAACAAGCTAGCGAGCGGACGAGGAAAAGATCGCGATGACTTGCGGCGTCTGCCGAGCACACCGTCAGGCAGCTGACGCGACGTACAACTACCGCTTCACATACTTTTTGAGCGACCGCGGACCGACTTCCGCGCCGTCTACATTGCCACGCGCATCCAGCGTCACACCCTCGGCGGCACTCGTGTTGCGCGTCAGCTCGACGGGGTCGGGGATGAAGTGCCACACGGTGCCGACAACCAGGGTCGCATCGTGCGCTCTGCCGCCTCGTCAGCTCAGTGGCGCACGCGGGCGCCGCGTGACGTTAGTGGCGCAAGCGAAGTCCCAGCGTCCACTGTTGCGACGAGAGTCGGCCGCCTTGGCGCCGCTGCGCCGTGCTCGCACGCGCCCCGAAGGTCACGGCCACGGCTTGCGATCCGACCGAGGCGTCGGCCGCGACCGCGCCACCAAAAGCAGGTGCCCGATCCCCCACAATGAGCAGAGGCCCGGCCAAGACCCGCAGTTCAGCGCTCCCGTCACCAAAGCCAACTCCCCCGAGCCCCATCGCGTGCGTCTGGCGCGACACCCGGTCCAGGCAGCGACTGGTGTCGGCCGGGTCGAACACGCACACGTCGCCCATGCCGCCAGCGGAGCGTAGTCCGAGTGCGCCACCAATCCGAACAAAACGCCGCATCGTCCGCGTCAGGGCGAAATCGGCGGCGAATGTGGACGACTTTGCAACCCCCTGGCCGCGTGTCGTCGCGACACCGACGGCGACATCCGTTGCCCACGGCCGCGAAACTATTTGACCCTGTACCGGCTTCGCGGCGATCACCGCGGTGATGCAGAGTGCAGCGAATGAAACGAATCGAGGAATCACAAAGTACTCGGGAGAATGGTACGCGGACAGCGTGGCATCGACATGAACACGCGCCAATGTTGGAAGCATATCGTGACCGGGAATGGTGCAATAGTGCGGGAGGTCACGTACAGTGCCTAGTTATTACACTCCATGCCCGACGAACTCGCGACCAGCTCCATGTACGCGGTCACCTGCACCCCAGTCCCATCGCTCACCTCGACTTGCACCCAGTGCCCGGTCGCCGAGGGGAACTTGATCCATGCGGTCCCATATGATGTCTCCACGATGTTGCCACTCGTGCTCCAGTTGTAGCTATACGAACCGTCGCCGCCACTCACGTCGGTCCAATAGCGCAAGGTGCAGGAGGACAGCGTGTTGACATCCACCGGCCCTGCGATGCTTACCGAGAGAGGCCCGCTCGGCGGTGTGGGGCCGTGCGCAATCACATTCCACGTTCCATTGCCAAGATCACTCTTGATACGCTCGAGCTTGGAGAAGAGCCCTTGGCCTTCCCACGATTCGGAGGAGTGAACGCCGATGAGGGTAACTTCCGTGCTGTCGCCGCTCGCGAGACGTACGAACACCGGGCCACCGCTATCGCCGCTGCCGCGCATATAGTTCGCCTCGTACGCGCAGCGCGTCACCGTATTCCATGTCGGCGTGGCGTCCTTGCAAGTGCTGGTCACGGTGCCGCTCGTCCAACCAGTCGTCCGACCGACTTTGTCGACCCGCTGTCCTTGCACGAGGTTGCTCCCCGACTCAACTATGTCGAAGTACGGCTGACTCTGATCGACATTCGTCGATCCAGAGTTGACCCACACGGTGCGGTAGATCCGCCCCACCGCGAGCGACGCACCGCTCGGGGCGGTCGTGAAGTTTGCGTCGGATCCGCGACACGTCCGCACACCGCACGGGTAGCCCGACGGATCGACCGATTCTGATCCGACGTAAATGCCGCCGACGTAGTAGGCGGCGTGGTCGAGTGAATAGATGCTGCCGCTGCAATGCGAGGCAGTCACGAAGCCGAGGACGCCATTCCATTGTGCCACGAAGCCAAGCGAACAACCGCTGCTGTTGAAGTCAATCTGTATGCCTGCGGCGATGGGATCGGATGTGCCCCCCGTGAGGGAATTCGGCGGCGCCATATCAAAACGCGGTCCCGACCCTTCGAGCTTACGGAAATGGAGCGCGTTTGGGTCAACGCCCAGTGACAAGAGTTGTTGCGCGACCTTCGCGCTCACCGAAGCAAAGTCGGCTGCCTCGATGCCCAGCTCGACACGGTTTGCGCGCTCATCGAGATCCAACGTCCTGACCGCTCTGATCCGCGTGAGCGCGTGCTCAAAGGCCAGATCGCGCCATTCGGCCAACTGCCGAAAGGTGTAGCTGGCCGGCATGACCCGAACCCGTACCGGGCGACGTCCGCCGCCCGGCACGAGATCCCGGGTGGTCGCCATCACGCGGGCCAGATGAGCGAGCGCTGCCCGATCATCGGCTCGATCTACCACACGCACGACGAGAGTTCCGTCCTCCTCGAAAAACATGCCCGCGCTGCTTGAAGCGGCGGTAGCGAGGGCCGCAAGAGGCAACTCGTCGGGACGATCGTTTGTCGGCGTGGCCTGCGCCGTGGCCGCGAGGGCGCCGGGGCCCGGGTCCACGGCGACTGGGCTGCTGACATCACGACAGCCGCTCGACAACAATGCCGAAACAACGCCGGCGAGCATGACACTCGCCCTCAACGCGGCGACACGAATCGGAAAAACTATCGGATTACCCACGTCGATTCCTCTGCTGTGGAGTCAAACGGCTCAGGTTCGCTTCAAGTGAGAACAGCATCTTTTGGGGGGCGCTGAGCGGTGCGACGCTGCAAGGGACGCAGCGAATCGGCGTGCCTCACGCGGTCGTGGATGCGCCAGTATGTTGTAGCGCCGCCGCACGCAAAGCCATGCTATTTTTTGGGCAGAAGTTCGGCAGCAGCCACGACCGTTGTTGAGGCCGATGACAATCTCTGGCGCCGCCTGAAGATCGATGCAGCTCGGCGAGGGCGGACGGTCGCCAACTGCACGCGGGGGGGGGTCTGCACGGGCAGCAGGCCAATTCCGAAATGGTTCACGACGATGCCGACGCACGACTCGTGTGTTTTCGGCGCTCTGCGGAAGTATGGTGGGCAGGTCGGCGATCGCTCCATGGCGGTCGTTCGTTGGAGCACCGCAGATGGTCGAGCCGATTCCACGATGCAATCGTGAGCATCGCTCTCGACACGTTCGTGGTTCCTCGCGAGCTGCGTCGCGCACGTCAAGATGGCGGCCGATCTACGCCGCGGCGTGTTGCCCCACGACCTGCACTTGGCAGAAACTGCAGCTCAAGACCACTGGGCTCAGCGTTCGTACGTCGTCGCCGCTGAGGTGAAGGCGCTGACCGTCGAATGTGTATCGAACCGCTCGATGCGAATCCGCTCTCCTGGCAGCATCTCGACGAGCACCGATCCGTACGCCCGTTCACGATTGGTAAGGCCGTCAGGTCCCAGGTCCCAGAGACGCAGTTGCACCCGAGCGCTCGCGGAAGTGATGGCATCCCACGACGGCGCCTCGGAGTCGACCACTGCCACCCCGAAGCCTTTGGGATACCAACCAGCCCCGCCCTTCGTGAGAATGCGCACGTCGTTGCGCTCGAGCAGACGTCCGAGAAAGAGCTGGCTCGATTCGTAGATGGGGCGGAACGGCTCCTCGAGCGAGGCCTGGAAGAAACCGTTGCCCGACGAGGTGTCGGCGACGTCGAACGACGGTTGGCCATGCGGAACCCACGTCGTGTTCACGAGCTGCACGAGCCGGGAGCGAAGCGGTTCCGGATGCTGCGCAATCGGGTTCTGCGCGGGTAGATAGCTGACCGAAATTCGATAGCGCTCCTCGCGGACCCAGCGATGCGGCGTGATCGCAACGTTGGTGAGGGCGAAGTAGAACGTGTATGGGTGTACATCGTGGCGATCGTGTTGCCGGCGCGCACGGCCGAACCGACCGAAAGGCCGGGCCTAGGCGTCACGTGAGAGAACGTGGCCCGGAGGTGAGGCGGACCTTCTATCGTAACTCCCCCGTCAGGAACTTCATCTACGCTGATGACGACACCGTCCACGGGCGCGCGAATCGGAAGCCGCTCACGAACACACGGACGTTCCGTCTCCCGCATCACGTACTCGGTATCGTACGTGTACCATATAGGTGTGCCCAAGCGGGAACACCTTGCCGTTGCTGCCGATGGGCACGATGCGCGCGATCTTCTCGATCTCGATCGGAGACACACTGAACTGCGGTCCGGTCGTCGCCGGCGCGTCGGTCGGGGAACCACAGTCGGCACCGATGCTGGTCACGCCAGCGACGGTGAAAGCGAGTGTGGAGGCGAGTGTAGAGGAGTGTCGCGCGCCAGCTGACGGAGAAGGGTTGCTACCGCTTCACGTACTTCTTGAACGCGCGCGGCCCCACTTCCGCACCGTACACATTACCGCGCGCGTCCACGGCCACACCTTCCGCGGCACTGGTATTGCGCGTCTGCTCGACGGGATCGGGTATGAACGACCACACGCTGCCGTCCTTCGCGCTGCCAATGCGAATGCCGCGCTTCCAGGTGGGACGCGATGGGTCGATGGAGCCGGACTCGCTGTCGGCGGCGTAGAGCGTGTCGCCCGGTGCGATCCAGATGCCGCTGTTGCGCGAGAACTGATACCAGGTGTCGAGCAGGCGACCGTCCTGCGTGAAGATCTGGATGCGATCGTTGCCGCGATCGGCGACAAACAGGCGGCCCTGACTGTCCATGGCGAGCGCGTGCGGCTGGTCGAACTCACTCGGTCCGGTGCCCTTCTTGCCCCACGTGGTCAGCAGCTTGCCGCTCTTGTCGAACTTGAGCACGCGCGCGTTGGCGGTCGCGTTGGACGCGTGGCCTTCCACCACGAAGATCGTGCCCTGCGGCGTGACATACACCGCGTTCGGCTGCCAGAAGAAAAGTGAATCCCGTCCACCGCCCTTGGTGCCGAGTGACATGAGCAGCTGGCCGTCGGGCGAAAACTTGTGAATCTGATGACCGGTCACGTTGGCCGGTGGCGCGGGCGCTTCAGTTGCACCCGGTGCGCGCGCGGGCGTGTTGTCACGTCCGTCTACCACCCAGATGTTGTTCTCGTGGTCGACGAACAAGCCGTGCGGCCAGTTGATGAGCCCCTTGCCGAACGACTTTACCAGCGTGCCGGTGGAATCGAACTTGAGAATCGGATCGAGATCGGAGCCGACACAACTGTTCTGCGCGCAGCGCTCGGCCACCCACACACTCACGCCGTCCTTGTCGATGCCGACGGCGCTGGTGGAGCCCCAGGTGCGACCAGCGGGCATCTTCGCCCAGCCCTCAATGGTGCGGTACGGATTGGGCAGGTCGTTGACGGCGGCCATCGTGGCAGACGACCGCATCTGCGCGGGAAGCGCACACGCGGCGGCTGACAACGAGAGTGCGAACACCACGGCAATCGGCGTCGCGAACTTGTTCAGTCTCGACAGATTATGCGTCATCCTGCTCATCCTCGGCGCCTGAGCTGCCGGATGTGGGAGTATACGATTCGGTGGGCATGGCAAACGCTTTGGCCAACTCGGGATCACCTTCGTCGCCGAGCACGCGCTGCGCGACGTATTGCGCGGCGATCGGCGCAAACTTGAAGCCTTCTGCTTGTCCAACGCCGGCAATCCATGCGTTGGCCGCGCCAGGAATGCGATCTATGATAAAGTTGCGATTGATGCTGCTTTCGTAGTGACACGAACGCGTTTCGAGCAGCGGTGCGTCAGCGAGCAACGGGAAGCGCTGCTGCAGCAAACGACGCGAGCCTTCGAGCCGGTTCGGGCTCGCCCAACGCACGCTCAGATCAGGATCCTGATCGTTGGGATCGGAGGGCTCGGGGCGCAGCGGTTCGGGCAGCTTTTCCTTGATCGGATTCGGCGGCGTCGCCAGCGGCGGAGCACCGCCTCGAACGCGGAATCCGCGGTTGTCCACGGGCAGCGCCGGCCAGCCGGTGACGCCGGGGAAGTTCCAGCTTGGCATATTCGGAAACGAAAACCGGTTGTCGCCCGGTGGTGTGCCGTAATAACACGCGGTCCCAATGGGAATGCGCATGCGATTGCCCAGCAGCTCAGGAAAAACCTTCGGTAGCCACGGTCCGCAGGCAAAGACAAAGGAATCGGCGCCGAGCTGTGTACCATCACTCAGCGTGACGTACTGCATGCGACCGCCCGTGATCGGGCCCGGCGTTGCGCGGCTAGTGATCAGGGTTGCACCAGCACGCGCCGCCAGCACCGCCGTGGCCTGCGTGGCGTGACGTGCGCGGGCAACACCGGCGTCGGGCTCGAACACGCCCACGGTGATGTCATCGAGCTTGAGCAGCGGAAAACGCTTGCGGGCTTCGTCGCCGTCGAGCGCGTCAAACGGCACGTTCAGCTTCGTCCACATTTCGCGCGTGCGTTGCAGGAACGCCTCATCGCGCGTACGCAGGATCACGTCGCCCGTGGTCATGAAGAAACGCGTGCCAAACTCCTTCGCATGCGCCTCGTCAAACTCGCGCCAGTGTGTAATCGCGCGTCGTGCCCACGAGGTCCACAGCTCAGTGCTAGCCGCGCGATCGCCGTAGGACGAACGAATACCGCGCGTCTCGTCGCCACTGGTCGCGCGGGAGTTGGCGGGTCCGTAGATGTCCACCAGCGTGACGCGTTCTCCGCGCTTTGCCAGTTCGAGCGCCGTGGAGCTGCCCCAGATGCCAGCGCCGATCACGACGATGTGTCCGGCATCCGCTCGGCGATGTGGGCGTGCGCTACGGTTGGCAGCCGATGTGGCGGCGGCGACATCGGGGATCGTGCTGCCGATGATCGCACCGGCGCCGAGTCCGGCAATTTTCAGGAAGTCGCGGCGGGGAAGCGACGGAGAATCGGCCTCGCCGCTTGGCGCAGGCGGAAGGGTGTCATCGGGTACGGTCACGCGGGACAAACTCCGGGAAAGACGGTAGGAATAGCGAAGTTGGTTGGTTGAGCGCCGCGGCGCAATCGCTCTGCTGGGATTGCGAGCGCCACGCGAGCGGGTCAGGTTTGCTGCTGCAGCCCTTGCCTCAGTCTCTCCCTCCCCGAGGTCACTCATGCGATGCTCCGTCGCGATTGCTCTGTCGTTCCTTGTCGCGTCGACCGCGGCCGCTCAGGCCACCACGCCGCGCACTCCGGTCATTCCTGAAGGCCAGCGCGCGTCGGCCACGCTGACGCCCGGTATTCGCGTGGGCGACATCGTGTATGCGTCGGGGCAGCTCGGCACGAGCCGCGACAATCCCAACGCGACGATTCAGGACGAGACGCGTCGCGCGCTCGAGAGCACCAAGCGGGTGTTTGAAGCGGCCGGCACGACGATGGCGCAGACGATCAAGTGCACCGTGTTTCTCGTGAATACCGCCGATTTTTCCGGAATGAACGAAGCGTACCGGGAGTTCTTCCCGGATTCGCCGCCGGCGCGATCGACGGTGGTGATTGCGGCGCTGGTGGTGCCGAATGCGAAGGTGGAGATCGAGTGCATGGCCGCGATCCCACCAAAGTAGACACCAATCCTCCACGCAGCGGCCCAACGGCCGATGGCTGCAGTTCTACGTCCATCAGGCCGTATGGCTATCCCTATCTGACGATTTGGCTGGCTGCGGATTCGTCGATCCGCGACCTGCGAGCATGCGGCTCTGACGGTGTTGGCGGGGCTGATGGGCTGACGGGTGTGTTCGGTTCGGCGTGCGAAGGCATCGAGGCTGAATGGCCTGATGGGGATTGCCATACGGCCTGATGGACGAAACTCCACTGCAGCCATATGGCCATGGGAACCGCACTAAGGCCATAGGGCCATGGAGGACTTCACTAAGGCCGGGTGGCTTGAGTGGGGGAATTCGGTGCGGCCTCGTGGAGCTCAGGGCAGGCGAGTGATGCCGATGTCGTCGATGTGCACCTGACCTACGCGCGTCTTGTCGAACACCAGGCGGACCTCGGTGAGCGCGCGGGGATCAAAGCCGGGCGTGGCCTGCTCGAACTTGCGCAGCGGCATCACGTACGTGTGCAGGACCTGCTCATAGCGCGCCGAGAATCTTGTCGCGTCGCGGCCGGCGCGCCGATAGATGTACGACTCGATCGGTCGGCGCACGGGCCCGAACTCTGACAGGGCGACGCGCGCGGTGCGTCCGTTGGTGTCCACCAGCTCCACGGTGAGATCCGGCGGCGTGGTGTCCTTGGCGGGCGGCTTGCTCGCGGCACGAGCGGGGGGCTTTGCGGGCGGAGTCTTCGGCTTCGCGCTGTCGGCGGACTTGCTGCTGTCGCGTGGTGTCTTGCGCGGACCGGGCGTCTGGTCGGTGACGAACAGGGACAGTGTGATCGCGCTGTTCGCATCGGGTTGCAGCGAGCGTCGCAGCGAGTCGGACAGCGCGACAGCGAATCGCGCGGGCCAGCGCGGCGTGGTGGTGTCCTTGCCCACCGGGTTGTTGTTCCATCCCAGCCGCAGCGCCGTACTGCGCATGGAGCTGTTGGCCGAGCGGAAGGGCAGGTCGAACTCGCGCCAAGTGGACAGTGAGTCACCGCGCAGCGTCACGCCGGCCAGCGTGCCGGTGGTGAGGTCGATGTCTTCCTCGAATGTCGCCAGCGTGCGTTCGCGACCGTCGGCGTAGCGTGTGCTGTACATCGTGGGCGGAAGCCAGTCGCCGGCGCTCCGGTGGTCGATGAAGAGCTCGCGATAGGCTTTGTTGCCGCGCAGTGTCGTTTCGAGAAAGGCGCCGATCACCAGCCGTCCGAACTCGCGCTGTTCCTCGCCGCTCACCAGCGAGTTGATCGCCAGACGGCGGGCCGATGTGGGACCGTTGTCCCTGTCGTTCCATCCGGTGTTCCACTGTCCATGATTGGCGCGGTACATCTGGATGGCACTCTTGAAGTAATCGGTGCCAGGGGTGAATGACACGCGGTCGTACTGCGTGAGTCCGTTGAACGTGCTTACATCGCCGTCATGCGTGCCGTGAATGACGAGGTAGTTGATATCGCGCAGCGGCGTGCCTTTGTCGGACGGCTTGTACTGTCCGTCCACTGGAGCGATGGCGACGAGCGCGCGAATGTCGAAGTTGAAGTCGAAGCGTTGCGTGGCGTCGTCGGGGTAGTGCTGCAGCCGATTGAACGCGCCCGCGACGGCGACGGCCTCACCGCCGCGTGAGTGGCCCATGAGCGCGATGCGCGACATGTCGACCTTGCCCGCTAGCGGCTTGCCTGCGGAATCATTGAGCGCGCGAAAGACCTCGAGATGCTTGAGCAGCATCCAGCCACGCGCATCGTTTTCGGCGCGGGCGTTGCCGTTCAGGAAGTTTTCGTCGATTGACGCGAGGATGTAGCCGCGCGAGGCAAGCAACTCGCCGAGCCACGCGTAACCCGGGTCGCTGAAGTCCTTCATGTCGTGATTGCCGTGCACGATCAGCACGAGCGGAAACGGGCCTGCGCCTTCAGGATACCAGACGCGCGCGTTGAGCGGGAACGACTTGGTATCGAAGTCCCAGTATTTCTTGCGACTCTTCGCGATGGGCGGCGTGAACGACACGAACGGCGACGCGTCGACGGTCGCGGTGCGATACGTGATCGAGTCGCGGTATTCGGCGCGATGCTTGTCGTTGCCGTGCCCATAGTAGAGCGTGCGCACGGTCTGCGAGCCGCTTCGGCCGGGATGCGGCGCGGTGATGGTACGGTTCGCCAGCACGCGCGGCGCGTCCGACGGTGCGATTTTCGGGGGCTGCACGAGGCAGCCGCTCAGGGCCAGCAGCGACAGGCACGAGAGCGCGAGGGCGCTCCGGGTCGCACGAGCGGAATTGTCGGGGGCTTGGGTCACGTCCGAGACGTTAGCGAAGCGCTCCGAAATGCGCCATAATAGGCGATGGACCGTCGACGCTTCGTTTCCGCCCTGTCCGGTGCGACACTCGCCCCGGTCGCCCTGCCGGGCTTCCTCCCCGACGCAATCCGGCGACTCGCCGATGCGTCCGTCGTGCGTGCCTCGCGC
>JBBQNT010000050.1:0-17792 GCA_038330215.1 Gemmatimonadales bacterium
GACGAGGTGCGTCGTGCACTCGTCGCGCGCTGCGATGCCGTGGTGTGCGTGCACGACGCGATTCTGGCCGAAGCCGCCCGGCTGAGCGGACGGCGGGTCATCACGACACTCTCGCCGGGCGCCTGGCGCGCGAGCGTCGCGGCACCGCTCGCCACGGCGTAACGGCGTAACGGCGTAACGGCGTATCAGCGCAGCAGCGTAACCGCGCCCGGCTACAGGCTGCCGAGCGCCTTCAACAGGGCGATGGCGGAGTCATCCCACGAGTACCGCTTGGCCGTCTCGATGCCCGCCTCGTTTCGGCCGAGCGCTCCCGACTGACGCGCCGCATGCACGGCGCGCAAGTGCGCCACCAGCTGCTCGTGCTGCGCGTCTCCCCATGCGGCCCAGCACGCTCCCTCCACCGCACCGGACACCTGTTCCTGCGCGTGAATGTCGATCAGGCGCGCATTCGACTCGGTGACATACTCCGTGTGTGCGCTGTAGTTCGTCGCGATCACTGCGCGTCCCACGCTCAGCATCTCGAGCGCCTCCAGGTTCCACCCCTCCGCACGCGATACGAACACGCCGCAGTCCGCAGACGCCATGAGCTTGGCAATATCGCTTTGCGTTGCGAATGCCTTGGCGTGCAGCGTGATTCGCTTGCCCATGGGCGACTTGCGAAACGGCGCCGCCGCACGATTGAAGGAATCGCTGTCCATGAACGGATTGTGGCACGCCAGCACGAGTCGGACGGAATCCTTGGGCGTGAACGCTGCTTCGAACGCACGCAGCAGCTCCAGTTGTCCCTTCCGGGACTCCAGCTTGCCCACCTGCAGGAACACGGTCTCGTCGCGCGCACGCCCCGCGTCGAGTCGTTCATGAAACACGCCTCGGTCCACGCCGAGCGGCACGATGTCCACGGGCGTGCGCGAAATGCCGTTCTCCAGCAGCACGCTGCGCGCCCATTCGCTGCATACGAGCAGCCGGTCCTGCGAGGCGAGATGGTGCCGTTCGCGAGCCGAAAACCGGCTGAGTTCGAAGATGGGGTATCCGACCCGCGGACCGCGTCCTGCGTGCATCGCCAGGTCGAACTGCTGCGACAGGCGCACGCTCGGCAGCGTCGGATCGAAGTCATCCTGACCGGCGAGCGCGTCGGCGATTTCGGGAAACGGCAACACGGACGTATCGAGGGTGCCAAGCGGGAAAAAGTTCACCGTCGCGCCGCGCAGCATGAGCGCGCGCAGCAGGTGCGCACCGGCGATGCCGTAGCCCGTGCGACAGAATGGCGCGATGAACTGCAGGCCCGACACACTCGTGGCGATGGCGGCAAATGGATTCGCGGGTAAAGCGTTCGCCGGGCTTAAAGACGACGTCTGCGAACCGCGTGGCTCCGCCGTCGCTACCGACTCCACCTCGTCCCCGCCGAACACCGAGTGATGCAAGGCGATGCATTCAACCTCGGCGCCGTCCGCAGGGAAGAGCTGCGCTTCCCCATCGAGCTCCGCAAGCACGTGCGGCACGAACCCGTGCGCCACGAGCAGTGCGCGCGCCAGCATACGCTCCGCCTCCGACGCCTCGCCGCCCACGCACCAGGCGACGATCACTCCCGCGTCGGCCAAATCGCTGAGGCCTTCCAGCCACGTATTCGCGTCGGATGGACACGCGTGAATGAAAAGTCGCTGTCCGTCGAGCAATCGGTCGCGAACGAGGCCGACCAGCTCCGCCGGCTGAAGATCCTCGCGCACGATGCATTCGATGAAGACATCGGCGGCGTCCGACGCGTCTCGCAGCGCGTCGTCGTGCGCAGCGTCGTCAGTCAACGCCATCACATGCGGCTGCGCCGCGCTCGTCGCGGCCGACAGCGCGACGAAGCCAGCACCCGGCGAGAGATCCAGCACCACGTCGCCGCTCTCGAGCTGCTCCTCCAGGAACAGGCGAAGCGATGCTTCAACTCCTGCCCCGGATTCAAGTACGGCGAGCGCCGTCCAATCGAAGCGGTCTCCCCATGTCGGAATCTTGAAACGTGCAGTCTCGCCGTCATCGCACACCTGAATGCTCGCGATGGCCTGCGGGACAACAGCGGATGCGGGCGACATCGAATCAATGGACATGGCTGGAATGGCCTTAGGAACAGGGTACGCGCGGCGCCAGGCGGATTATCGGATCCGTCGTCGCGCCTCGCCTCTATTCCAAAATACAAAGCACGATTCGTGCCACTTCCTGTCGCCAACTCTCCCACAAAATCCAGTCCGTACGCTCATGCGCTCGCTGGGCCCTTCGGCAACTCCCGCCTATCGGGCGGCAGTTTTCTCCTCGCACGGCACATCGATCATGCCCGTGGACTGGAGAAAGGACCGTGCCGCCACGGCACATTCATTGCACTGAACGACAGTGCACGCCGTTTTCGCCGCATCGCAACTCGCCAATTCCTCACAGCTCGCGCATGGACCTCACCCCCCAGCTCGTCGCCATCGCCGGCCTTCCCGGCAGCGGCAAGAGCACGCTCGTTCGCGAATACGCCGAACGCGGCTACGTCGTAGTCGACGATCCCGGCGCCGAGTGGGATGACAATCTCGTGCGAATCGCCGACGAACTCGCGAGGGGCTCGCGCGTGGTGGTCGCGGAGATCATGTTCTGCACCGAGGAGTGGCGGCTGCGGCTGGAGAATGCTGTCTCGACGCCAGTGCATTGGCGATGGTTCGAGAACAACCCGTGGCAGTGTGGCGTGAACTGCCTTTATCGCCTCATGGTGCAGCTCGACGATCGGCCGCTCATGGACATGCTCTATCGCATCGCCGAGCTTTCGCCGCAGTACAAGCCGCCTGCCGATGAGGTGCTACGCGTCGTGGCCGCAGATGCCCGTCTGCGTCGTCCTGAATCCGCCGCATCGAACGTGGCGGCGCCATCGGCGCAGCCTCAGTCCGGCGGCCCACGCACTGGAGCGGGCTCGTCGCGTCAAACCGCGACGAGATGCCCGTCGAGGTTGCGATAGCGACTGCTCGCGAGGAACAGCGGTCGCACGATCGCCGAGAGGTGCGTGCGGTGCTCGGCCAGCGGTTCCACGAAGCGGTACGATGTCAGCAGCGTTCGCGGATCAGCGGGCTGTGACGGTCCCCAGTAGAGCGGCTCCTCGGCGAGCGCCATCTCGAACACACCGACGCCCACGTGCTGTGCCAACTGACCGAGCAGTTGCGTCACGTACTGGGCGCCGTGCTCGTGCACCAGATGATGAAACACGCTCAGGCCGAGCACGAGATCGAAGTCATTCTCACCGATGAGCGGCAGGAAGTCTTCGATGCGTCCGCTCACGAACGCGGCGTCGAGGTGAGGGCTCTCCGCCTGCAACGCGCTGCACACGTTGACGTTCGCCGTCGTGAAATCGATGCCCACAACCTGGGCACCACGTTCAGCCAGGCTCAGCGAGAAAAATCCCTGCGCACAACCGAGATCGAGCACGCGCACCTGCCGCCCGTGCACATCCGCCAGGGCGTCATGCACCGCGGTGAGCGTCACCAGTCGGTCCGCGCATGGCCGGGATGCGGCGCTTGCCCACTGCGGGTGTCCGTAGATCGGTTGATATACCTCCGGAAGCGCCTCGACGAGGGCGGCGATCGCTGGCGACACCGACAACGCAGCGGGCGCTGCTGCCGTGGTCTCCCGGGCGGCTGATTCGGCGATCGTGCCCATCATTCGGCTCCCGTGACGTCGTTCCGCAGTGCGTCGCTCGTCGCCGTTCCCGTGAGGTCGATCGGCGCGTGCAGCGAGTGCCTGTCCACGGCGCTCACCACCTGACGCGCGCGTTGCGTCGCCGCGTTGAACACGAGCGGACCGCGCAGATTGGTGGTGGCCGGCTCTCCCTTCGACGCCGGCAGCGTGACCACCGTCAGCACCAGCGCCTCACCCGGCGATGCCAGACCGAGAAACTGCTCGTCGCCCGCGCTAATATCCACTTCGTATCCTGGCGCGACGGCGAACGGATCGGCCAGCAGGAATGCCAACTCAGGCTCGTCCGTCGCCTGCAGCCACCAGAATCCGTCGCGGGCCGCGGGCACGAGTGCGTAGTCCGTGTGCTGCGCGAAACCGTGCAGCCCCTCGGGAAACGTGAACACGTGATCCGACGACACCGCCACCTCTCCCAGGACGCGTGAATGAATCACGCGCTGCGTGTCTGAGGCGGCGTTTGATGCGGAACTGCGCGCGGAGTCTGGTGCGGAGTTTCGTGCGGAGTCTTCGGCGGCATTCACAGCCGGGTGTGCAACGGCAGACATGGAGGGGTCAGGCGGGACGTTGGCGTTCGATCCGTCGATGCCAATGATCATAGATAGTTGGCGAGGCTCAATCCAAGCACTCGAGCGGTGGCCGACATGGCGGCCTGGTACATCGTCTGACGACCAACGAGTTCGATCATTGCCTTGTCGACCTCGGTGTCGCGCAGTTCGGAGCGGAATGTCCGCAGGGTGAGTTCCAGGTCACCCAGTGACATGTCGGCGGCCATGAGATCGTTGGCGCGCGCGCCCTGCCGGCCCACGAGCGTCTGCACGTCAGACGCGGCGATGCGCAGCGAGTCGATAGACGCGGTGATGCCAGCAACGTCGTCGTTGCCGAGCGCCTCGGAGAGCTGGCGCAGGCTGGCCAGCGCGTTCGTGTCGAGGAAGATCTCGGTGCCGTTGTGATTGGGCACCATGTAGCGACCGTCGCCGATTTCGATCGGAATCGAACCGCTCGGATCCACAAGATTGCCGCCGGCATCCTGCAGTCGCCGAAAGTCGCCGGCCGCCGAGGGTGGATTCTGGAACGGGGCTTCACCGCCGCGTGTGCCGGCGAACAGGTAGTCGTCACCGAAGCGCGTGTTCGCGAGACCAACGGTGAAGTTGATCAGCGCGTCCACCTCGGCTTTCACCGACTGGCGGGTGGCCGTGGTGGCCGTGCTCGACGACTGCGAAATGGCGAGCTCGGCCGCGCGACCCAGCGTGTTGGTGAGACTGTCGAGGGCGCGTTCCTCCGTGTCCACCCGGGCCACGCCGAGCTTGATGTTGCGCCGGAACTGGTCGATGGCGCGCATGGAGCTGCCAATGCGGACCACTTCGGAGCCGGATGTCGGGTCCTGCGACATTTTCCGCAGTCGCAATCCCGAGGCGATGTCTTCGCGGGCACGTTCGACGGACTGCAGGTTTTGCTGCAGGCGGCTGATGCTGTTCCGGAGGATCGTCTGGTTGGTGACGCGCATCGAGCGGAGGGGCAAGGGGCGAGATCACGCGCCGGCAGGGTTGCACGTCGCAGCCGGCACACGTCTATTTCAGTGTCGGTCGCGCTCGCCAGATCTTGACCCCGATCCTGGGCAGGATTTCCGGTCGGCAAGAATATCCCGTTATCCGCCCCCGCTCAATCCGCATGGCGACCATCCTATACGTAGATGACGAACCAAGCGTCGGTCTGATACTTCAGGACACGCTCGAACGTGCGGGACATACGGCGGTCGGCGCGCGCAACGTGCCCGAGGCGCTGCAGATATTGCCGCGCGGCGATATTGACCTCATCATCAGCGACTATCGAATGCCCGGGCTTACCGGGCTCGAGTTTCTGGCGATGCTGGCGCGCGAGGGGTACGACATCCCGCTGATCATGCTCACCGGCTACGCGTCCATCGAGCATGCGGTTGCGGCGATCAAGGCCGGCGCGATCGACTACATCACAAAGCCCGTGCGCCCGCAACAGATGGAGCTCGCGGTCGACCAGGCGCTGGAGTTCGTGCGGCTGCGGCGCGAGAACGAAGCGCTGCGCAAGGAGGTGCTGCAGTATCGGAACGAGCGGCAGATCATCGGTGATTCGCCGCCCATTCGCCGCATCCTTCAGACGGTGGCCATGGCGGCGCCCACTCGCGCGACCGTGCTGCTGCAGGGCGAAAGCGGTACCGGCAAGGAGCTGTTCGCCCGCGCACTGCACGACCAGAGTGATCGCCGGGAGAAGGCGTTCATTCAACTCAACTGCGCGGCGCTGCCCGAGGGCCTGATCGAGAGCTCATTGTTCGGTCATGAGAAGGGCGCGTTCACTGGTGCCATCAAGCGGGTGGAAGGCGCCTTTGAGCGCGCGCACCGTGGCACGTTGCTGCTCGACGAAATCAGCGAAATGCGTCTCGACCTGCAGGCCAAGTTGCTGCGCGTGTTGCAGGAACAGGAGTTCGAGCGCGTGGGCGGCACCAGTTCCATAAAGGTTGACGTGCGCATCATCGCCACGACCAACCGTGACCTCGCCGCTGAAGTCGAGGCAGGGACGTTCCGTCAGGACCTGTACTATCGCCTGTCCACGATCCCCATCCAGATCCCGCCGCTGCGCGACCGGCCGGAAGACGTGCCGGTGCTCGCGCTGCGTTTCGCCATGAAGGTCGCACACGAGCTCGGCAAGAAGATCGAAGGGTTGTCGCCGGACGCGCTGAGCGCGTTGCAGCAGTACAGCTGGCCGGGCAACGTGCGCGAGTTGCAGCACGTCATGGAACGCGCCGTGATTCTTACGCCCGACCCGATGATCCAGCCGCACTGCCTCGAAGGCACGCGCTTCGGGCTGGCGCACTCGCTGGGTGCGACATCAACACGGGCAGCGCGCGCCAATCCACCGAGCGGCGGCGGTGCGCTCTCCACCAGCACGCCCGGCGGAGCTGTCGCTGTTGCGCCTTCCGCCACGAAGGCGGGCACGATCGCGCTTGAGTCTCTGAACGTGGCAGACGCCGAACGCGTGCTGATTCAACACGCGCTCACGGCGACCGACAACAATCGCACGAAGGCTGCGGATATGCTCGGCATGAGTGTGCGCACGCTGCGCAACAAACTCAATGGGCCGGGTTCGAAAGATGAGGATGAGGACCAGGCGGCGGTTGGCTAGTGGTGCGTTGAGCAGGCCGAAGTGCTGTCCGCTGAGTGGGCGGCGTGACGGGCGCGGCTGACACAGCAGCTGGCAAGCATCCGGCGGCACATGAACACAGCGGTGCCTGAAACCGGACGGGAGAAAGCGATGCACGACCACTGGGTGCAAACACTACGCGCACACTGGAATATCGAGGGCTCCGTGGCGCCGCTTGACGGCGAGTACGACCTCAACGTCCGGGTGGAAACGGCGGGGGGGGAGGCCTTCGTGCTCAAGGTCATGCGCCTGGGGTGCGATCCGGCGCTGCTCGACATGCAGATAGCCGCGCTGGCGCATGTGGCGCAGGCAGCGACCGGTGTGCCACTGTCGCGCTTGGTGCCGGCGCTCGATGGCGCGCTGGTGATCGCGGCACCAGACCATCACGGCCACGATCGACTGATCTGGCTGCAAACGGCGCTGCCTGGTCTTCGTTATGCGGAGTTCAGGCCGCACAGCCGTGATCTGATTCGCGATCTGGGCCGTCAGACGGGGCGACTGGCCGCCGCACTGGCCGGGTTCCACCACGCGGCCCTGTTTCGAGACTTCAAATGGGATCTGACGCAGGCGCATTGCATCAGATCGGAACTCGGCGTGATCGAAGACCCGGCCAGACACGCGGTTCTGCAACAGGTGTGCGACGGCTTCAGCGCGCTTCAACCGGCACTCGCCGCGCTACCGAAACAGGCGGTGCACAACGATCTGAACGACTTCAACATTCTTGTCGCGCTGCAGAACAACTCGGCACACGTCTCGGGCCTGATCGACCTTGGCGACATGTGCGCCGCGCCGCGCATCTGCGATCTCGCCATCGCCGCCGCGTACGTCGTGCTGGACCATGCCGAGCCTGTCGCAGCACTCTCGGCGCTCGTTGGCGCATATCACGCCGAATACCCGCTGACGTGTGCAGAGCTGGACATGCTCTGGCCGTTATTGCAGATGCGACTGGCCACGAGCGTCGTCAACTCCACCGTAATGGCGCGGGAGAACCCCGACAATCGCTACATCACCGTGTCGCAGGCTCCGGCCTGGCGGTTTCTGGAAGGGCACGGGATCGATGCTGAGCTGCTGCGCTGCAGACTGCGGTGCGCCTGTGGTCTGCCCACGGACGACGCAGCGATCCGGACCTTGTCGTGGCTCAATCAGGCGCGCGGCAGTTTCGCCGAGGTGATCGGTACGTCTCTGGCGCACGCGCCCACCGGCGCGCTCTCGGTGGAAGCCTGCACCACCCCGCGCGATCCCTTCTGCATGACCCACGTCGAGGCCGCATCGCTGGGTAGTGGCAGCTTTGGCACGCATGACATCTGGCTGGGCTTCTATGGTGAGCCTCGGCTGCTCTACACGGCGCGGGCGTTTCGCTCGGGCCCGTGGAGGGCGTCGGACCGGCGCACCGTGCATCTGGGAGTCGATGTGTTCGCCCCCGCAGGCACGCCTGTGTACGCACCGCTTTCGGGAACCGTAGCCCTCGTCGATGACCGGACCGGTACGTTGGACTATGGCGGCATGGTGCTTCTGCAACACGAAACACCACAGGGCGACACCTTCTACACGCTCTACGGTCACCTGGACCCAGGCTGTTGCACCGCTTTGGAGAAAGGTCAACACATCAGCACTGGCGAGAAGTTCGCCACACTGGGGGCGTACGACTGCAACGGTGGTTGGGCACCGCATCTGCATTTTCAACTGGCGGTGACGCTGGCGGGCATGGGAACCGAGTGGCCCGGCGTGGCCGATCCTGACGACATGGCCTTCTGGGGCGCGATCTGTCCAAATCCGGCAGCCCTGCTCAATCTGGACAATGTTCGTGTGGCGCACCAACCCGCCGACAAGGACCATATCAGAGACATGCGCGCACGACATTTCGGCGGCAATCTGCGGCTGACTTACAGTGATCCGGTCATGCTGCTGCGCGGCTGGCGGCACCATCTGTTCGACGAATGGGGGCGGCCGTATCTGGACGCCTACAACAACGTGCCGCATGTGGGTCACGCGCATCCACGCATTCAGGCGGTGGTGGCGGACCAGCTGCAGCGCATGAACTCCAACACCCGATACCTGCATCCCGCGCAGACGGCCTTCGCCGAGAAACTGCTGGAGAAGCTGCCGTCCACTCTTTCGGTATGCTGGTTCGTCAACTCCGGCAGCGAGGCGAACGAGCTGGCGCTGCGGCTGGCGCGTGCAGCCACTGGCGGACGGGCAATGGTGACGCTCGATCACGGTTACCACGGCAATACCACCGGGGCGATCGACATATCGGCCTACAAGTTCAAGGCGCCGGGAGGCGAGGGCCAGCCCGACTGGGTCGAGCTGCTCGACGTTCCCGACGACTATCGCGGGCCGTTCTCGCGCAATCAGTCAGCACCAGGGGAATCCTATGCCGCGCAGGTCGATGTCGCGTTGCAACGGCTGGCAGCCCGCGGGCACAAGCTGGCCGGATTCATCGCGGAAACGTATCCCTCCGTTGGCGGGCAGATCATCCCCCCCGTTGGCTATCTGCAAGGCGTCTACCACCGCATCCGCGCGGCGGGCGGGGTGTGCATCGCCGACGAGGTGCAGACGGCGTTGGGGCGACTCGGCACACACTACTTTGCCTTTGAGGCGCAGAACGTGGTGCCCGACATTGTCGTGCTTGGCAAACCCATCGGCAACGGTCATCCCATCGGCGTGGTCATCAGCACTCCTGAAATCGCCGCCGCCTTTGGCCGCGGCCCGGAGTTCTTCTCGACCTTTGGCGGCTCCACGCTCTCCTGCCGGGTGGGCCGGACAGTGCTGGACATCGTTGACGACGAAGCGCTGATGCAGAATGCCGAGCGCACGGGCAGCCGGCTGATGACGGGTCTCAGGGAGCTGTCGGATCGACACGCGCTGATCGGTGATGTGCGCGGCCAAGGGCTATTCATCGGTGTCGAACTCGTGAGCGACCGCGCCACGCGTGATCCCGCGACGCGGCAGACATCATATGTGCTCAACCGCATGCGCGAGCAACGCATCCTGCTCGGCTCTGAGGGACCGCACGACAATGTTCTCAAGATCCGTCCGCCGCTGACCTTTGATGCGGAAGGCGTGGAGATGCTGCTGGATCGGCTGGGTACGATACTGTCCGAGAACGGCAGTGAACCGTGAGTCGGCCGAAGTTGATGATCCTCACGCTTACGCACCTGCACGAGCATCTTGGGCAGCTGATCTCCTACGCCCGAAGCAACGGCGTGGTGCCGCCCTGGCGCAAGTCGTCGCGACCGGCCCGTTGTTACTTCGACGGCGGCATGATGACGGTATCGATCACGTGAATCACGCCGTTTGACGTCGCGATGTCCGCAGTGACGACGGTCGCGCCGCTCACCATCACCCCGTTGCTCGCATCGATCGCCACGTTCGCGCCGTGGACCGTGGCGACATCGAGTGACTTGCCTTCAATGTCCTTGGAAAGCACGGCGCCCGGGACCACATGGTAGGTGAGGATCGAGACCAGCTGTTCCTTGTTCTCCGGCTTGAGCAACTCGTCGATGGTGCCGGCGGGAAGCTTCGCGAACGCGTCATCATTCGGCGCGAAAACAGTGAACGGGCCTTCACCCTTCAGCGTCTCGACAAGGCCTGCCGCCGTGACGGCCGCCACCAACGTGGTGAACGAGCCTGCGGCGATGGCGGTCTCGACGATATCGGACGTAGCAGTAGCCAGCGTTGGTGCGGTCATGTTGTTGCTCCAATCGAATTGCAGATCACGAGGCGAACTGAATGCATCTCACGCAGACGCAGTCGTGATATCGTACGCATCTTCTCACGCGCGCTTCTACGCGCATCTTCGCACGAGTGATGCGTGCAACAACGCCCTTTTGTTGGCGCTGTCTACCTCACCAAGCGCGCGGTGCACGGATTCGTGCCCAACACTTTTCACGCGCCCGCAAACTGCTGCGCGCTCATGGTGTATTGAGTTGATCGCACAGGTTCGATCACGTCAAACGGAGGAACATCATGGGCTCATTCGACGGCAAGGTCGCGCTCGTCACCGGCGGTGGCTCTGGACTTGGTGAAGCGATCGGCAAGTCGCTCGCGGCCAAAGGCGCCAAGGTTGTGCTCACGGACATTGATCTCGAGAGCGCCGAGCGCGTCGCACGCGACATCATGGACGCCGGAGGCACGGCCAGCGCGATCATGCAGGACGTGTCCAAGCCGGAGCAGTGTGAGAAGGTCGTTCAGCACGCCGTGTCTACCTACGACGCACTGCATTACGCGGTGAACAACGCGGGCATCGGTGGCGAACAGGCGCCAGTCGGCGAGACGGACCTCGCGGAATGGGATCGTGTCATCAGCATCAATCTGAACGGCGTTCTGTACGGCATGCGTTATCAGATCCCCGCGATGCTCGAGACGGGCGCACGTGGTTGCGCGATTGTGAACATGGCCTCCATTCACGGCACCGTTGCAGCGATCGGCAATGGCGCCTACACCGCCGCCAAACATGGAGTGGTCGGAATCACCAAAAACGCCGCGGCGGAGTACGGAGCGCAGGGGCTGCGCATCAACTGCGTTGGGCCGGCATACATCGACACACCGCTGCTTGCGAGCCTTCCCGAAGAGTTCCGCGCCGACCTGGTGTCGCGTCACCCGCTCGGCCGGTTGGGGCGCCCTGATGAAGTGGCTCCCCTGGTCGCGTTCCTGTTGTCTGATGACGCATCGTTCATGACCGGCGGCTACTACCTGATAGACGGCGGCTATACGTCGGTTTGATTCGACGTGGCGGCGCTACGGGTTCCTGTGTAAGGGCAACGAGTCGTCGCGGGGCTTCATGTCGCCGCCACCGCGCACGCCACTGCCCACGTGACTTCGGAGTTGGTCACATCGCTGTGGTCCTTGATGCGTCCGCCGCTGCCATCGAGGTTGTTCACCATATTCGGCGCAAACGTGTACGGCGTGCCGACGGCATCCAGCGTACGATTGTTCGACTCATCCACGCGCTGCGTGCCGTTGCGGCCAATGCCGCCGAACTGATCATCCTTGTCGCCGATGGAGTTGGCATTCTGTCCGGCAAGCCGGGAAGAGACCGCGTACGCTCGTCCGACAACGGTATCCTGGTACGAGTACGTGGCGATGAATGGACCCTTCACCACGGACTTCGCCAGCACGTCGCGGAAATACCCGCGATCGCCGCGACCGTTGCTCTCGCTGAGTCCATAGTGTGAGAACGCGGCCTGCAGTAGCGTCACCGAGTCGGGCTGCACGATGGGATCGCGGGCCAGGGACGTCGCACAGGCGGCCATGCAACGGCCGCCCAGGCTGTGTCCCACCAGATGCACGCGCACATCACCCGGCAGTTGCTTGATCGCCCGCACCGCCGCCGCCACGCCGACGCTCCCGACCGTCCCCGATCGATTTTTCATCATGTACCATGTGGTGACATTCAGCAGTTGTCCCACACGACCGGCCACCGACTTGAAGAATCCGCCGATGAACATCGGTTTACCCTCGTCATCACCCACACGTCCCGCGTTCACGGACGACACGCCGCCTTCGCCGGCTTCACGCGTGGGCAGGATGATCGGTGCGCGTAGCTTGCCAAGAAGATCCGAACCGCGCTGCGCTTTGAGTTCCTTGAGTCCTTCCGTGGGGTCATCGTCGGCATCATCCACGAGCGAAAGCACGAGCGACACGAATGTGTCCTGCGCGTCACTGTCATCTTCGATCTGGTCGAGCATCGCGAGCGCCTTGTCGAGCGCCGCACGCTGTTCGGCGCTCAGATCGCTGTCGCGCATTTCCATGAGCTGCGCGCGCGCTGCTTCCAGTTCATCGTCGGCGCTCAGGTTCTGCACGCCTCCCGCGTCCTTCGATTCCCCTTCGGAGAACGCCTTCGCGGGCCACATGACGCCGCCAACGGCAAACGTGCGTGACGCCATCGCCGGTGCAAGATCCGGATGCGTGAAGTGCTCGCGAAACGTCGTGAGGAACCGTTCGTACAGGCTCGAAGCGTCACGCTCGTCGTTCCGGAAGCCGTGGGCCATCAACAGCACATCGGTGGTGCCGTGGTGCGTCACGTGCGCGAGCAGCTCGTTCAGCGCGCTCGACTTCGGCGTGCCGTCGCCGTCGTAGTGCATCGCGATGTAGTCGAATCCAGCGAGTGTCTCCATGAGACTGTCACTCCGTACCGTGAGAAGTCAGACTGCCTGCAGCACTTTCATGAGGTCGAGCAAACCATTGCCCTGAAACGACGGCTCGCGGCCGAGATCGACCGCACACTTGATGAAAAGTTCCTTCACCCGTTCGGGCTGGCCGATGAACTCGGTGCGCACCGAGAGAAACCCGGCGACTGCGCCTGACACATGCGGCGCGGCCATGCTGGTGCCGGTCTGTTCACAGTACAGCACCTTGCCATTCTCAGGTGCGCGATCGCGTGTGGGCCGTGCCGGCGATCGCGACCCTTCCACTGCGTGTGCGGTCGTGCCGGGCGCTTCCGGCTCGACGCCATCGGCGGAAAGCGCAACGGGCTGAATCGTGTCCACGCCATATCGGTCCTGTTCGCGTCCGGCCGCGCATGAGCGAATGCGCTCACCCGGCGCCAACAGGTCTGGCTTGCGCCGACCGTCACCGGTGGGGCCGCGTGACGAGAAGTACGACACGCCGTACGTGTGTGGCATGTCGCGGTGCGTGGATCCGACCGTGATCGCAAGTTCGGCGTTGCCCGGATCCGTGATGGTGAGGTTGTTGTAGCTGCTCTGCTCTGTCCCGCTGCCGGAGATGTACGACGAGTAGCCGCTGTTGCCGGCCGACACCACCACACACACACCAGATTTGACGAGCCGGTTTACTTCGGCGCAAATCGGACTCTGTCCGCACGCGAACCAGCGCGGATCGAACTCATAGCCGACGCTCATGTTGACGCCGTGAATAAGCAGTCGTCGCCCATGCTGATTCCACGTCTGGACGTCATCGATCGCGCGCAGAATCCAGCTCACCTTGCCCTGGCCGCGCGTCTGCTTGTAGTCATCGGTACGCGTGACGTCGGCAATCACTTTGAGACTCACGACCTTGCTGAGCGGAGCCACCCCACTGATCGACGTGAGTGCTTCGCGCGACACGATCGGCCGCTCATCGCCGTCGACACCGGCGCGCTCATCGCGCACTTCGGTGCCGATCACCATCAGTCCATCCTTCGCCTCGGTGGTCCAGTATCCGCTGATGATGCCCGCGACATGCGTGCCGTGTCCCAGTCGATCCACGAGAGCGCTGGCCGCACCCGGGCGTGCGCCGCCAGTGGGCGTTGGTTGCGCCGCGAGCTCCGCATCGCCATCCGGCGTGTAGTCACGATGCTCGATCGGCGCGCGGATACCGAGCGAATCGATACGGCCGTGCAGCGTCTGCTTTTCCTCGAAGTGCACATGCTCACCATCAATCCCCGAGTCGAGCACAGCCCACACGATGCCCTCGCCAAGCGCGTGGAACGCTCGCTGCGCCGCATCTGCCTTCACGGTAGTGAGCGAGCGCGTGAGCGTCACCGCCACGTCGCTGTCCTCCCAGATGCGGTGCACCACGGTTTCCGTGCGGCGATTCTCCGTGATGAGACGCTGCGTCTCGATGGCGAGGAACCGGATCTGGGTCGCGGAGAGTCGCGCGAAGACGTAGTTCGACACCGAGGAGTGCTTCACATTCCACGCCTCCGCCTGCTTCTCGACCGCTCTCAGCGCGCCTTCGAGTCCTCCTTCGAAGAGCTCGTTCAACGCGACGATAACGTCGAATACGCCACTCGGATTCTCGTTGATGCGCGTGAGCAGCGGTTCCGTGACGATGGACCGCATCATGTTGCGGCGTAGCTCGCGGCGTGACTCCTCTGGAGTCGTCTCGTCAGCGGCGGCTCGCCCGGGTGGTGGAGTGATGAACGATTCATCCGTGACCACTGCGGGCGCCTTCGCCACCCGTTCTGACTTTCCCTTTTTCTTCGCCTTCGATGATCGCTTCCTGGGCTGATCCGACACTTGGTCACCTCGCTGTCGTTCGTGGTGGCATTCAGCGTGGAAGAATGGCACACATTCCCGCCGCTGTCGAACGCCGCCCATTGCGGACTGATCCGTACGCTGCTCTACCCCCATCCTGCGGCGCGGGCGTCATGCACACGAGCATATGGTCATCCAGTCCGACGTGTCGGACCGGATCCGCGAAGGGTGCTCGTGCATGCCTGCTCAGCGAGCGGGCAGGAGCACGTTGCGTCGACGCGTGCTCTGCTCGATAAGCGGACGCGAGTAGTACACCGGAAACACATCGTTGCGAGCCCACAGCGGAAACAGGTCGCGGTAGTGCGCGCTCGAGGGATCGCCGGACTGACCGGGCACATTCATTCCCACTGCGCGATCCCAGTCCTGCGTATCCACGAGAAAGCGAAACGAAGCGCCGGAGGTCTGGTTGTTGCCTGCACTCGCCGCCAGCACGGTGTACGGACTGCCGCCACGCGGCGCTGTCCCCACATCGAGCTGCGCGCGAAGGTTGCCGCCAACGGCGGCGCTGAGCGGGTGTCGGATCAGGGCGTGCTTGTACGCGGTCTGTCCGTATTGCCAACGTGACATATCCGCGCCCAGCTGCGTTCGCAGTTCGGTCATCGCGCGGGCGAATGTGCGCGCAACAAGTGAGTCGCGTCCGGTGATGGGATCAGCTCCGGTACCTGCCTCCGCAGCCAACTCCGGTGGCGGTGTGATCAGGAACTGAATCGTACGCGTCATGCCAAGTGACGACAGCGGTGCTCTGGCCGCGGACGGAATCATGCGCATGTTCATCTCACGCAGCAGTCGACGCTCCCATGCCACGTAGATGCCGGCCTCGACCGATGTCGGCGCGAGTTGGTGGTCCCACGCCAACAGGCGCGTGCGTGCGCGTTCGGTCACAGGATCAGCAAATGAGACGTAACGCAGCAGCGGCACGAGGGTGCGCGCAGGAATCGACGTGACATCGTGCTGCAATGCGATCATGTCGGCAAGCGTGACTCGGCGCGCGCTGCCAAGCACTTCGTGCAGGCGATCCTGCCGAAATGGATCCGCCCACGTGAAGCCGATGGCGTCCATGTGCGGATACGTGAACGCATCGGTCAGGTTCGCGTTGGCCGTCGCTACGTAGCCACTGGCCGGGTTGTACGCCGACGGACGCTGCGGAATCGGCAGGTAGCCATCCCACTCATAGCGCCCGTCACCGGGCACAGGCACCAGTCCATCCCACGTGCGACGAATCGGCGCAATACCAACCGCCTGCCAGCCGATATTGCCATTGCGATCGGCCCATACCATGTTCTCGGCCGGAATGTGACTGAACGCGCACGCCGCCACGAACTCTTCCCAGGTGCGCGCCTGGTTCATGCGAAGGCTCGCCAGGTACGGCGCACCACCGATGTCCATCCACGCAGCGCGCACGGCGTATGCCGTGTGAGAAGCGGAGTCCTCGAACACGACCGGGCCATGTCGTGTGTAGCGCAGCGTCACGATTCGCGGTACGTCACCCTTCACACGAATCGTGTCGATGACTTCGCGCATGCGCTCCCACGCTCCCTTGTAGCGATACTCGCGCGGGTTCGAGGGGTTGAGGTTGTACACGTACAGATCTTCTGCGTCCGTGGTAAAGATGGTCAACCCCCACGCCCCGAACTCGTTGTGACCGATCGAGATGCCAGGAATCGTTGGTTCACCGCCACCGATCACGTTCCAGCCGGGCGCCACGAGGTGCGCCCAGTATCGCAGCGACGGCGCGGCAATCGCGCGATGTGGATCGTTCGCCAGCATCGGCCAGCCCGTTGTCGTGCGTGAACCGTGCACGACCCAGTTGTTGCTGCCGATGTCGCGCACCTGATTGCGCTCCGTCTGCTGGTACGCTTCCCGTGCCGACTGCGACAGCGCGGCAAAGCTGCCGGCATCGTTGCGCGCACTGGGCTGCACGATGTGCGCGGGCGTGAACTCGACCGGTCGGCGAAACGCGTTGTAGCGCGCGAGGATGTCGCGTGAGAGCAGCGCGCCGTCGATCGCCGAGTCCAGCGCGAGACGCGGTTGACGCGGATGGAAGTTCTGCAGACGCAAAACCGCAGGCGCGCCAATCGCCTGCACCGCGCGGCCGTAGTCGAGCTCGTCGCGCACGTTGGCGAGCAAGCCCGCGTGACGTGAAATGACAACGTCTTCCGTCCATGGCTCCGGCAACGTGCCAAGTAGCCGGAACTCGAGCGGAAGCGACGATGGAGTGCGACGCGCTTCGGCGATGTACGCGTTTACGCCACGAACGAACGCGCGCACAATCTCGCCGCCACGCGGGTGGTAGTGCGCGAGCTCGCGCTCCATCTCCCCGCGAAACTTGAACAGGCGCGTGCCGATATCACGCTCGATTTCCGCTGGGCCGAGCAACTCGGCCACCGTCCCCGTAGCCTGTCGTCGCCAGAGCTCGAACTGGAAGAGCCGGTCGCGCGCGGCATTGTAGCCCTGCGCGAAGAACAGGTCCGCTTCGGACTCGGCATAAATGTGCGCGATGCCGTAGGCATCGAGCAGGATTTCGACGGGCGCGGCGAGGCCGACTGCCTGCAGCGTGTCGGCTCGAGACGCTGCAGGCTTTGAGGTGCCCCGCTGCGCGTCGAGCGCCGGAGCAAAGAGCGCCAGGCAGGCAAGGAGGACAGCGGCAGCGCGCGCATGGTTGTGCGTCATTCCCCTACGATACACACCGGGTAGCGCGTTGCCAGGGGCGTGTATGAAACGTGCGCAACCGCCTGGCCTTTATCTCCTTATCGACCCCTGCGCGACCAACCCCAGCCACCACCAAAAAGCAGTAAGAGCACCACGATGATCAGGATGGTAGTCGTGGACATGGACTGGCTCCTTTTCGAAGAAAGCCGCTGTTTGACGCCGCAAACGCGACATCGATGCGACACAGCGGTACACGCAACGTACCGTGCCTGCTCGCGGGTGCAAGGGTCC
>JBBQNT010000051.1:0-17001 GCA_038330215.1 Gemmatimonadales bacterium
CCGGGTGCTGGTGCACATCCCCGACAGGGGCCACGTCACCACGCGGTACTATGGCTGGTATGCCAACCGCCCCCGTGGCATGCGGGACAAGGCGGCGCCCGCTTCCGCCGACGGGCCACCCGCCATCGTCCCCGCGCCCCGACTCGCGCCCACCGAGGCCACCCGCCGGTGGGCGGCCCTCCTCCAGCAGATCTTCGAGGTCGACCCCCTCCGGTGCCCGACGTGCCACGGCGCGATGCGGATCGTGGCCTTCATCACCCAGACGTCGGTGATCGACCAGATCCTGACACACCTGCGCACCCGCGCCACCACCCGCGCCCGCACCGGGGCGCCCGGCGGCGCACGGAGTCCCCCCTCGACCCGGGCACCGGCGATACGGGGCGCGGAACGATCGACGCCGTCACCCCCGGCCGCCCCGCACGCGCGCTGATGGCCCCACGCTCCCCCCGGCTCAGACGTCGGAGACGCGCGGCGTGCGCGGCGTTCCCACCAGGGCGTCGCATCGGTCCCCACCAGTCCCGTGCCCCCCGACGGGACACGGGACTGGACGGCCCGCGAGGCGCGCCGCCGCGCCCAACCCCGCACCGCCGCTCGCCCGCCGGTCCTCGCGAGGCGGGGGACCACATCGGATACTCGACCGACCCCGATCGAATTTCCTATCCGGCCCCAGCGCCGCGGCGATTTCCTTTCGACGCTTGCCCTCAAGCATAAGCACAAGCGGCCTACAAGAATCATGGGGCGAGCGGTGGCAATCGGGGCAGAGGCTCAGCGCGCTACTGACCGATGACGTTGATCGTGGCGACTAGAAGAACCTTGACTCCGATCTGCACCTAGTGCGCGCGTGCCACGCTCCGGCGTGGATTGCAGGCCGTGACGCCCTTGGCATGGCGCACGTTGGCGCGCCCGCGCCACGGCCGCATTCACTCCAAGCCGCTACCGCGTCGCCAACTCCTGCTTAATCATGCGCTCGAGGGTCTCTTCTGAAGGGGCGCCATCAGAGAATCGCCATTGATTGAGGATCACTGCCGGTGTCCCCGTCACACGTAGCCGTACGCCTGCCAGTGAGTCTTCGCGCACTAGGGCTGTAGCCCGCTCACTACTCATACACGTCGCGAAAGTCGTAGTGTCGGCGACGCCAGCGTTTACGGCAATGGCTGTCCAAGATAGGCTTCCGATTGAATCCTGTTTCTTAAACAGAATGTCGTGGTACGCGACGAACCGTTGCTGTGCGGCGGCGCACTCCGCTGCGACCGCCGCTGTGAACGCAAGCGGATGCATTGTGGTTAGCGGGTAGTGACGATAGATGAGCCGTATGTCATTCGGCCACTTCGCCCGCGCACGTTCCAGTCGCTGAGCGAGCATACGACATGCTGGGCACTGGAAATCTGAGAATACGATGAGCGTCACAGGTGCATCCTCCCGCCCGAAACGCTTCTGGCCATCAATGTACGACTGCCATTCCGCCAGCACAGTTGGCGGGGCAGGTGCAGACTCAGACTCCGTTTCTCGCCGTACATATGAAGCCGACAATAAGAACTGCACCAAGCGCCAGCGTGCCCGTCATGACGTTCTCAACAATGCGTCGTATAGCCATATGCTCCCGCGCCTCCTGTCGTATGTAGAAGCAACCGGTGAAGATCGCGATCTTGGGCGTTAGTCTCTGGGGTGGTGCAGCGTATCACCTCGTCGAACGCACGCCAACGCCAGACCCAACTTATCCGAGCATCGTCGGGAAGGAAGACGTGGAACGTCGTCGCGCCGCATATCGGCCCCGTCAGCGAGGACTGGCCGTAACGCAAGGCCAACGGCACAAACGCAAGCGTAGCGCAGCGAGATGGTGCGAGGCACCGAGCGATAGCAGCTCTCGCACGCGAAACGGCGCATCGAGCTGGGGCGGCTGATCACGGTGGGGGGGGGTGAGTGTTCACCACTTGTGCGAGGGTAGTGCAACAAAAACAAACTGATGGGATTGTTGAATTTGCGCCCCCTCCTCGAACTCGTTGTACGCCGGTTCCCTATGGATGCCTGAGCAACTCAGAATCGATCCCCTCAGGCGGGGCCACTACCTGCTCCGAACGCCGCGAGCGCCGGGCGTGGATCATCAGAGCGGTCTTGGCCGACGTCGGTTGTCGGCTCCCCGTGACGTATCGCCCCTCACGCGCCTCCGCGTGATTAGACTGCGACCCGGGCGTAAGCTCGGAGGCCTTGCGCGCTGGCTGCGGCATGAACGACCCCGAAAGCGCTAAAGCGGTCGTAGAGTTGCTCGAGACAGCCCCCCCCCCGCGGCGTGGAACGGGCTGCGTCAGCGCCCGTTGGCCTCTGGGGAGTGGCGGTCGCCCCGACGCGTACAATGCGTCCGGATCACGGCATACAATACTTCCGGATCACGGCAAGTCCATTTCTTCCAGATCACGGCAAACCGCTTCCGGATCACGGCAGAAGCTCCCCAGTTGACACCCGTGAGCTGCTTATCATCACTCTCCTGCGTCTGCCCCCACTCAAGTGTGCGCCATACAACATGCGAGACATCGATTCGGCCGGCAGGATTCGCACTGAGGATCCGGAGGATACCAAACGTCCGCGCTCGACCTGTCGTACTTACCGCCCGTCGATTCGTGCAAGCACCACATACGGCACACCGTCCTCACTCTCAGTCGCAGCCAGCATGAGATTGCCACGCACAACCGGCGCTACGCCTCCTCGTATCCGGAAGGGAAGAACGACACTGCCAAGGTACAAACCACTCTCGTCTATCACGTCAAGACTTCCGCACCCCTCTTCCTCAGCAAGGCACACCCACGTGACACCCCCGTCATCCACCGCAAGCAGGCGAATCACGGGAGCGGAACGCGGTAGCATTGACGTTGGTACCTGAACTCCGAGGGTACTCGTGAGCTCCCCTATATAGCGGCTAATCGAATCCTTTTGGGAATTGCTAAGTGCTTGCGTGTCGTACTCACGAGTGACGATCATCACCGTATCGCCAGTCATAGACGTCCGCACCAATCGGTACTGGCTGCTCAGTGCCGTCAAGACGTAGCCGCGTCGGTCGAACGCTCGTACCACGGAAGGTCCATATGGTATCGGGAACTCCATGTTGCCCCTGCGTGGAACGTCGAACTCCGGATTGGGCAAAGGTACCGTATCCAAGATCATGCCACTGGCATCGAGCAAGAGCACGGCGTCCGCCAATCCCGATTCCATCGTAATGGTCGCCGCTTCAACGAAGTGGCCGCTGGCCGCATGCCCCCCGAGCCACGGCAGGCGAAAGGCAGTCACACGTCGTTGCAACGTCCGGACATTTCCGTTATCGCTGATCGCCGTATATCGACCGTTTGCCGGGTCAACAAGCCAGGCTTCACCACTGTCAGACAAACTCATTCCAATCACGCTCTCGAATTCGCCCGGACCGCCGCCCTTTCCGCCGTATTGTCTCTGCAGTCGACCGTCACTGGAGAATATGCGCAACTCCATAGAAGAACCGTCAAAGACAAGCAGGCGTCCTTGAGCATCAACTTCCAATGCAGCGATGTTGCCGAAAACGTCAGCCCCTACCCCGTCCATCGATCCAACTCGTACGATCTCCTCTATCGTCCACCCAGAATCGCCACTCCAAAAACCACCGGCTGGATTTCTGACCAGGACGCCACCGTTCGGCAACTGCTCACGAGTACCGGCCCAGCGCTCAACCGCCCCCGCTTGCTCCCCCGCGCATGCTGACAAGAGACTTCCGGCGAGAAGCAGAGCAGCGGCGCTCACGCGGCCGGCAGCACGAGCACACGACGGGAGTACCACTTGGAGACCTCGGGCTTTAGGAGAAAACCCTAGAGACATTTGCGATGGCTTGCATGCGAGCTGGGAGGGTGCCGTCGGCCGGTTCAGACAGTGCACAAGCAGGTCGTCCGATAGCTCACGACTACAGCCAATACGTCTGCGGCAGCAGCGAGGGTCGTATCCACCTACCTTACTTCAGTCCTCTCGACTCGAGAACTCCGCACGGCACGCACTGGGGTGCCTTCCACGTTGCAGCAGTGAAGGACTGTATTCGATGCAGGCGCTGCCTCACCAGCCACCCTCCCTCACTGCCTCGAAGCGCGACACAGAATGGCTAGGCAAACGATCAGGGAGAGCATGACTATCCGCGCTTCTCTGCTATCGCGGCGGCTCAAGGCTAATGTAGGTGACGCAAGATCACGCCGCAACCAACGACTAGCAGCGAGCGAACTGCTCGCCCAATGGCCCACTTCAGCACAAAAGCCGCGCAGAAACGCGTTAGGTGCTATCGCGCCGATTTCTTCGTAGGAAGGTCAAACGACTCTGCCGAGGCACCGACGTACCAACCCGCCACTCAGCGCAAGGACGAGTGCAAGCGAGACTCTTGTTCAGCCAACACAGCGTTCAACGCTTTACGAATCGCATCCTGTTGGGAGCGCTGCCCGCCGACCGAGCCGAACGCGCGTAGCACAGCCCCGTCAGCGTCGGCCACAATCAACATCGGCGTGATTGGCTGCCGCAACGTGTCAAGGATCGAGAACAGGATCCGGTCCCGGTCGTACAGCACGGGTATGCGAACATCGCGCTCCTTGAGATAGTACGCCACACGGGCTGTGTCGGATCCCGTTGTGACGCCGACCACGGTTGCACGCTGCCCCAAAGCATCGTGAAGCTCAGACCAGAACGGCAGATCGGCGAGACCTGTGAAGCAGTCCGTCTCGGTGAAGAAGATCATGATCTGTGCTGGCGCGCTCTCCACCTTCGTCTCACCCGGCTGGCTTCTGTCGGCGAACGCAATCCCCGAATACAGATACGGAAGACGCCCCGCGGCGAGACGTACGTGCCTCGTTGGCACCCCTGCCCGATCTATGGCGGGCATGGCGCGCGCCACCTCCGCTGCCGTTCTTGCTTGAAAGGCGTAGCCGCCCACCAAGATGACAACAGCAGCAGCTGCAGTACCCAGAACCTTGTTCGCCGTCCATGTCATGATTGTGCTCCGCTCGTAGCCTCTGGGACCTTCGCAAGCCCTGCTAACGCAAGCCGCAAGGACGGATCGAGATCGCACCGTCGCCATCTGACCGATGCGCTACAAAATAGGGTCCTTCCCCGGAGGCAGTCAGGATTCCCGGAGTAGCAATCCCATATAGCCGGAGCGCTCCATCGAGACTGTAGACGTCAAGTACGAACTGCGACTCGCCAGCGGCGGGCTTCACGCGTTGGAACTGAACGAAGAGCATTTTCTCGGCCACCACGAGCGAGCGGATGCGGGTGTGAGACTCGTCTCGAAGGCGCTGTAGTATCGTGCCAAAGTCTGCGGGCATGTCTGGTGCAGTGCTCGCAGCAAACGCTCGCATCGAAGGAGAGTCCAAGCGGATTATCCGCCGCCGTTTTCCGTTCTCTCCATATACATGAACGGCATCGCCCAACACGTTCGCCAGATACACGGAGCGGTCAGGGCCCATGGCAGCCTGCGAAGAATGCATCACAGGATGCGTGGGCTCCGTTGCGAACGCGCGTACCATCCGTCCGGAGTGGTCAAACTGACGGACCAGACAAGCATCCGCAGTCGCGTCTGACTCGGGGCAGCTGGAATTCCCGAGCATCACTATGCTTGGCGCGTCAGCGTCGCGCGTGACGATCAGCTGCTCGTTCTGCCCCGGCGCGGCTATTACTCGAAGTACCTGTAGCCCTTGGTCCAGCACCTGAACGCGACCGTTGCCACGGTCGTTGACGTATACCCACCCCGTCTCGTCAGATTGGACGCTGTATGGCATCTCGTACTCCCCGGGCGCTGTGCCGCGGGTGCCTACCGTTCGAATCAGCTGCCCCTTGTGATCGAACACCAACAGTTTGCTGCTGAGCCGGTCGGCAAAATACACCCGACGTGGGTCAAGCCAAGGGAGAGCGGCAGACAGAAGGCGGTGATCAGCCGTACCTCGCAAGGTGATCTCGTCCCCAAGCTGGCAGATGTCGGAGACTGAGGCGGCTCGAGCGACCGGCTGCTGCGCGCATGCGGCAGTGCCCCAAACCGCGAAACTGCAAATCGTTGGTAGAGCAGCTCGCACCGCGGTGTGGGAACTGAGCATTACACGTGCCTCTCCTTGACGTGGACTTTCTCTCTAGCGCTGAACCGAGGGGGTAACCATGCCCAGAACAGGTGTCTTTACGTTCCAGTCAACCATGGCCGAACACGCATTTCTGTCGCGCTGGTATGTTACAGCACGACGGCTTGGACCGTACCGGTGTTTCACATCGCAGAACTCTAGTGTAGTGTCGCCAAAGTAGCGTTGGCTTTCGCAACCTTCTTGAGAATCTGTCGCACCGTCGCAGTCCACACGAAGGGCGTCGGGTTTTTGTTGCGCTGATCGATGTAGTGGGTGATGGCGGTGATGAGTTCCTTCACACTCGTGACAGCGAGCCGACGGATTTGGCGCTCCGTGAGTTCGCCGAAGAATCGCTCCACCAGATTGAGCCACGAGGCCGAGGTGGGGGTGAAGTGAAAGTGCACGTGGCGGTTGCGCTTGAGCCACTGTTTCACCGCCGCGTGTATGTGCGTGGCATAGTTGTCCAAGATGACGTGGATCGCCAACTCTTTCGAGACGCTGCGGACCATCCGCTTGAGAAATGCAAGGAACTCTTGATGGCGATGCTGCGGCATGCACTCCTGGACGATTGTGCCCGTCGCGACATCGAAGGCGGCAAACAGCGTCGTCGTGCCGTGCCGTTTGTAGTCGTGCGTCATCGTGCCCGCGCGTCCTTTCTTCATCGGCAAGCCGGGCTGCGTGCGATCCAGCGCCGGGATCTGACTCTGCTCATCGAACGAGAAGACCACCGCCCGCTCGGGGGGATCAAAATACAGGCCGACCACGTCGCGCGATTGTTCGACACACTGCGGATCGCGCGAGAGCTTGAAGCGCTAGACCCGATGCGGCTTGAGGCCGTGCGCGTGCCAGATCCGCGCAATCGTCGCGTGATGATGGCCCGTGGCCTGGGCCATCAGCCGCGTGCTCCAATGCGTGCCGGTCGGCGGCGCCGTCTCCAGCGTCCGCGCAATGATCGCGGCTTCGTCGGCGACGGTAATGCGCTTCGGGCGACCCGGGCGTGGGCGATCCGCGGTGAGTCCCGCCCGCCCCTCGGCCTCGTAGCGATCCAACCATCGCGAGACCGTCGGCCGCGAGACGCCCAACTGCGCACAGATCGCGTTCCCCGAGTCGCCGGCCGCGGAGGCCAACACAATCTGCGCGCGCTCCACCACGCGCTGCTCCGTGGTGCGCGATCGCACCAACCGCTCCAGCCGGCTTCGGTCTCCACGACGCAACGCGATAATGCGAATCGGCAATGGCATGGACCACAACTTAAAATCAGCCGGCCTATTATGCAAGCCATTTATGCGACCCTACACTAGGTCGCGGTCGCGGTATCGAGCGCGGCACGCAGCAACTGCCGCAACTCGTGCATACGAAATGGTTTCTGAATGAATCCGGCCAGCCCCTTGCCCGCGAACTGCGTGGCGATGGAATGCTCGTTGTAACCGCTCATCAGGATCACGCGCACATCGGCGCGAATACGGCGCAGCTGCGCAAACGTTCCCGCGCCGTCGAGATGCGGCATGGTGAGGTCGAGCAGCACGAGCGGATTGCGGTCGGCCATATCGCGAAACACCTGCACGCCCTCACGGCCGTCGCTCGCCGTCGCCACGTCGAAGCCCATTTGCATGAGCATGTGCCGCGTGAGCGCGCGAATGCTCTCTTCGTCATCGATGACCAGAATGGACCCACTGCCACGCCACGGGGCGGGTTCGGCCGCTGTGGGCAGCGGCAACGCTTCCACCTGCACCTCGGCCGGCAACAACATCTTGAACGTGGTGCCGCGACCGAGTTCGCTATAGACACGCATCGCGCCGCCATGACCACGCACGATGCCGAGTACGGCGGCGAGGCCAAGACCGCGTCCAGTGACCTTGGTGGTGAAGAACGGATCGAAGATCCGCGCGCGTGTTTCTGCCGACATGCCGCTGCCGGTATCCGCCACTTCCAGATGAACGTACAACCCTTCCGGTAGCTGGTCGTCGACAAAGTTCTCCGCGAGGTACGAACTGTCACACCACGCCACACCGCTGGTCAGCGCAATCACGCCACTGCGATCGCCAATCGCGTCGGACGCATTGATGATCAGGTTCATGATCACCTGCCGAAGCTGCGTCGCGTCGCCGCGGCAAGTGGGCAGGTTTTCCATGAGGTTGTAGCGAAGCACGCACTTCTTGGAGATCGAGACTTCGAGCAGTCGCGTGATGTCGGCTACGAGCGTGGAGAGCTGCACCGGTCCCACGACCAGCGTGCCCTTGCCCGAGTACGCGAGCATCTGCTGCGTAAGCTCTGCCGCGCGCCTCGCGCCCGTTACCGCTTCCTCGAGAAACTCGCGCGCCGCCGCGTTGCCGGCGACTTCATCGCGCGCAAGATCGCAATAGCCGATGACGCTCGTGAGCAGGTTGTTGAAATCGTGTGCGATGCCACCGGCAAGCACGCCCAGACTCTCGAGCTTCTGCGTCTGCAGCATCTGCGCTTCGAGACGACGTCGTTCGTCTTCCGCTTCCTGTTGCCGGCGCATCGCCGCATTGAGTTGCGCCAGTCGGTCGTTGAGTTCCTTGAACTGCGCAGACGCTCCTTCGTGCGGCTGCAGATACAGCAGCAGCACTGCGGGCGTTTCAGCGGTTGCGCTCTCGAGCAAGCGTGCGGTGGCGCGATAGCGGCTCGGTCCCTCCGCAGTCGTCAGCGTGATGGCGCCAGGCAACGGCTGTCGTGTGCGCGAGCCGTCGCGCAGGTAGCGAATCACCGGAGTCGCGTCGCCGTGCAGCGCAGGCAGCAATGAACCGTTGCCCCCCGGTGTGAGTGCGCGTTCGCCGAGCAACACGCGTGCTGCACGATTGGCGCCCAGCATCGTTCCGTCGTTGGTGACCAGCAGCAGCGGCTCCGGTAGCCACTCGGCTGCGGTCAGAAACGGAATGACTGTCACGACGCCCCCTAAGCGCGAAAGTATTCGCGGCCAGCAGGATCAGGTTCACTCGGCGACGTGAGATGAACCACCACTCGGCATCCGGGCGCACCCAGCGCGATCGTCTCCTCGAGCATCACGCGCGCGTACCCCAGATTGTCGGCGGCGATGTGGCCGAACACGTTCGATGTCATCATGCAGAGTGCGGGTCGGCCCACCACTTTGTCGGCAAAGGGGCAGCGCGTATTGGAGTACACGATGCGCTCGTCGTTCTGCTCGACGATGACAAACTCGCCGTTGATGCGTTGCTTGAGGTCCACCAGCACATCGGCCACCTGCTCACGATTGAGCGAAGGAACGCCGAGTGCGGCGCGATAGCTCGCATTCAGCTCGTCGCCAATGCGCTGTCCCACCACACTGATGAACCCGGAGGCTTCGTCGAGTCCGACAACATCCTGCAGCGTGCCCGCGAGCTCGCGAAGCATCGAACGCAGGAACACATCGCGTTCCAGGGGCACATCAAGTCCGGCCAGCGCCGTCGCTGGGTGGTTGTGCTCAGACATCGTCGTCTCCATGCACACGTAAAAAGGAGCAAGCTGTGCTCTGGAGAAGTGTCGACCGCGCAGCGCAAAAAGGCAAGCGAGACGGGACAGATTCGCGGAGGCGCCACTCGCGGGGCAGGAACCTTGGCGAACTACCGCCTGAACGACCTGGGCGTGGCTCGAATCTCAGCGCAGAATCACTGGGAGAGCGGTAGTATTGAAAACGAGGCCATCACCAACCCTCTCCCTCGCCCGCGATCATGCCGCACATTGCACGCACCCTGCTCCCCGCGCTGCTGCTCGCCAGCGCGCACTCCCTCGGCGCGCAGCACGCCTACAACCGCACCGGCTCCTTCGATCCCGCCGTGCCCACGCCGCAGAGCGTGCTTGGCTACGAAGTGGGCGAACGATTTACACCGCATCACGTGGTGCACCAATACTTCCAGGCGCTTGCACGATCGAGCGATCGAGTGCGACTCGACACACTCGGCCGCACCTTCGAAGGGCGCGAAGTCTTGCTGCTCGTGGTCACGAGCGCCGTCAACCAAAAGCGCCTCGATGCGATCAAGCGCGACGCACAGGCGCTTGCGTATCCCAACCGCACGGCGGGCGCGGAAGTCGACGCGATCGTGCCGCGCATGCCCGGCATCGTGTGGCTGGTTTACACCGTGCACGGCAACGAAGCCTCCGGCACGGAAGCGGCACTCGCCACCGCGTATCAGCTCGCCGCGGGAACCGATGCGGCCACGCGCCTGCTGCTCGACAGCACGGTGGCACTGATCGACCCGATCCAGAATCCCGACGGACACGAGCGACATGTACAGGATGTCATGCGCGCGCGCAGCAGTTGGGGCGTGTCGAGCATTCCGGGCACATTGGCGCAGCAGGGTTCATGGCCCGGCGCGCGCACGAGTCACTACCAGTTCGACCTCAATCGCGACTGGTTCATTCACTCGCATCCTGAAACGCGCGCCCGTGTGAGCGCCTTCTTCACATGGTGGCCGCATGTCGCCGTGGACCTGCACGAGATGGGCTCCAACAGCACGTACTTCTTTGCCCCGCCCATGGCACCGGTCAACAAGAACGTGCCGCCGCAGGTGCTTGACTGGTGGGATCGCTACGCGGCCGGCAACGCGGCTGCCTTTGACGAACAGGGCTGGCCGTACTTTCGCCGCGAAGGCTATGACGAGTTCTGGCCGGGATACGGTGTCTCATGGCCGATTTTGAACGGCGCGGTGGGGATGACGTACGAGCAGGCGTCGAGCGGAGCAGGTGCGATTCGCCGGAGCGACGGTACGGTGCTCACGCTCTCCGACGCGGCGCATCATCACTACACGGCGAGCATCGCCACGTTGCGCGTCACCGCCGAGCAGCGTACGGCGCGAGTGCGTGATTATGTGGCGACACGTCTCGAGCCCATTCGGAATCCCGGACGCGGCGTGCTGCGCAGCGTTGTGCTCGAACGCGACGCGCTCGGCCGCGCTGATTCGCTCGTCTCGCAACTGCTGGCCAACCGCATCGAAGTGCGGTACACGAGCGAACCGCTCGAACTCGTGGCCGCAGAGCGCTACGGCAGCAGCGGAGCAGCACGCGCGCGCGTCGCGAATGGCGCGTACATCGTTGACCTTGCGCAGCCGCAGGGACTGCTGGCCGCCGCATTGCTCGAACCCGATGCACCGCTCGATTCGTCATTCATCGCCGAGGAGCTGGAGAACCGCCGCACCGGACAGAACAATCGCTTCTACGATGTGACGGCGTGGTCGCTGCCGTTTGTTCACCGCGTGACGGCGTGGGGATCCCGCTCGGCGATCAGTGGCGGCGAAGTGATCACGGCCGTACCGTATGAGCGAATGATGCGCACCATGGCAATCGCGCGTCATGGCTACGCGTTCCGTCCGGGCAGCGATGCGTCGGTGCGCATGCTCGCGCAGTTGCTGCATCGCGGCGTGCGGCTGGTGTACGCGCCCAAGGCGTTTCGCGTGGGCGGCGATGCGTTTCCGCAGGGAGCCTTCATCGCGCGGGTAAACAACAACGACAGCACCTTGCACGGTACCGTGTCGCGTCTCGCCGATTCCACGGGAGTAATGGTCTCCGCGCTCATGACCGCAGCCGTGGATGACGGCACCGATCTGGGCTCGAACTCCGTTGTGCCCGTGCGTGCACCGCGTGTCGCGCTGCTTGGTGGGTCGCCCGTCAACGGCAACTCCTATGGCTTCGCGTGGTACCAGTTCGACCAGCGACTGGGCTATCCCGCCACCGGTATCGACGCGAGCGCGGTGGCCAGCGGATTGCTGGAGGAGTTCGATGTGCTGGTGATGCCATCCGCCGGCGGCATTGGCGGCGCGCTGGGCGATGCTGGACGCGACGAGCTGCAGCGCTGGGTGCGGCGGGGCGGAGTGCTCATTACACTCGAAAGTGCGTCGCAGTGGCTGGCCAGCGAGCAGTCAGGGCTCTCGCGTTTCCGTGCGGCGCCCACCACACGAAACGACTCTGCTGCGGGTGCGCCGCTGCCCGTGAACAATCCCGGCGCGATCGTGCGCACGCTGCCCGACACACTCTCACCGCTGCTGGCCGGTTTGCGCGATTCGGAGTGGCCAGTGCAGGTGAGCGGCAACCGTGTGTTCGCGGCGCCGCGCGACGTGCGTGCCGGTGAGGTGGTGCTGCGCTACGCACCCGTCGAACGACTGCGCCTGGCCGGCTATCTCTGGCCCGAAGCGCCGGCGCGTCTGGCCGGCTCTCCGTACCTGTGGACCGAGAGCGTGGGCCGCGGTCGGGTGATCGCCTTCTCGGGCGACCCGAACTACCGCGATCTGTGGCGCGGCATGCTGCCGCTCTTCGCCAACGCGGTATTCCTCGGCGGCAGCTTTTGAATCAGTCCCGCCGACCCTGCAACCGCGACAACAACCGCAACAACTCGAGATACAGCCAGATGAGCGTGATCATGAGCCCGAACGCCGCGAACCACTCCATCTGCTTGGGCGCGCCCGACCGAATGCCCTCTTCAATGCGATCGAAGTCGAGCACGAGGTTGAGCGCCGCCACACCGGCAATCACCACATTGATGCCAATGGCGAGCGGACTCGACGACGTGAAGTAGGCCATCGTCATGCCGAACATCGACATGACCATCGACGCCACGTAGAACAGCGCAATGCCCACGGTCGCCGAGATAATCATGCGGCGAAAGCCCTGCGTTGCACGCAGGACGCCCATTCGGTACAGCACGAACACCGACAACGCCACGGCAAACGTGAGTGCCACCGCCTGCTGCGGGATGCCCGCGTACTGCAGGTTGTACATCGCGGAAATCGCACCCAGGAACGCGCCCTGCAGTGACGCGTAAATGGGCGCCGTCCACGGGGCCAGCTGCGGACGGAACACCGTGATCATCGCGACAATGAAACCACCAATGCCGCCGATCAGTACGGCGGGCATGATCAGATCAGTGCGGCCGGCGGAGACCTGGCTCCAGATCACACCCGCCGAAAACAGCACCACGGCCAGCAGAATCAGCGAGCGCGTCGCGGTGCCGGCGAGCGTCATCGTCTCCGAGCGCGTCGCGGCACCGGTCGCGCGCGCAGCGTCTGAGAGACGGGCCAACATGGGATTGCCAGTGCGCATGCAATACTCGGCTAAAAGGACGGGTGAAAGCGCGGTGGCCCGATGCGTGAGGAACCCTCGGAGCCGCCTGTCATTCATTCAGACATTGATAATGATACACGCGCCGCACAGTTTCCCCCCGCCATGACTGAAACGAACAGCCCCGTCTTTCCCGCTGCGCTTTCGTCCCAGTTCGAGCTGGTGCGACCACTCGGCGCAGGCGGAATGGGCGCCGTCTGGCTCGTTCGGGACCGAATGCTCGACCGGCTCGTGGCGCTCAAGGTGCTGCTCGCGGAGCGAGGCGGCGAGGCCGAACGCGAGCGCTTTCTGCGCGAGGCGCGCACCGCGGCCAAACTCGAGCATCCGAACATCGTCCCCATCTTTCGCGCCGACGAAACGGCTGGCACCACCTGGTTTTCCATGGGATTCGTGGAAGGCGAGTCGCTGGGCGAACGGCTCCGAGACCGCGGCAAGCTGTCCCCCGCCGAGGTGGTGCGTTCGCTGCGTGAAGCCTCGTGGGCGCTCGCCTACGCGCACGCGCGTGCTGTCGTGCACCGCGATGTAAAGCCGGACAATTTCATGCTCGACCGCGAATCGGGACGCACGCTCGTCACCGACTTCGGCATTGCCCGCGATGTGAGCTCGGACAAGTCACGCCTCACGCTCGACGGCAATGTGCTCGGCACCGTGCACTACATGAGTCCCGAACAGTGCGCCGGCGAACCATTGGACGGACGCAGCGATGTCTACGCACTCGGCGTGGTGGGCTTTCAGGCGCTGAGCGGTACGCTGCCCTTCGACGGACCGCCGCAGTCGGTCCTGGTCGCGCATGTCACGAAGCAGGCGCCGGCACTGCGCAGCGTGGCGCCGCAGATTCCCGACGCGCTGGCCGCGGTCATTGATCGCTGCCTCGCCAAATCACCGGCCGATCGGTACGAGACTGCTGAGTCGCTGGCCTCGGCGCTCGAGCAGGCCATGGCCGAAGCGGTGGAAGCGTCACGGTCGGCTGAGCAGCCCGGTCCCACGCTGAGCGAAGACGAGGCGATGGCGGTGTGGCAGCGTGCGGCGCAGCTGCAGGCCGAGGCGGCGCATCGCATGGAGCGCAACGTGTCGATCAACCGCGACCAGACCGCGCAGCATGCGGCGGTGAGCGATACGCTCGGGTACTCGGCGCGGGATGTGGAGGCCTCGGCGGTGGACGCCGGTATCTCGAGGCAGTACGTCGCCATCGCCATGGCGGAGCGACAGTCGCAGCAAAGCAATGCGCCCATGTTGGTCGGCGAACGGGAAGATCGTCGCGTTACCACGCTGCTGGGCGTTACGGCGCGCAGCATCAGCGTCTCCCGGACCATCACCGCCTCGCCCCGCGCCACTCTCGAGGCACTGGGACGCGTGGCGACCGCCAAACCGTATCAACTCTCGCTGGAATCGGTGGTGGGCGGGCATCCGCTCGACGGCGGCATTCTGCGTTTCAAGGTGCCCACGATTTACGAGGCGATGTCAGGGCAGATGGTCTCCATCATGTCCGGCCTCGTGTATCGCTGCACGCAGATTGATCTGTACGAACTCAACATCACGCTGGCCGCACGCGGCACACCGGCACGTCCCACGTGTGAGGTGGTGATCAGCGGTGACCTGCGAAAGGGACAGCGAAAGAACGTGCGCTTCAGTGGCTGGACGATGGGGACGCTGGGTACCGTGTTCGGCGGCGTGGCAGGGACGCTGGCGGGCCTGGCCGCGGGTTCGGTGCTGGTGGCGATCGGGCCTGCGGTGGGTGCGGCGGCCGGAATCGCGGCCCTTTCCGGGTACGGATATCGCTGGGCGTATCGCAGTGCGCTAACCAAAACGCAGGAAGAGCTGGAGGGGCTGCTGCGCGCCGTGCAACGCTCGTTCGACGAGGCGATGATTTTTGGCGCGCTTCCGCCGCGCAACGACGGACCACCACCGGGATCCGGCGGGTCGGACGCGGCCGCGATTATCACGCTTCTCTCCAGCTGACGCTGACCGACAGGCGGCACATCGGCGCGGCTCGGCTGTACGGGAACGGGTCAGGTTCTATACTTCCAAGGTCCTGTCGCGATGTGTCGCGCTTGCCCATAAAGCGTATCGGCCACCCCGCCCTCCTTGAGAACCATGCGATTGCTCCGAGTCTCATTCGCTGTTTGTGCGCTGACCCTGACCGTGCCGCTCATGGCATCGGCGCAGGCACGTCAACTCACCGCCGACGACTACGCGCGTGCTGAGCGCATGCTCGCCGCGAATACCACGCCGCTGGTGAGCGGACTCGCCGGTCGCGCCTCGTGGTTGCCGGATGGACGGCTGTACTACCGCGCGACCACAGCCAGTGGCAGCGAGTTCGTGATCGCCAATCCTGCACGACGCACGCGAGATGTCGCATTCGATCACTCGCGGCTTGCCTCGGCGCTGAGCTCAGCAACCGGCTCGGCGGTGGACGGCGCACGCTTGCCGTTCAACACGGTGGAAATGTCCGCAGACGCGCGCACGCTTACGGCGTCGGTGCGCGGGAAGTCGTACAGCTGCGACCTGCGCGCCTACACATGTACGGTCGCCGCGAGCTCACCAGCGACTCCGCCCAACTCGCGCGTTTCGCCCGACGGATCGACTGCGGTGTTCATTCGCGATCACAACCTGTGGGCCAGGGACCTCTCAAGCGGCACGGAAACGCAGCTCACCACCGATGGCATCGAAGATTTTGGCTACGCGACCGACAACGCGGGCTGGACACACAGCGCGAACCCGATTGTGAGCTGGTCCGACGACGGCAAGCAGATTGCCACGTTTCAGCACGATGGACGCGGTGTGACCGATATGCATCTCGTCTCCACGAACGTGGGAAATCCCAAGCTGCAGTCATGGAAGTATCCACTGCCGGGCGACAGTGTGATCTTTCGCATTAGCCGAGTGATCATCAGCCGCGATGCAAGCGGTGCGCCGCGGGTGGTGCGGTTGCAGATGCCGCCCGATGCACATCGCTCGACGGTGAGCGATCACATTGCGTGCGGCGGCGCCGTGTGCGACCTCCAGTGGTACAAGGATGGCTCGCACGTTGCGTTCATCTCGAGCACGCGCGATCACAAGCAGGCCACGCTTCGCATTGCCAACGCCAGCACGGGCGCAGTGCGAACGGTGCTCGAAGAGAAAAGCGAAACGCAGATCGGTGATGCGTCACTCGCGGAGAACCTGTGGCGTGTGCTGCCCGCGTCCAACGAGTTGATCTGGTGGTCGCAGCGCGACAACTGGGTGCACCTCTACTTGTACAACCTCACCACCGGCCAGCTCAAGAATCGCATCACCACCGGCACGGGCAACGTGACGGAGATCGTGCATATCGACGAGAAGTCGCGGCAGATCTGGTTCACGGCGGTGGGCAAGGAAGCCGGCCGTGATCCGTACTTCCAACACCTGTACCGAATCGGCTTCGACGGGCGCAACCAGGTGCTGCTCACGCCGGAAGTATCGCATCACGTGATCTCCATGTCTCCCGAGGGCCGCTACTTCACGGATACGTACTCCACGCCCACCGAGCCACCGGTCACCGTGGTGCGCGACGCGCAGACTGGGCGCGTGCTGCGGGACCTCGAGCGCGCGGACATCTCGCGCCTGTTGGCGAGCGGTTGGAAGCCGCCCACGCCCGTGACCATGAAGGCGCGTGACGACACGACAGACATCTACGGGCTCATGTTCACGCCCACGAACATGGATTCCACGCGCAAGTATCCGATCATCAACTACATCTATCCGGGTCCGCAGTCGGGCAGCGTGGGATCGCGCAGTTTCACGCCATCGCGCAACGACCATCAGGCGCTGGCCGAACTTGGTTTTGTTGTGGTCGCGATTGACGGCATGGGCACGC
>JBBQNT010000052.1:0-16655 GCA_038330215.1 Gemmatimonadales bacterium
TGGACCGCCGCTGTGTACGCGTCGCGCGCCAATCTCGATCCCGTCGTGTACGAGGGCGAGATCTCGCGTGAGATGGTGCCCGGTGGACAGCTCATGTTCACCACGGACATCGAGAACTTTCCAGGCTTTCCCGAAGCGCTCGGTGGCACCGATCTCATGGAGCGCATGAAGCAGCAGGCCGAACGCTTCGGCACGCGTGTGGTATCGGAGAACATCGAGGCGGTGGATTTTGCCAATTACCCCTTCTTGCTGACGACGAGCGGTGGCCAGCAAGTGGTTGCGCGATCGGTGATCGTGGCCACCGGCGCGCGCGCCAACTGGCTTGGCCTGTCGTCTGAAGAGCGCCTTGCGCGCACGGGCGGCGGCGTGTCGTCGTGCGCGGTGTGCGATGGTGCACTGCCTGCATTCCGCAACCAGCGACTCGTCGTCGTCGGCGGTGGTGACTCGGCGATGGAAGAATCGCTCTACCTCACGAAGTTCGCGAGCGAAGTGGTCATCGTGCATCGGCGCGACGAGTTCCGCGCGTCAAAGGTGATGGCCGACCGAGTGCTGCGTGATCCGAAAATTCGCATCGAGTGGAACACGCATGTGGTCGACGTACTCGGCGATGATTTCATCACCGGCGTGCTAGTGGAGGACACGGTGACGAAGGAGCGCCGCGAGATTCCGTGCGGTGGCATGTTCGTGGCGATCGGACACACGCCGAACACGCGTTTTCTTGGCGGACAGTTGGCGCTGCACGACAACGGCTACATCGTGACGCCTGATGGGTGGCGCACCAACACGAGCGTGGAAGGGGTCTTCGCGGCCGGCGACGTGATGGACAGTTACTATCGACAGGCTGTGACGGCCGCTGGCACGGGATGCATGGCGGCGCTCGAGGCCGAGCGGTGGCTGGCGCATCATGGCGATACGTCATCCGTGACCACGTCCGAATCAGAACCGATTCAGGGAGCGGTTGCGTGAGGGTATCCACGTTCACGGTCGGTCCGCTGCAGGAGAACTGTTATCTCGTGGTGGACGAGTCCACGAAGCGGGCTGTGCTTATCGATCCGGGTGATGAAGCCTCGCGGCTCGCCGACGCAGTCGTAGCCAGTGGCGCTGAGCTTGACGCGATCTGGCTCACGCACGCGCATGTGGATCATGTCGGTGCGGTGGGGCCACTGGTGGAGCGCTTCGGCGTACCTGTCGCGCTGCATCAAGACGACCGCGTGCTCTACGATCGCGCGCCGGAGATCGGCCTGATGTATGGCCTGCGTATTCCTTCCCTTCCTGCGCCGACCCTCCCGCTCGCGGAGGGGCAGGTGGTGCAGGTAGGCAGCCTGTCGTTCGACGTGCTGCATCTGCCGGGACACTCGCCCGGTCATGTGGTGTTTGTCGGCCACGGCGCGGCGTTCGTGGGCGATGTGGTATTCGCCGGTTCCATCGGCCGCACCGACCTTCCGCTGTGTGATCCGCGCGCCATGCGCGTTTCCCTCGAGCGCATCGCCTCGCTCGATTCGTCGCTTGCGGTGTATTCGGGACACGGTCCCTCTACCACGATGGCGCGCGAACTGACATCGAACCCGTTCCTGTCGGGTTTGGCGCGTCCCGTGGGTTCCTGAGCGCACGCTGGTTGCACGGATACCGCTCTCACTGATCTTCTGACGACTTCAGCACACTGTACCATGCGGATTCGTACGTCTTCCTTCTCCGCAGCCCGCGCGCTGCCGACGCTCGCGGTGCTTGCCCTCGCCTGCATGTCTTCCGCGTGTCTGGCGGTCGAGGAGAGCACGAACAACTTTCGCTACGGTTCGATCACGATTCGAGGGAACGCCGGCGGACAGGGAACGGTCACAGCGCGCCCCACGGCCAGCTTCTTCACTGGTCCCGACGCGCTGCTTCCCAACAGTCGCGTGTCGAGCGATCAGTGCAGTAGCGAGTTCTTCGCCGAGGAAACGTTTCTGCCCGGCAACCTGACGCCGGGTTCCACGGTCGAGCTCGAGGTCGCCGAGAATGCGATCGAACTTTCCGAGGAGCCGGGCACGCCGCGATTGTACACGCTTGGCGGCTCGGGGACCTTTAGCTACAGCGCGGGCGACACGGTCACAGTGACGGTGCCGGGCGCGGCGGGCGGCTTCCCCGGAAGCCAGGTGCAGGTGCGACTGGCGGAGCCGATCCAAGTCGGGCCACAGACCCCACCCACCGGTGCCCAGGGCAACTACGCGATCACCTGGCAGGCCGACGGCGATGAAAACTCGGGCGTGCTGCTTTCGCTGCGCTACGGATCGTTCGCGAACCTGGGTGTGGCCGACCGTCAGTTGCTCTGTGTGCTGAAGGACGATGGGGCGTTCACGGTTCCTGAATCGTTCCTGGGCGACTATCTGAACTCCGTGCCGAACCTGCGCTCCATCAACGTCACGCGCTGGCGCTCGCGCGTTGCGAATGTGGACGAACGCACTCGCTTCTATATCGTGTCGTCCACGGACACCGTCGTGTTCGACGCGCCCTGATCCAGCACTGACGAACGCCATGACCACACGATCCGAGAAGGATCCCCTTGGCACGCTGCAGGTGCCAGCCGACGCGCTCTACGGTGTGCAGACTCTACGGGCGAGTCTGAACTTTCCCATCAGCGGCCTGCTGCCGCAGCCGGCGTTCGTGGAGTCGGTGGTGCACATCAAACGCGCTGCGGCCATCACACACCGCGAAACGAAGCGTCTGGACGCGAAGCTCGCGGACGCGATCGTGCAAGCCGCCGACGAAGTGCTCGCCGGGCAGCATCGTGAACACTTCATCGTGGATCCGTACCAGGCCGGTGCCGGTACGTCGCACCACATGAATGTGAACGAAGTGCTCGCCAACCGGGCCAACGAGTTGCTCGGTGCGGAGCGCGGCACGTACGCGCCGGTGCATCCCAACGATCACGTCAACATGGCGCAGTCCACGAACGACGTGATTCCCACGGCGATTCGGCTCGGCTCGCTCACCATGCTCGGTGATCTCACGCGTGCCACCAATGCTCTGGTCGCATCGTTTGCGGCCAAGGGCATCGAGTTCGACGACGTGCTCAAGAGCGGACGCACGCACCTGCAGGACGCAATGCCCATCCGGCTGGGGCAGGAGTTCACAGCGTACGCGCGCACGATCGCTCGCGATCTCGAGCGTGTACAGCAGGCCGCCGAGTACCTGCGTGATCTTGGCATCGGCGGCAGCGCGGTGGGCACCGGCGTGAATGTCGAGCCCGAGTATCCCGCCCTCATGGTCGAGCACCTCATGGCGGCCACGGAGCTCACGCTGCGCGTTGGTGTCGATCGCATTCAGCTCATGCAAAGCATGGGCGACGCGGCCGCGTTCAGCGCGTCGCTGCGCGTGCTCGCAATCGACCTGAGCAAGATTGCGTCGGATTTGCGCCTGATGGTGAGTGGGCCACGAACGGGCCTCGACGAGATCGTGCTGCCGGCGGTGCAGCCCGGCTCATCCATCATGCCGGGCAAGATCAATCCGTCCATTCCGGAAATGGTCAACCAGGTGTGCATGCAGGTCGTGGGCAACGACACGTGCGTGAGCATGGCCGCTGAGCACGGTCAGCTGCAGCTCAATGTGATGATGCCGGTGATGGCGCACAATATCTTCATGTCGATGCGCATTCTCACCAACGCGATTGCCGTGCTCGATGAAAAGTGCGTGCAGGGCATCGAGGCCAATCGCGAAATGTGCGCGTACTGGCTGGAACGTTCGGCGGCGTTGGCCACCGCGCTCGCGCCACAGATCGGCTACGCGCGTGCCGCAGAGCTCAGCAAACAGTCGGTGGCGGAGGGAGTGCTCATCCGTGATCTCGTCAAGCGCGAGCACATTTTGCCCGATGACCAAATCGACGCGGCACTCGACCTGCGTCGCATGACAGAGATCGGGGTGCCCGGCGCGTGAGCGCGCCCGTGCTTGCCTTGCAGGTACCGCAGCCCGTAGACTCCTGACATGCGCATCACCACGTGGGCCGAATATGGATTGATCTGCGCGCTGCATCTTGCGCGGCGCGCTGACGAAGGGCCCGTCACCGGCCGCGACGTTGCGGCCAGCGAGCGGTTGTCCGGCGATTACGTCGAACAGATCCTGTTGCGCCTGCGACGCGCACAAATCGTGCGCAGCACGCGTGGTGCGCGGGGTGGCTACCAGCTCGCTCGGCCTGCGGAGGAGATCACGGTGCGTGATGTGATCCAGGCGTCGGAGCTCGCCACATTTGACCTGCACTGCGTCTCGCATCCGGTGGACAGCGAGCGCTGCTCTGATGCGAGCGAATGCAGCATCCGTCCCGTGTGGCTGCTGCTGCAACAGCGGATCGATGAGGTGCTCGCGAGCGTGCGGCTGTCGGACCTGGTGCACGAAGAGTCGGTCGTGCGCGAGCGTGTCGGGCTGCCTGCCGCCTCACCCTCATTTGGCGGGCGCCTGTCGCTCCCGGTGCTGCCCTGACCATGGGCATTCTTGCGACGCTTCGGGAGCAGCGGCGGCGTCAGGCGCTGGCCGAGCAGTACCTCCGCTCGGTGCTGACGGAACCGGCGGCCGATGATATAGCGTGGCTGACCGGTGCGACCGGGGCCAGCCGCGAGCTGGCGCTCATCGAACTTGCGTTCAGCCAGAAGGCGATCGCGCTCATCGTGGCCGAGCGGGACGCGCTTGACGACCGCACTGCGGCTGACGTCTCGCACGCAATCGACGCGGTGGTCGCGCGTGAGGCGCGGGTGCGCCGGAACGTGGTCGAGGAGTGGCATGCGCACTGGCGGGAATACGCCGACGCCCTGGCTGCCCGCGGTCGCGCCGAGCCGCCGCTCACGCGCATTTCCCGCGTCCTGCTGCGGCGGAGCGGTGTGGCGGAGCCCTTGGCCGAACAGCTTGCCCGCGCGGTTCGCATCGTCACCGGCTTCCGTCACGGCGCCAACGACGCGCTCAGGGCGGCGTTCGGGTCGGCTTCGTTGCCGGAAGATATGGCGCCGTCGGAGCTGCTGCGCCAGAAGTCCGGGCACGGCTGAGCCGCGCCGCACGGGCACCGCTGAGGCGCGCCGTCCGGGCTCGGACTCAAGGGATCGATACGACAAACGCGGCGGAGCATCCCGAGGGATGTCCGCCGCGTTTGTTAACAACTGCGACTGCAATTCAGATGCTGCAACTCCACACAGGTCCCGCTCGCACACGTCTCGGGTACCTCTCAGGTGCCGAAGGCCGGACTCGAACCGGCACGGGCTTGCGCCCACTGCGCCCTGAACGCAGCGCGTCTACCAATTCCACCACTCCGGCGTACGCGGTGCAACCGTGAAGGCATGCCGCCGCGCAGAATCATGAGTATAGGGGGAGGACCGGTGGCAAGTCAACGAGTGTACGCATGCTCGCTGTTGTGCGTCGCCATCAACCGACCTTAGCTTGCCAATCGCATGTCCAAACCCGATGCCACCGACGAGCCACGCAAGCTGATTGCGCGGAACAAGCGCGCCCGACACGACTACGAGATTACGGAGACGTGGGAGGCGGGGCTCGTCCTGCGAGGTACCGAGGTCAAGTCGCTGCGGGAGGGGCGTGCCAACCTGACCGATTCGTACGGTGTCATGAACGAGGGTGAGGTGTTCCTGCTCAACCTCAATATCGGCACCTACGGGCTGGGCAACCAGTTCAACCACGACCCCACCCGGTCGCGCAAGCTGTTGCTCCACAAGCGGGAAATCCGTCGGATGTACGGATCGCTCGAACGTCAGGGCCTCACCCTGGTCCCGCTCGAGCTGTATTTCGTGCGGGGACGTGTCAAAGTCCTGTTGGGACTCGGACGGGGTAAGAAAGAGCATGACAAACGCGAAGATCTCAAGAAGAAGGACGCCGACCGCGAGATCGCGCGCGCTTTGCGTACGCGCTGAGCCGGTCTCCCCGGATCGATTCGTTCGCCGTTTTACCGAGGTGTGATGCTGCTCTCGTTGTTATGTGCCTGTCAGATCGCCGCGTCATCCCCGCCGCTGCTCGTGCGCGTGGGGGACAAGGTGCATTCCGTGCCCGTGGTGGCGCACCCTGAGGGTGGGGCGGCGCTGCGCGGGGACCAGCTCGCCGATGCATTGGGTGGCAAGCTGGTGGACGCTGGCCGGGGACGCTGGCGCTTCGAACTGGGCGAGGCAGGCGTCACGCTGATGCTGCTCGCCCCATTTGCTGTGAGCGGCGAGGATCCCTTGCCGATGTCGGCTGCGCCCTTTCGGAGCGGCGGCCGCCTGTTCGTGCCGTACACGCTGGTAAGCGACGTGCTGCCGCGCGCATTCGGCGGGTTGATGTTCGACGCGGAGCGAGTGGAGCTGCGCCGGTTCGCGCCTATCGTTCGGCGGCCGATTGCGCCGCGCGTGATTGCGGATGCTGCGGCGCGCACGGAAACGGCGGCGACGCAATCCGCGTCGGCGCCATCCGCGGCGGCGCCATCCGCTGTGCTGCCGCCGATGATCACGCCCTCCGCGCGTGCGCCCGCCCGGCGCCGCACAGTCGTGGTGGATGCAGGTCACGGCGGACGGGACCCCGGGACCACCGCATCAACCGGCGCCTCGCGCATCCCCGAGAAGACGATCGCGCTCGCCGTGGCCCTCAAGCTGCGCGACGCGCTGCAGGAACGTGGCGTCACCGTCGTCATGACACGCACGCGCGATACACTCATCGCGCTGCACGACCGCGGACCGATTGCCAATCGGGCCAAGGGCGATCTGTTCATCTCCGTGCACGTCAACGCCGCCAACCCGGGCTGGAAAAATCCCGGCGCTACGCGCGGCTTTGAAACGTATTTCCTCGCCGAAGCCAAGACCGAAGACGAAGCGCGCGTCGCGTCCATGGAAAACGAAGCCATCAAGTTCGAGACCGAGCAGGAGACGTCACGGAACGATCCGCTCGGCTTCATCCTGCGTGACATGGCGCAGAATGAGCATCTCCGCGAATCGCTCATGCTCGCCACGCTTACGCAGGACCATCTCAAGCAGGTGCACCCGGGCCCGAGCCGCGGCGTGAAGCAGGCGCCGTTCAGCGTGCTGGTGCGTTCGTTCATGCCGTCCATTCTGGTTGAAGTCGGGTTCGGCTCGAATGCCGCGGAAGCGCGGTGGATGACGTCCGCCGCCGGACAGAAACAGCTCGCCGACGCAATGGCGGACGCTGCGGTCGCGTATCTCGCGCAGTACGAGCGAAAGGTCGGAGTCGGCGAGCCGTGACAGTCGCCGCGCCTCGCCGCTCAGTTTCGCGCGCGTGGGCGACGACGTTGTGCGCCGCAGTGGTGTTGCTCGCGGGCGGCTGCGCGTACAACGGCCTCTACAACGCGCGCACCGCGTCGCGACGGGCCGATCAGCTCCTGCAGCGCGGCATGGACGACAGCGCGGCCGTCTACCTGCAGCGTGCCTCCGAGGCGGCCGAGGCGGTGCTCGCTCGGCAAGGAGATTCCACCGTGCGGCGCGAGGCGTTGCTGTTGTCCGGACGCGCGATGGCGCTCAGCGGTGCCGATTGCGCACGCGCGCGCGAGCGTCTCAACGCATTTCTCGCACTCGGCGGCACCACCACCCATGATCGCGCGCGCGCTGGCCTTTCGCTCGCGCAGTGTGATGCGCGCAGCGAACAGTGGGCGCTTGTTGAGGCGAGGCTTGCGCCCTTCGATGCTGCGGAGTCTGGGGTGCATGACGAGCAGCTTCGCCGCGACGTGCGACGATGGCGCGCCCGGGCTGCGCTCGCGAGCGGCGCGTCGGCGCGGGCCGATTCCTTGCTGTCCACCATGGATGCGGACGATGCGCCGTGGGAGCGCATTGCAGTGGCGATCGAACGTCAGGCGTGGGAATACGCCGAGTGGCAGATGATCGGTCGCGCGCTGCGCGGTGATGCGAGACCTGAGCTCGATGTGGCACTTCGCCGCGCGGCCGCCGCGAGGCAGTTCGTCATGGTGGCACGCGTCGTGAACGCGTTCGACAGCAGCAGCGCGCCAAGGGCGGCGCGAGTTCGACTTCGCATGCTCGCGGGTGCGTTGGAAGAGGCGAGCGGCGACACGGCTCGTGCACGCATGCACTATCAGCAGGTGATCGATCGCACGGCACTCGACACGCTGGCACGGCGGGCCGCGAGTGCCAGACTCGCGCAACTCGACGTCGCGCAAATCGACTCGGTGCCCGCGCTACGAGCACACCTGCTGCGCTCCGCTCCGCTCGCACGTGGCACGACTGCGTACGACCGGTTCGAGGCGTCGGCGACGCTGTTCCTCTTGCTGCATGACACGGTCGATCCGTCGGGCGCGGCGCTCTTCCTCGCCGGTGAGGTGGCGCGCGACAGTTTGCGCCTGCCATCGCTGGCCGTCGAGGCGTGGCGCACGCTGGAGCGTCGCCATCCGGACGCGCCGCTGCGGCCGCGGGCGCTGTACGCAGCCTCGCGTCTGCTGCCCGACTCGGCGGCCGCCATGCAGCGAGCGCTGACCACACGATTTCCGGAATCGGCGCTGTCTGCATGGTTACGTGGGGAGAGTGTGGTAGGCGCTCCCGATCGGCGCGCGACGGATGCGCTGCTTGAGGGACGATGGGCGATCGCGGCGCGAGCGTTGCCGGATTCGCTGCGGGTGTTGCGGGAGCGCGCAACTCCTGGAAGCGTGCCGGGGCGGCCGTAGCCACGCGCGGCTCGGCGATTGGGTCGCGGTGCGGGCGCAAGCGGCGTCGGGATGGAGCAAGTTCGGGCGCAGTCCCGTCGTTCGGCGCGTTAGATTGCTGTCCGACATGCCACCCGACACGCACCTCGCCGCAGCGGCGAAAACGTCAGTTGACCACTCGGCCTCGCAGTCAGCCGCCGAGTCTTCTGTGACGCGTGCTGGCACGGACGTCGCGCCGGTCGTTCGCCCGCTCGGCGTCACCGTCGCGGGCATCACGTTTCGCAATCCTGTCGTGCTTGCGTCTGGCACTGCCGGATACGGGCACGAGCTTGCGGAAGTGGTGGACCTCGACGCTGTCGGCGGCGTCTCGAGCAAGGCCGTGAGCGTCGAGCCGAGAAAGGGCGCGGCTCCGCTTCGAGTGGGAGAGTTTGCGGGTGGCATGATCAACGCGGTCGGACTCGCAAATCCCGGCATGCATGAAGTAAAGCGTGATCACCTCGGCTACATGACGCGCGAGCATCCGGGCACGCGTGTACTTGTGAACGTGATCGGCTTCGCGATCGATGAGTTCGCACTGGTCATCGCGCATCTTGATGATGCACCCGGACACGTGGCGTATGAACTCAACGTAAGCTGTCCGAATACCAAGGCTGGCGGCATGGAGTTCGGAGCCGACCCGGCGGCGCTGCGCGACGTGGTTGCGCGAGCGCGTGCGGCCACGAAGCGACCGCTGTTCGTCAAGCTGTCGCCGTCGCTGGGTGCCGGGTTGGTAGCGGCGGCGCAGGTCGCGGTGGATGCTGGCGCGGACGCGCTCACGCTCGTGAACACCATGCCCGGGCTTGTGGTGGATGTGCATACGCGTCGGCCACGACTTGGATTCGGCAGTGGTGGTGTGAGCGGACCCGCGCTGCTGCCGATCGGTGTGCTGGCCACGTGGCGGGTGTCGCGCGCGTTGCCGACCGTGCCGATTTGCGGACTTGGGGGCGTGTCCACTGCGGCTGATGCGCTGCAGTACGTGATGGCGGGTGCGAGCCTTGTGGGTGTAGGCACGGCGATGCTGCGCGACCCTCGGGCGCCCGAGCGTATCGTACGCGACCTCGGTCAATGGTGCCGTGAGCACCACGTGGCTGACCTTGCGTCGCTTCGTGGTACGCTGGAGTGGCCGGCGTGAGCGCCGCCGTGCCCATTGTTGCCCTCGATGTGCCCGACCTCGCTTCGGCCAGGTCGATTGTGCGCACGCTTGGTGGGCACGCCGACTTCTACAAAGTCGGACTGGAGCTGTACGCCGCCGAAGGTCCGTCGGTGGTGCAGTGGTTGCGCGGGGAAGGGAAGCGCGTGTTCGTGGACCTCAAGCTGCACGACATCCCCAACACCGTGCGTGGCGCGGCGCGAAGCGTGGCGCGTCTGGGGGCGTCACTGTTGACGGTGCATGCGAGCGGCGGCGCGGCGATGGTGCGCGCGGCGGCGGAGGGCGCGGCGGAATGTGCGGCGGAATGTGCGGCGGAGGGTGCGGCGGAGGGTGCGTGCCGCATCATTGCGGTTACGCTGCTCACGTCGTTGGATGCGCCCACCGTGGCGGCATGCTGGGGCCGCGAGCCGCTGTCGGTGACCGACGAGGTGGTTCGTCTTGCCTCGTTGGCCCGCGCCGGGTCGGCCGCAGGCGTGGTGTGCAGCGGGCACGAACTCGCGGCGCTTCGTGCGGCGCACGGCGACTCACTCGGCTATCTGGTGCCTGGCCTTCGTCTCGCGGGTGGCACGACGCACGATCAGCAGCGCGTGATGACGCCGGCCGCCGCAGTGGCCGCTGGGGCAACGTGGCTGATACTCGGTCGAGCGGTGACGGCGGCGGCGGATCCTGTGGCGGCGATGGCTGAGGTCAGGCGGAGTTTGTAACGGTCGAATATACCGATAATGCGTGCAGCGACGGTGAGGCGCCCGCGCCCATTGACGATGGTTGGTGCCTCACCTTTCCCGATTTGACAACGTCATCATCATTTGCCTTTTCGCTCGTTGGCCTCTTGAAACTTCTCTTACCGATTCTCGGCTATTCGTGGGCGCTTCGGGCGGGCAAGTCGCACGGGCACATCGTGTTCGCGTCTGCTCTCGGCGGCATGCTGGCGGGCTTGCTGTTCGCCGTACCTTTGGCCGGCGCAGGGAAAGGATAGTTGTATTCGCGCTATGTCGTCTTCAATGTCGTGTTCACCAGTACCAGTGTCGGCGCGGGCATTGGTCTGGCGGGCCTCGTCGCGCGCGGCATCGGGGCATGGCTCGCCCGACGCCCGTGATTCGTGGTAGCAGAAGCACGGACTTGCGAGTACTGGCCGGGACGAAGCGCTGCGCAAGGCATGGGACTGGGAGTACGCGGTGAAGAATCACTACAGTTTCCCACCCGCCATCAATGCCAGGCGGTTCCTTCTGATCGGTGGTTTCCTCACCGGTGTCGCCTCACTTCTGCATGTGGCGATCATTCTGGGTGGGCCAGACTGGTATCGGTTCTTCGGCGCCGGCGAAGGCATGGCGCGGCTTGCGGCGCGCGGTTCCATCTACCCAGCCGTGGCTACCGCTGGAATCGCAGCCATGCTCGGCGTGTGGACGATCTACGCGCTCTCAGGTGCAGGCGTCATTCGCCGCCTTCCCTTCGTGCGCCTTGCACTCTGCCTCATCGCGGGGATTTTTCTGACCCGTGGGCTGCTGGGGATCCCGGTCGTACTCGCTGTGGAGGACCCGTACCTGCATGAGCTGAGAGCAAGGATGACGTTCATGGCGGTCAGCTCCGCCGTGTGCATCTGCCTTGGGCTATGCTTTGCGGTTGGTGCGGTTGACAACTCGCGCAGGCAATCGATTTCATAGGGTGCCGTACTGCTCGGCGCCGCAGCGTGGCGCCGCCGCAAGAACCGCTGAGTCCCGTCAACACGCCGTCGCGCGCTTGCGATTTCTGCGGCGCGGCGGTGTGTGCGGTTCAAGTGCCGATTCGAGCTCAAATCGCTCGTGGGACGATTCAAACGTGAGTTCGTCGTTTCGCGCTCCGACCGATACTCGGCCGAGCGGTGATGGCGGCGGCGGATCCAGTGGCGGCGATGGCTATGGTTCGCCCCAGCTAGTGACCGGTTTGCCATGGAGCTTCCAGCACGTACAGGCCGGAGTTGAGATCCACCATGACGATGTAATCGCGAGCTGGAGCGCCGGACGTTCCGGTCACGGTCAACAATCCGATGCTCATCACATAGGCTTTGGACGGAAGGACACGCGTAGGATCGGCAACATCGGGCGGTACATAGTACGCAACTTCACTTGGCGAATCGTTGGAGAGGTCCAGCACTCGCACGCCGCCGGAGTTCCAGGGTACGGCAGCAAACTGGCCGTGAATGGCGGCACGCTGGGGCGAATACACGCCCAGGTCGCGGGGAGGAAAGATTGCGGCCTCGGGCGGGCGAAACTCGCCCACTTCGCGTGGTAACGCAGCGTTGGTCACGTCCACAATCCGCACCGCGCCCCATTCGCCCCGGGTGTCGCTCAACGTAGCCGACATGGGCGGCGTTGCAACGCACCGTCCGTTGGCCAGTGACGGACACAATGCGCTGCGCAGTGCATCCGCATCACCCTTGTCTATCATGACCACCGGAATGGAAACGCCGGTGGGATCTCCATCGGGAGAAAACGCCTGGGATGCGGTGGCACTGGTTTGCAGTAGAATGAGCGCGCGGGCGCCACGGGCCTGCACAAACGTGGTGCGTTCAGCCACCGTGCATCCCGGCCCATCTCGAATGTCGGCCTGAATGGGCTGCTTGCTCCGATCCATCAGCACAATGCGACCGCGGACATCCGATAGGTACGGATCGGCTTCCAGCGCGGCATCGTCGGCGTGCATCATGTCCATGGAGTGACTGACCGGACACCCGCGACCAACATAGGAAAGTTCGCCACTCACCTCGGCATTCGGCTGGCGATACAGTTGCGCCTTGTCAGCGGGATCGTACAGCGTGAACACCGCTTCACAGGCAAACTTCGGCCCTGCCAGAGGAGACGGCGCATGGATGTGCAACGTGGTCGTGGGCGCCATGAAGTCGGCTTCCGAAATCACCGCGAGATCACGACCATTCACGCGCGCTGGTGCCACGTACGCGGCACTTCCCTCCAATCCCCGCTGATCGGGATAGGTGAACTGTCCCAGTTGGCGCGGGGCAGCCGGGTTGGCGAGATCAAGCACGAACAACCCGCCATCATAGAACGCAAGCAGTCCGCGCGTGCCGTCGTGCGATGTACCGGCACCGTGTGCAGCGCTGAACGGCCGACAACCGTTGTTGGAAAAGATCGGCGTTCCAGCCGGCGGGTGCGAAAAAATCTGTTTCGGATTTCGGGGATCGGTGACATCGACCACGCGCAGATCGCCGGACGGATAGTTACTGGCCGAGGCCCCCGGTTCGACGGACAACGACAATACTCTGCCATCTGACCGCTGCACCAGCGACACGGAATGTTGGGATGATGCGCACCGCAGCGGACTGAGGGACGGCGGCGGGCCGCACGCCGGCACCGAATCCGGATGCACAATGTCATTGTCGGCCATATAGCGACCCAGCAACCGTGGTTCAGCAGGTCGCGTGATGTCGTAGTAGGCAACCCCGCGGTCCTGGGTGCTGCCTTCTGCACTGCACATGGTGAGCGCAACGGCCAGCAAGTCGCCGGTGAACGCCACGGTACGCACGCGCGCCGCACTCACGCCATGGGCGGCAATGCCGGCCGGCACGGGAATGGTGCCCACAATCAGTGGCCGTTCCGGATTGGACAAGTCAACCAGCTTGACGTTGACTGCAGGACACGGATAGGGATTGTCCAAATGCGCGTGAACGCCGGCAGCAGCCATCATGCCGGCCGCCACCACGGCGGTGGTGCCCACGATGGTGACGTCACCGCTGAGGCCTTCGCCATTCAGGCTGTGCTGAGACACCAATCGTAGCACAGCAGGGGCGGCACGGTTGGGGGACGGCTGTGCGGTGACGGTGGCGGGGACCGCGAATCCGAGCAGCGCGGTAATCGACATCGTGAGACATGAAGAGCGCATGGGTGATTCCTCCGACAGAAACTATTCAACCGGTTTCGGCGGAAGTCCAGATCGCAGACTTCTCGTCAACGCTGCTGGGCGGGGGTCATGGCGTCGGCGAGGAGATTTACGCCCAGGACGGCGCCGGTAATGGCAAGTCCGGGAAACAGCGACAGCCACCACGCCACTCGCAACAGCGGCTGCGCCTGTCCTGCCAGCAATCCCCAACTCATGGCATTCGGATCACCGAGTCCGAGAAACCCCAGACTTGCCTCGATAAGCAGCACTTGTCCGAAGAGCAGTCCGGCGATCACGACGGCCGATGGCACGACGTTCGGAAGAATGTGTCGCCAGAGAATGTGTGCATCGGTTGCTCCGCTGGACTCCGCCGCAACAACAAAATCGGCGTGCCGCACGGCCAGTACGTCGCCGCGCACCACGCGCGCCAGCACGGGCCATGACGTCAGGCCGAGCGTGAGGATGAGATGATCCGTTCCCGGTCCAAGCAGCGCCACCACCACAATGACCAGAAAAAACCGTGGTAGCACCTGCAGCAACTCGGTGAGTCGGAGCAATAAGTTGTCCAGCCAGCCTCCAGCGTATCCTCCCAGCAATCCAATAGACACACCACAGACGAGTGAAATGATGCTGACCATCCCGGCAATCACGAGCGATGTCCGGGTACCCAACAGCACACCACTGAACAGGTCGCGTCCCAATGCATCGGTTCCCATCCAATGTTTGCTCGAGGGCGAGGCGAGCGACGCGCCCGTGAGTGCGAACGGGTCGACGGGGGCAAGCCACGGAGCCAGCAGCGCCACCAACGCCATGGCGACGCACAACAGGATGCCCACACGGCCTGGCCAGCGGCGGGCCACCGACGCCAGCATGGAAGCGAACGTGCGGTGATCGTTAACTGTCGCCGACGTATCCGTCGACGTCGCCAACGGCGATGAGCTGAAACCCAGCCTAGCGGAGACGAACTCGAGGATCACGGACGGTATACACAAGATCGGTGGCCAGATTCACCACGGCCACACACAATGCCGTCATCAAAAAAAGCGCGAGAATAATCGGGATATCGCGATTCTGGAGGGCGGCGAGTAGCAGGCGACCCATGCCGGGCCACCCAAACACAATTTCCACGACCACGGCACCCGAAAGCAGGTGCCCCACGCGCGTGCCCACCACACTGACGATCGGCAGCAGTGCACCCGGGAGGGCATGGCGAAACAGCACGGCGCGTTCGCTTACGCCTTTCGCGCGCGCGGTGCGCACATGGTCGCGAGACATTTCACTGATGACACCAGCACGCGTCACACGCACAAGCACGGCCATCTCGTGCGCCGCCAGCACCAGCGCTGGAAGCAGCAGATGGCGCAGCACATCCGCGACATATGCCATGCCGGTGGCGGTGCTTCCGGCATTGGTCATGCCTTGTACGGGCAGCCACCCCCACCGTAGTGCCACGAGCAACAGTGCCAGCTGGCCGATCCAGAATACTGGGGCAGAATACAGAATCAGTGCTGAACTGTTGGTCACCACATCCCGGGTATTCATGGGGCGTTGTGCCGCAAGCGCCCCAATCGGAATGGCACCCGTCAGCGCCACCGCCAGTGCCGTGCCGGTCAGCAACAGCGTGGCCGGCACCCGTTCCGCAATAACCGCCGCCGCGCTGCGTCCATAGACATACGACGTGCCCAGGTCGCCGCTTGCAAGACGCATAACCCACGTGACAAACTGCTTCGGCAACGATTCATTCAACCCGAATCGATGGCGCATGAATGTGTAGTACGCTTCGTCGCCATGTTCGCCCGCCAGTGCCAGCACGGGATCACCCGGGGCAATGTGCACCAGGGCGAAACCAATGAGCAGAATACCTGCCACCGTGGGAATGATCTCGGCGAGTCGCCGGACCACGTAGCGGCGGTTCATGGCGTGCAGATGGCGGACGCGGCAAAGTGCGATGACCACCCGAAACCGCGACAGCGTTTGTCGTGGGCCCGCGTTCCGAGTGATTCAAGGAGCCACACATAGGGCATGTCGCGCACGGCCAGCGCCTGAATCTCGCCGTACAAACGCCGTCGTTCATCGACCGCCAGCGCGGCACTGGCGGCATCGAACAGGCTGTCCATGACGGGGTTGCGATAGCCGGCCATGTTTGAGAACGGTATGGGCGCGATACTGGCGGACACGTATTGACGGCGCACGCCGATTTCCGGGTCCATGCCGTTGCAGTACGCGGCGATCGCCGTGTCAAAATCACGATCGCTGAAAACCGTTGAGGCAAACACCACCGTCTCCAGTGCCACCACGCGGAGGTCGATCCCCACGACTCGCAACTGCGCGCGAAGCAGCTCACCATAAGTTGTCTGGCTGGGCATCACCTTGAAGTTGATGACAAATGCAGTGCCATCGGGCACACCCGCAACGCCGCGGGCCGTGCGCACCTCGGTACCATTTCGCGTCCAGCCGATTGCGGTGAGCAGCGAATCGGCGCGCAGCGTGTCGTACGGCGGAATTGGCAAACCGGGGCGATAGGCAAACTCGATGTGCGAGGAAATAGGCGCGTCTGCGGCCCGTCCGTCGCCAAACACCACGCGCTCCACAAACTGTTCACGATTGACCGCGTGCGCAAAGGCGCGCCGTAACCGCACATCCTGAAACACGGGCTTGTCGAGGTTGAATCCAACCGTCAGGATGCAGTTGCTGCCTCCCGGGCTCTCGGACGCCTGGATGAACGCAATGCGCGGATTCGTTCGCAGCCGCGCGCGATCGGGTCCCGGCACGGAATACAGCCAGTCAACTTCTCCGGCCTCCATGGCGATGACGCGGGTCCCGGCATCGGGAATCATGCGCAGAATCACGCTGCGTATGGCCGGCGGTCCGCCAAAGTATTCCATGTTGGCCGTAAATCGAATTTCACTGTTCGCTGCATACGACACAAAGCGATACGGCCCAGTACCCACAGGCGCCGTATTGACCGGATTCCGCAGCGGATCGCTTCCGGCGTAC
>JBBQNT010000053.1:0-16600 GCA_038330215.1 Gemmatimonadales bacterium
CAGCGTCGTCACCGTGGCGAGCGCGCGCGGCGGCACCGTGCTCGCGGCCATCACGATCACCAGTACGTAGAACGACGCGCCGTGCCACCACCCGCCGCCGCTCAGATGCAGCTGAATCGCGATGAACAGGAAGTCGGCCACAAAGGCCACGGTGAGGAACGTGACCACCTGTCCGCGTGACGTGATCGACGTGCGTGCCAGCGCCAGCGTGCCGATGACAAGCAGGTACGGCACGTACGCCGCCACGACGGCAAGACTGGAGACACCGCCACCGAAGAGCAGGAACGTTAGGTCGAGCAAGAAGAACGCACTGGCGAGCACCAGCCGCATCGCCAACTGCCGCACGAACTCGCCGTTGTTGGGCGCCGGATCCAGCCGCTCGACCTGCCACATGGTGGTGAACATGCGGCTCAGCGCTTCGCCCCGCTCAAGTAGCGCGCGTGCCACGAACTGGACGCGGCGCGCTCGAACTCCTGCCGCCACGCGGCCGCCGTGGCTACTGACACGTCGAACACCGGCGTGGCGGCCGTGATCACACCCGCCGCCGCGTGCGTCGCGAACTGCTCGCGCGTTGCGCGCTGCACGACGCCCTCGTCGTTGCGCCAGAACACCTGTCCGCCCGCAATGAGCGACGTACCCAGCGCCGGCTCGAGTGTATGCAGGCGGCGAAAGAGCCCGTCCACGGAGCAGCCGGAGGCACCGGCCGCGCGCTCGTCTACCGCGATGCACAGGAACCGGCCGTCGCGCCAGTCGCGGGCACCCGCGAGCGGCACGCCGTGCGCACGCCATTCGTCGAGAAAGGCGTCAACTTCGGTGAGCAAGAGAGTTTCGGCGTCGCGCGAGAGTACATCCGTCGCAGCGAACACCCACGCGCGCGCGCGGTCGGGCAACGCGGCAAAGTCTGTTCTGGGCATCGATCTGTTTCTCCGGTATGACAAAGTGCGAACGGAAGTAGACGACGCGACGTCCTAGTCGGTTTCCGCTCGTCCGAACAGGATCTGAATCGTGCCGCTGTCGTCGGGGCGCGAAAGCAGATAGACGTGGTCGCCGGGCGCGAGCACCGACTCGCCGCGCGGGGCAATCAGGTCGCGGTCGCGCACGATCAGCATGACGCTCGCCGTCACCGGCAGCGGAATGTCGGCCAATCGCGAATAGGCCACGGGCAACGCTTCGTCCACGTAAAACGACTGGAGGTCGCTCGTGAAGGGTTCGCGCGCCTCGATGTTGAGCACGGCGGGCGGCGGCGGCGGATCGGCGGTCTCAAGATCGAGGCGCCGCGTGAGCCACGGCACCGTGGCACCCTGCACGAGGGCACTCACCACGACCACGAAAAAGACGACATCGAACACCAGACTCGCGTCGGGAACGCCGGCCAGAATCGGAACGGTGGCCAGAATGATCGGCACAGCGCCCCGCAACCCCACCCAGCCCACATACACGATTTCTCGCGCGGGATACCGGAAGGGCAGCAGGCAGACCGCTACCGCGGTCGGTCGCGCGACCAGCGCCAGCAGCGCCGCGATCGCGAGGCCAACGGGCGCTGCGGCGACGAGCCGACTCGGAAAGACCAGCAAACCAAGCATCAAGAACATGACGATCTGCGACAGCCAGGCGATGGCGTCGTGCACCCGGACCACGCTCCCGCGGAATGGCACAACGCCGTGGCCCACCGCGAGTCCCGCGAGGTACACCGCGAGGAATCCGCTCGCGCCCATCAGGCTGGGAATGGCGAAGGCAAGGCATGCGACGGCCAGCGTGAACACGGGATACAGGCCGCCGGCGCGCAGCGCGAGACGCGGCAGCAGCACGCTGGCCGCGATTCCGATGCCGATGCCAAGCGCCGCGCCGATAGCCGTCTGCGCAAGTACGTCGAGCAGCAGGCGCAGCGTATTGGGCGCGGCACCGCCGCTAGCCGCCCAGTCGGCCACGGCGAGCGTGAGGATGATCGCCAGCGGATCGTTGAGACCTGACTCGAGCTCGAGCGTGAGCCCTACGCGACGTCGCAGATTGATGCCGGCGCCCCGCAGCACCGAGAACACCGCGGCTGCGTCGGTGGACGACACCACGGCGCCCACGAGCAGAGCGATGGGCAGCGGAAGCCCGAGCAGATAGCCGCCCAGCGCGAGCAGGCCCGCCGTGAGCAGCACGCCAACGGTGGCCAGGATGCCGGCGGGGCCAAGCACTCGGCGGATGCTGTTGACCGGCGTGTTCAGGCCGCCGTCGAACAGGATGAGCGCGAGCGCGAGCGTGCCGAGCCGGAACGTGAGTTCGTAGTCCTCGAACACGATCGCCGCGAACCCTTCCGAGCCAGCCAGCATGCCCACGCCGAGAAACAGCAGGGAGAGCGGCAGGCCGGTGCGCTCAGCCGCGCGGCTCGACACGACGCTGAGCAGCAGCAGCACGCCGAAGAGCGCGAGTGAAAGGGCGAGCGAGGAGCTGATGGCGTCGAGCATCATTCCAAGCTAGCACTGGCCGCGCAGGCGGCGGACGCGCTTATGGAGCGTTGAAGTCCGCGCGTCCCGTCTCGAACGCGACCATGCGCTCCACCGTAGGCCAGGCCCAGGTGAAGCCATGCCGTTCGAGCACGGACGGCCGCACGCGCTGGCTGGCGAGCGCCGTTGCCTTCACCATATCGCGTCCGAAGAGCAGTGCCATGGCGAACTCGGGCGCGGGCAGGAATGCCGGACGACCGATCACCGCACCCACCTGTCGCGCGTACTCCGCATTGGTGATCGACTCGGGCGCGACGAGATTCACCGGTCCGCTGATGCGGTCGTCCATGAGGCAGTGATGAATCGCGCCGACTTCATCGTCGAGCGCGATCGGGCTCATGCAATGGGTACCGTCTCCAAGCGGCCCGCCCACACCGAGCTGAAACAACGGCCACTGCTTGCCAAGCGCACCGCCGGCCACGCCCGTGACGATGCCGGTGCGCAGGTGCACCACCCGAATGCCGGCGTCCGACGCCGCCTGCGTGGACGCTTCCCACGCCAGCGCGACCTCGGCGAGGAAATCATCGCCGGGCGCACTTGTCTCGTCGAGCAACGTGTCGCCGCGATCCGCGCCATACACGCCGATCGCACTACCGGAAAGCAGCACGCTCGGCTTCCGGCGGAGTCCGGCAATCGTTCGCGCGATGAGCGTCGTGCCCAGTACGCGACTGTCGCGGATCGCGGCGCGATGCTCGTCCGTCCAGCGCTCCGCGATCGGTGCGCCGGCAAGATGAATCACCGCGTCCACGCCCTCGAGCGCGTCGGGATCGAGCTCCCCGCGCATGGGGTCCCACGACAGGTCCACGTGCCGCTCGCGCACCGGTCCGCGACCGATGCGCACGACGCTGTGTCCGCCAGTTTCCAGAAACGCACACAGCGGCGTGCCCACAAAACCAGTCGCACCGGTGACCGCAATGCGCAGACGCGGGCGATCGGCGAACGCGGCGTGCCGCGCAAGGTCGTGCGCGAGCACCGCGTGGCGATATCGGAACGTGCGCGCAAGCGTGTCGCGCACGAACCAGCCCGCTGCGAGGTCACCGAGTCCGTCGAGCGGCAGTGCATACTCGATGCGATCATCGAGTCGACTCGACGCATCGCCCTCGGCCGCGAACGCATGCGTGTGCACCCAGCGCGCAAACGGGCCGCCCGTCATCTCGTCCACAAAACGCGCGTCCGGCACGTAGTCGCGATGCGACACGCGCCACTCTGAGCCAATGCCGAGTGTTTTCACTTCGATGGTGGCAGTGGCACCGTCGCGAATGCCGCCCGATCGCTCGATCACCCGCACGTCCTGCCACGGTGGCGCGAGTCGTTCGAACGCGCCTTCGCGCTCATGCCAGCCGAAAAGTGTGCTGACCGGCACGGGAACACGCAGCGTGCGAACGAACTGTTGAGTAGTCATGTGGAATGAACGCGTGTCGAATGGTGACGTTCCGCAGCGAACGGTGCGATTGGTGACATGACTATCACACGGTCTGAATATCGAGCAGTCGCCAGCAGTACCAGCTCGCCACTGAGCGATACGGCGGCCAGGGTCGTGCGGGTCGCTCCAGCCGTTTGGCGTCGGGCAGCGTGCGCAAGCCATTGGAAAGCCCCGCGCCGAGCAGCGCCGCATCGTCAGTCGCGCTCAGGGCTTCGGGCGACATTGTGCCGCCGATCACATCGCAGACGCGGCCGTGGATCGTGCCCGCGGCCTTGCCGGAGAGCTGCTGGAACACCATCGCTCGTGCCAGATGCTACGTTTCCGAAGGGTGTGCAGAGAATTGGACGACGGAATACGGTTGTCGGACCGCTTGCTGAACCATCGCGTCATCGCAATGGAATATGACACGGTTGGTGACAAGTGGGTCCTCCATACAACACTTCCCATGCAGTTGTGCCTTCGCATCAGACGACCATGAGCGGTACCACTGAAGAACTCGAGCAGGCAACTGCGGCGCTGGCCGAATCGCGCCGGCGCACAGAGGCGCTGGCTGTGTATTCGCGTCGCATGGCGCACGACCTGAGCAATTTTTTGACCGTCGTCCGCACCTATTCCGAGCTGCTGCTTGCCGACCTGCCCAGCGACCACGGCAGTCGCGCCGATGTCGAGGAGATCGCACAAGCGGCCGATACAACAGTCGAATACGTACAGCGGGTGTCATCGTTTGCACGTGTGTCAAATGTGAAGCCCGCGCTGGTGCCGCTGGACGCGTTCGTGACCGATGTGATCGAGAATGCGGGAATGCGCACCGCCGGACCGGTCACCGTTGACGCAACATGCCAATGCAGCGTGATGGGCTCAGCCGCACTGCTGGCCGAGGCGCTGCAGGAGATCGTGCAGAATGCGCGCGACGCCTCGCCGGCGGGCGCTCCGGTGCGTGTGATGACACGCGCGATCGAGCTGACTGCGCCACAGGTGGAGAGCGGCGTTCCGATCGAGGCCGGCCAGTGGGCGGTAATCGAGGTGCAGGATGAGGGATCAGGCATAAGCGCAGAGGTCGCCGAGAATGCCTTCGACCCATTCGTGACGACCAAGGCCGGCGTGCGCGGCGCAGGATTGGGCCTGGCGACGGCGCGGTCGGCCGCGTGGGCGTCGGGTGGGCAGCTCACGCTCGGTCGCGAGGGCAACATCACGGTGGCGCGCCTCTACCTTCCGGCACGGCTGGCGTAGGCGTCGGACCTGACCGTTCGGCGTAGCGTTGCAGCTACGTGGCGATCTGGCGGCGGAACATTGCCGCGCTCAGTCAGACGAGCGCAGCTTCCCGACCGATTGCGTGCAACAGTGCGTCCGCGACGTCGTCGAGCGGCAGCACGGCGCACGCGGCTTCGAGCGTGATCGCCTCGCGCGGCATGCCCCACACGACCGAGCTTGCCTCGTCCTGCGCGATGGTGTGCGCACCGGCTTCACGCAGCGCGAGCATGCCCTTGGCGCCATCTGCACCCATGCCGGTGAGCAGGGCGGCGACGACGTTGCGTCCGGCGCAACGCGCGAGGCTCTGGAACGTGACGTCAACGGCGGGTCGCTGATGATGCACCTTGGGGCCATCCTTCACGCGCGCCACCCATCGCGCGCCACTCGCCTGGATCACCAGGTGCTTGCCGCCCGGCGCGACGTACGCGAGCCCAGGGGCGAGCACGTCACCATCGCGCGCTTCTCGTACGGTCATCGCGCACACGCCATCGAGGCGCCTGGCGAACGACGCGGTAAAGTGCTCCGGCATGTGTTGCACGATCACGGTCGACGGCGCGTCCACGGGGAATCGGCGCAGCACCGCCTCGATGGCGGTGGTGCCCCCCGTGCTCGCGCCGATCGCAATCACCTTGTGCGTGGCATCGAATGACGCGATCGCAGCGGTGCGCGCGGGTTCGGTCATGGGCTGCAGCAGGCGAGAAACCCGCGCGCGCGCCGCCACGCGCACCGCGCGCACCAGTTCATCGGTGACTTCGGCAGTCGCGTGCATCGCACCGGGCTTGGCGATCACATCCACCGCACCCAGCGACAGCGCGCGGATGGCAGCGTCGGAGTTCTGCGGCGTCACTGAGCTGACCACGATCACCGGCAGCGGAAAGTGGCGCATGAGCTTGGCCAGGAACGACAGGCCGTCCATACGTGGCATTTCCACATCGAGCGTGACGACGTCCGGCCGGAGCGCGACGATGCGTTCGCGCGCGACGTACGGATCCGCTGCCGTCCCAACGACTTCGATGTCGGGGTGAAGCTCGAGTGCCTCCGAGAGCACGCGACGAACGAGTGCCGAATCGTCCACGATCAACACGCGGATGACACCCGGACGAGACCCGGATGCGGAAGCGGTCGCGGACGGCACTGCGCTCATGCGAGGCTCGTCGCGGACTGGCTCTGGCCAAGCAACTCGTGACCGGAGAACACGAAGAGCTGCGTTTCCACGCGGCCATCGTCAACGCCGAGCGTGATCGTGGACAGGGGAGCATCGCCGCTGCGCGAATCGGCTGGTGCGCTGCATACGCCCTGCTCGGCTGCACCGCGCCACTGCGGCGCGTCGAGCCGGAACACTGCGTCGGTGCCGGCGAGCAGCGGCAGCAGGTTACCGCACACGACGTTCGTCATCTCACCAAGCGCATCGCGCTGTAGCGGTACGAGGTGCGATTCATCATCGCCGAGCATATTGGCGGCGATGGCGGGCATCAGCGACGCGGAGACACGCAGCACGAGCCGTCCGCGCATTGGTCCATGAAACTCCACGGACACCGTGCCGTCGAGCGGGGCGGCGAGCTGCTCCACGCTGCACTCATCCTCCGTGTAGAGGAACGCGAGCGATTCAAAAGTCGAGACTGTCGCTCGATGCAGCCACTGGTCCGTAATAGTCGACATCGGTAACTCCGGTCACGCGTAGAATGGTATCGCGCAGGGTTTCGGGCGGGAACGGCTTGTGCACAATCGCGGCACCGAGTCCCTGCAGGTGAGCGAGGCGAGTTTCACTGCCTTCGGTGGACACGATGATGACGGCGAGGTCGCGGGTGCGCTCGTCGGCGCGAATGCGCTGCAACATCTCTTCGCCGTTCATCACCGGCATGTTGATGTCGAGCAGGAGCAGGTCCACCCACTCGTCGTTGAGCAGGCGCAGTCCGTCCTCGCCATGCGCGGCTTCGTAGATGGACGCGATCGGCAGCCCGCTGAGCTTGAGCGTGCGCACGATCATGGCGCGCATGACGGCGCTGTCGTCGACGATCAGAACGTTGAATGCCATGGGTTCAGAGAGTCAGAGCGGGGATTCGACGCCGTTGATCTTGAGCGTAACCGCTCCCGATCCGACGTCGAGCCACATGGTGCGGGAGGTCTGGATGCCGCCCGTGTCCTCCGCGTGCACGAGCACGCCGTTTTTCCAGAGCAGCTTGCGCAGTGCGATCATGTTGCGCTTGCCGATCTGAAATCGATCGCCTTCTTCGGATGCCCCAGCGTGCGCGCCGCCGGCCACCTTCACGACCATGCGTTCCTTCTTCGCGCCCAGCCGGTAGCACTCCTTGAAGAGCATCGGCACGCCGGAGTCCACGAACATGGCCGGCTTCGCCTGCATTTTGGCCGCGTCGATCGTGCCCGTCGGCAACATGACATGCAGCAGTCCGCCCACGCCGGCGACGGGATCGTGCACCGCGATGCCCAGGCAACTGCCGAGCGCGTAGGTGACGAGTCGCACGTCGGTGCGGTTGGACACCTTCACGTCGGCCACGCCCACGACTTCCGCCGCCGGACATGCTGCCGCTGGCGCCGTCGCTGGCGCCGTCGCGCAGTCCGCGGTGCTGGACGAAGCAGCCGCCGCGGCGGACGAGGACCACATGCTAGCGGACATACACGGCCGGCTGCACGTAGCGGAAGCGATGCGCGAGTCCCGTCAGACTCTCCGAGTGGCCCACGAACAGATGACCGCCCGGACGCAGCAGCGCCCAGTAGCGCTCAACAAGCGCCTGCTGTGTGGCCTTGTCAAAATAGATCATCACGTTGCGGCAGAAGATCGCGTCGAACGGTCCGCGCATCGGCCAGGGCTCCATAAGATTCAGCCGGCCCAACTGCACGAGATCGCGCAGGCTGGGCTGCGCCTCGTACTGGGCCGCTCCGCTCGCGGCGGGAACAGCGCGCCAGTACTTCTGCAGCATCGACGGTGGCACGTCGACGAGCGCGTCGGCCGAATAGCGCCCCGCCTTCGCCGTGGCCAGCACGCGGTGACTGATGTCGGTCGCAAGCACCCTGACGCCGCGCAGCGCAGGCGCCGCCAGCGACTCGTTGAGCAGCATGGCCAGCGTGTAGGGCTCCTCGCCGCTCGAACAGCCAGCGCTCCAGAACCGCAACGGTCCGCTGCACGAGGGCAGCAGTACATCCTGCAGGTAGTCGAAATGCGCGACCTCGCGAAAGAAGCTCGTCTTGTTGGTCGTGAGCACGTCCACCATTTCGGTGAACTCGCGCCGGCTCGGATCACGCTCGACGAGATTCAGATACGAGTCGAAGTCCGACAGGCCCGCGGCGCGCAGCCGCTTGGCCAGTCGCGCCTTGACGAGACCTTCCTTGCCCGCGCGCATGCGAATGCCGCAGTGATCGTGCAGCATGTTGATGATGCGCTCGAAGTGCGCCGCGGAGAGCGTGGCGTCACCGGCTGGCGCTGGCATCGTGTGAAGCATTGCCATGCGGAGTTGGACCGAATGAAATGCGTGGACTCAGGCAGCGCCGACGGCGCCACTCACAACGGCCGATTCCATCGCCGCCAGTTCCGAAGATTCAAGCACCTTGTCGATGTCGACCAGCAGCCTGACGCGACCGCCGGTCTTGCCGATGCCGAGCAGGAACTCGGTGCGGATTCCGGCCCCGAAGCTCGGCGCATCCTCAACGTCCGAATCGGCAACGGCCACGACCTCGCTCACGCGGTCCACCACCACACCGGTCTGCACGCCGCGCATCTGCACCACGATGATGCACGCATCGCGTCGTTCTTCGATCGGCATGTCGAACCTGGTGCGCAGGTCCGTGATCGGGATGACCTTGCCACGCAGGTTGATCACGCCGCGCACAAACTCCGGCACGCGAGGCACGCGCGTGATGGGCTGCATGCCGATGATCTCACTGACCTTGAGGATCTCGAGACCGTATTCCTCCTCACCGAGGAAGAACGTGAGGTATTTGCCCGCCCGCGAATCGGTCGGTGCACTGGCGGACGACGTGGAGGCGCTCATGTTGGAATCGAATCAGGCTCGAAGGTTCAACGTGTTCATCGCGCCGATCGCGTGAGTGGCGCACGTAGTGTGGTATCGGCGGCTGGGCCGCAAAGTTGAGATCAGGGTGTTCGTTGGTACGCGTCCCGTCATGCCGCGTGCGCGTTGCGCGCTCGCTCAGCGCCGTGCCGCACGCCCGGCGGACCGTGTCCCTGGGACAGCGCCACGGTTTCGCTCACATCGAGAATCAGCCCGACGCGTCCATCGCCCAGGATCGCGCCACCGCTGATGCCTGGCACCTTGCCGAGCGCATCGCCAAGCGTCTTGGCCACCACCTGCTGTTGGCCAAGCAGTTCATCCACGAGCAACGCCGTGCGGCGTTCGCCGTCGCCAACGATCATCAGGAGGCCTTCGAGAGGGCTCTGCACCGCCTCGGGCACGTCGAACAGCGCGTGCAGGCGCGCAATCGGCATCAGTTCGCCTCGTAGCAACACCACCTCGCCGCGCCCTACGATCGTCGACAACATCGATTGCTCAGGACGGAAGCTCATGTGGATATTCGTGGTGGGCACGATAAAGCGCTCCTGCCCCACTCGTACCAGCATGCCATCGGTCACGGCGAGCGTGAGCGGCAGGCGAATCGCGAACGTCGTACCCCTGCCCGGAGCGGAACTGATCTCGATGCGTCCGCGAATCGCTTCGAGGTTCCGCCGCACGACATCCATGCCAACGCCGCGACCGGAAATATCGGTGACCTTCTCGGCCGTGGAGAATCCCGGTGCAAAAATGAGGTTGAAGACGTCGCTGTCGGTCATGCCTTTGTCGGATTCGATCAATCCCTTCTCGAGCGCCTTGGCAACGATCTTCTCGCGGTGCAATCCGCGGCCGTCGTCCACCAGTTCCACGACCACATTGCCTGACGCATGGTATGCCTTGAGTCGCACCGAGCCAGCACGCGGCTTGCCGGCGGCTTCACGTTCCACCGGCCCTTCGACTCCGTGATCAACCGCGTTGCGCACCATGTGCACCAGCGGATCACTCAACAGGTCGGCGAGCTGACGATCAATCTCGACATCGTCTCCGGTCACGGTGAACGCCACTTCCCTCCCCGCCTTCATGGCCGTATCGCGAACGACGCGCGTGAGCTTCTGGAACGTGGGTCGCAGCTCCACCATGCGCATTGACATGGACAGCTCCTGCAACTCGCGCACGATCTTGCCGGCGTGCGTCACCTTGCGCACCAGCTCCTGCTGCTTGCGCTTGTCGAGTTCGTCGTCACCGGAGATCATCGTATGCGCGATCACCAGTTCCCCCACCATATCGATGAGGCGGTCGAGACGATCGGTGCGCACACGAATCGTTGCGTCGGCGGTCCCGTCAGTGCGCCGACGTCCTGGGTTCTCGGCCGGCGTGTGTTCCGTCGCGTTGCGCGCGGGCTGGGACGCAGATATTGCGCTCACAGCGCACAGCCGCGCGTTCGAGGCGGGCGCGACGGAGACGGAGCTCACGATCCCGGCCACCGGGCGCGGGGTGACGGACGGGTGCGGATCGAAGGTCGCGAGCGCGTTGAGCAGCACGTCATATCCGTGGGGAACTGCGATCTGCCCTGAGCCTGCTGCGGCGTTCTTCACTTCATTGAGCAGCGCCTTGAGCATGTCCGACGAGACGAGCGCGAGTTCCGCACACGCATGCGTATACGCGATTTCGTTGTCCCGTACCCGGCTGAGCAACGATTCCGCCTCATGCGCAAAGGCCGACACCCGCGCGAGGCCGAGAAATGCGGACGTTCCCTTGACCGTGTGGAATGCGCGAAACACCGTGTTGATGGCTTCTGCGTGTGACGGATCTGCTTCGAGCTCCAGCAGCGCCGCTTCGGCCGCTATCAGGCACTCCATGCTTTCCGTGATGAAGTCGCTCAGCAGGTCGAGATCCGTGTCGCCCGGCAACGCCTCGATGCCCACCGCTGCAATCGCAGTCGGTGCGGCAACCGTCGCCGCCGCACCGGCCGCGTCCACCGCGCTGACGGCCACTTCGAGCGTGCGACTGACATCGGTGAACACAGCATCTGGATCGGCTGCGGAACCGTCCACGATCGAGCCGAGCAATCGTGCAGCACGCGCGACGTGCGGCTGCGCACCGATTGGCACGTGGTTCTCGAAGGCAAGCGTCGTCAGCGTGTCGCGCAGGCGATTCAGGTCATCAAGATCGCCCGCATCCAGCTGCAGCAGGAGTGTTGCGGCATCATCGAGCGTGAGATGGGACACGAGGCGTGCGTCGCATGGGAGAACGAACGGAAATCGCGCACTGGAGTCGGCACGCGGCATTGCGTGCGAGTATCGGCGCGCATTGCGCGATTGTTGAGCAACTCACGTTCACAGCCGCATCAACACGAGTGGGGCGGCTCCGCTGTCCGGAGCCGCCCCATACGTACACAGTTGCCAGCGCTTTCCCGGGCGCAGCTCCCGCGGCCAGGAATCAGGCAGCCGGCGCGCGCACCGCAGTGAAGATTTCGTCGGCCAGCGCCTGGCGCGATTCGGAGTCGCGCGTGCTCGCGTTCGGATCGTACGTCTGCACGTTGAGAGCAGTCGCGTCGACCCGCTGCTGCTGTCCGTCGAAGTCACCCTTCGCGTCGAAGAGTCGCGCAACGTCGATGAGGCGCGTCTCCATCTCGACGAGCACGGCCGACGCATGCGCGAGCTGCTGCGAGGTGATGTCCTGGAACTGGAGCGCGCCCATCATGAGAAACAGCTCATCACGCAGCGTCGAGCGCACCGCACCCGCACGTTCCCGGTCCGGCGTGGGCTCCGCATCGATCGTATCGAGTTCGTCCACCATCTGCGTGGCGCGATCGCACGCATCCATGATGTTGATTGCTGCGTCTTCCGTGGCCGAGGTGACTTCGCGAATCTTCTCGTGTGTGGACGCGAGTTTTTCGAGCGCCGTCGACTCGATCGCCGCGCGGGTTTCGCGGAGCCTGCCCAGCACGCCGAGGATCTGCGCGTTGGCGCGCTCCAGAATTCCGGGCAGTTCAGACAACCCGCCTCCCATCAACGAGAGCGTGGGGGCCTGTTCGCTGTCCGGCGACTCGTCGCGCAGACCGAGCAAGCCGTGATCTACCAGACGCAACGCCGCCTCGGTTTCGTACAGGACTTCCTGTGTTCGGTGCGAACTCATCAGGCCTCCCTCAGGCCGCGGCGGCTGGCAGGAGCGCGTCGATCTTCTCCTTGAGCACCTGCGGCGTAAATGGCTTGACGATGTAGTTGTTCACACCTGCCTCCATCGCCGTGAGGATGTCTTCCTTGACGCTGCGGGCGGTCACCATCAGCACCGGTACGTTGGCACCGTCCGGACGTGCCCGCAGCGCGCGGGTGAAGTCGGTGCCGCTCATGTTCGGCATGTTCCAGTCCGTAATCACAAACGAGACCGACGCGTCGAAGCGCGCGAGCGCTTCCTGTCCGTCTCCCGCCTCGACCGTGTCGGTGAAGCCGATTCGCTGCAGCGAGTTCACAACGATGCGCCGCATGGTCGCGGAATCGTCGACGACGAGAAACTTCATGACGCGTGGTCTCCGGATGGGAACGATCAGTGAGTGACAGCGGGTCTCAGAGGTCGCCGCGCTGGAGGATGCGGCGCGCCACCTGGTCCACGACGTCGAGAGTATTGTAGGCGCCTTCCAGCACCTTGCGACGCAGTTCCGCGGTGCGCTCGGGGTCGAGCGTATCGCGATACTCCGCGTCGAGCTTGCGGGACATGGTCTTGCCCGATTCGGAGAGCAGCACCGAGTCGGTTTTCGGAACGGGCGCAACCGGCGTGGTCGCGGCCTGTCCCTGCGTATTCGTCGGCGCCACCGGAGAAACCGGACGGTCGGGACGGATCGGGTCGTAACTGCCGAAGATCTTCATAGTTGGGTTTCCTCCTCTCGCTCAGACTATCGGCACCAAAGCCGCGTAACTTTAGCCGGTCACCTTGACCAGACAGTCCATCTGTCGGTCCGCTAGTAGCGGACGTCGAGTCGAGCGGGGCGGGAGGGAAGCGCTGGCACGCCAGCCGGGGTGAGGTACGCGTGGTGGAACGGGGTGGACAGCGAACCGTTGCCGGCGGCCCGCAGGGCGGCGACCGCGTCGTCGCACAGCAGGGAAATGGCGTCGGGCTCTTGCAGCGCGGCGTCGTCATGCGCCGCCATCTCGTGGAGGGTGTCAGCGAGTAGCGCATCGAACGTCAGGTGCGGTTCGCCCTCGGGACGTGCGGGAATGGCCGGCGGCCCGGCGGTCTCAGCGTCGCGCATTCACGCGTCCCTGGACGTCGCCAGTGGGCTGGTATGCCTGACTGGCCCGCGCGCCGCGGCTCAGCTCCCGAAGCTCCGCCCGCAGCGCATCGGTGCGCTCGGCGACCTTCGCGATCAGCGAGGACGTGCTGGAACACGCGCCCTGCATGGCCTCGACCACCGGCGTGATTGCCTCGCGCTCTCCGGACAGATACGGGTCGGCCGCGATGGCCGCCGAGAGCTGCGCGAGCAGCGCATCCCGCTCGGCGAGCAGCGCCGCAACGCGCGGCGAATCCACGTCCAGCAGCGCGTCGGCTTCCTGACCAACGGCCTCGAACTGTTGCACCATGGCGACCCACACCTCCGTGTTCGCGCGACGCATCATGCCATCACGCGGACAACTGCACGGCGTTGACCTTTTTCACCGCGCCGGCGAATCCGTCGCGCAGGGTTGCTGCAATTGCCGACAGCCGGCGCAGCATCGCCACGTCGCGGCGCTGTCCCACGTCAACCAGCTGCAGCAGCATGAACTGGTAGAGGTCGGCCAGTTGCGTGGCAATCGCTCCACCCTGCTCGAAGTCGAGCGTGGCGAGCAGTTCGCCGATGATTGCGCGCGCCTTCACCAGCGCGCCGACCTGCACGTTCAGATCGATGCGTTCGGTGCCGATGCGTGCGCGCTCGAGCTGCACGAGCAGATGGTCGAACAGCATGAGCAGCAGGCGATCCGGAGCGGCACTGAGCACCTCCAGGTCGCGATAGCTCGCGCCTTGCTTCGCATATGACATGTGCACTGGGGCTGGAGACGATGACGATGCATTGCCGCTGACTAAGCAGAGTATCGGCATCATCATCGCTGATTCTGAATTGAGCTGAGCAAGCTGGCCATCGCCGTGCCCTGCGTGTTGAGCCGGCTCAGTGCCGACTCCATTTGCGTGAACTGCGCCACCAGTGCGTCGCGCCGCGCTTCGAGCCGGCGACGCGCGTCCGCCTCTCGCGTCTTGAGTCGCGCCGTGGTGTCGGTGATGGACTGCAACTGCGTGCTGATCGTGCCGGTGCCGTACGCCGTGGCGCGATCGGTGGCGCTCACGAACGCGCCGCCCATGCCGCTGAACCCGAACAGCGCCCCGATCTCTGCGGGCGCGGCGTTCAGCGCCGCCTTGAACCTTGCCGCGTCGTACGTGAGCGAGCCGTTGCGATCGAGCACCATGCCGACGAGCGTGGGGCGCGAGTATGTGGAGTTGCCCGCGATCTCCGTGCGCAATGACGCCGAGAAGCTGTCCACCACGCTTCGCAGCGACGAGTTGCCGTACAGTGGCGCGTCGAGCTGTCGCTGTTCGTCGAAGAACGTGCGCACCGCGTTGTATGCGTCCACCAGTGTCTTGACGGCGGTACTCGCCCCGTCCGTATCGCGGTCGATGCTGAGGTCTACCGTCGTACCCACTTCCGCTGACATCAGCGACAGTGTCACGTTGGGGATCGCGTCCGTGATCGTGTTCGTGCTGCGCGTGAACTCCGCCCCGTCCACGCGAATGATCGCGTCGCGGCCCTGCTGCAGCTCACGCGAACGGCCGGCCGTTGCGACCGTCGAGGAGCCCAACGAACCGGTGCTGCCGTCCGCGCGCACGATGTCCATGGAGAACGAGAGGCGCGAGGCACCACCCGTGTCGTCGGCGAGCCGGATTTTTCCGTCCGCGCCGAGCGTAGCCGCGGCCGTGCGACCCGGCGCCCCGAAGCCATTCGTCGCGTCATTGATCTTGTCGAGCAGGTCCTGCACCGTCTCGCCAGGATCAATCTTGATGCCGATCGTGACGACAGTGCCGTCGCCGCGCAGTCCGCGAATGTTGATCGCGTCACCGTCGCCCAGGCCAACCGAAGCGCCGCCGAGCTTGAGGCCGGCCAGCGGCGTCGTCGCCGTGGCCACCGCGTCACTCGCATCGGTAAGCGCACCCGATGCCACAACCTGGCGCACCGAACCCGTCGATCCCGCGCCGAATCCCATCGCGTCGATCACGGCCTGACTGTTCGGATCGCCAACCACGGCCTGCACATTGCCGTCGGCCACGAGGCGGTAGCGCGTCTCGTCGCCGAACTGAATGCTTTCGACGGACGCCTGGCCGCCGGCCGCATTGATCCTGGCCGCGATGCTCGCGATCGAGTCGGTGGACAGATCCACCGTGATTATTTCACCTCCGACGCGAATCGAGGCGAGCGGGGGATACACGGCGAGGCCGAGCGCCGCCGCGATCGCAGTCGAGGTGGACGAGACCGGCGCGCTGCGCGAGTCGAGAAATCCCAGCTCGCGCGCGATGCCCCCCGTGCCGTCCGTGAGCTGGATGCCCGATGCACCCGGTGTGGTGCGCGTGAGCACCAGACGTCCGCCGGTGGCCGCTTCATTGATGATGCTCGCGCTCACGCCCGTGGGCGTGGCGCCGCTGTTCGCGAGATTGATGCTGTCGCGAATCGCTTCGAGCGAATCGCCCGCTGCAACGTTGATGGTCGTGCCGTTGATCGCGAAGTCACCCGTGACGTTCATTGCGGCCGAGCGATCGGTGACCGAGCCGCCGCCGATCTTGGCTGTCTCTGCGAGCTGCAGCACTTCCATGCGATAGCGCCCAGCCGTCGCCAGGCTCGAGGCCGAGGCGCCGAACAGCGTCGCGCCGGTGAGCGGACTATCGGGCGCCGTTGCAAGAAAGCCGCCAAAGCCGGAGACGCGAATCGCGCGCGCGCTGTCGTTGAGTGTGTCGACGAGCTTCTGGAAGCTGGTCCACGCCGTACGCTGCGCCTCGCGCTTGGCGATCTGGTTTACTACGGGCGTGACCAGCCGTGCTTCTTCGGCCGCGCCGAGGGAAGCGACAATGTCGTTCCACTGTACACCACTGGCCAAGCCACTGAAATTCGCGATCGGAGACGTCATGATGGAATCCTATTGTTAGGCCACTACCCCGGGACCGGCGTAGCGCCGGCCCCGGGGCAGTCGAACGGTTACCGCCACTCCGTCTAGCGGAGCAGCGACAGCACGCCCTGACTGGACTGATTGGCCTGCGCCAGCATGGCCGTTGCTGCCTGCGACAACACGTTGCTCTTCGTGAACTGCGCCATCTCGTCCGCCATGTCGACGTCACGGATCGAGGACTCGGCCGCACGAACGTTCACGATCGCGTTCTTGAGGTTTTCCACCGTGTAG